>PATG01000018.1 GCA_002713555.1 Planctomycetaceae bacterium
TTGGAACTCTACCAGCCGTTTATCATCCTACGGCTCAAAGAATTGGGCCATGCAGACACGATTAAGTCTGCCAAGAAAATGCTCGAGCGCAAGGATGAAGAAGTTTGGGATATTCTGGAAGAGGTCATCACCAACCATCCGGTGTTGCTGAATCGTGCTCCCACCTTGCATCGTATGGGCATCCAGGCCTTTGAGCCCACATTGGTTGAAGGAAATGCTATCACATTACATCCGCTTGTTTGCAAGGGTTTTAATGCTGACTTTGATGGTGATCAGATGGCCGTTCATTTGCCATTGTCGATTGAGGCGCAAGTGGAAGCGCATACGTTGATGATGAGTACCCACAACATCTTCAGCCCTTCCAACGGCTCACCGATTATCAGCCCCTCGCAAGACGTCGTGATGGGAAGCTACTACCTAACCATGAACGTTCCCGATTCCAAGGGTGACGACATGGCATTCAGTTCGCTGGAAGAAGTGGAGACTGCATACAGTTCAGGTAAAGTTGGTACGCATGCACGTATTAAAGTTCGTCTACCTAACAACCGTTGTCTTCGTGAAAACATGGGCCAGCAGGATAGTTTCGGTAGTCGTGTTGATACGACTGTGGGTCGCGTCATCTTCAACATGATCCTGCCTAAGGGAATGCCGTTTTACAACATAGCACTACGATCCAGTGAATTGGCTAAAGTCATTTCTGACTGTTACGAATTCATTGGACGTCGTGCTACGATCGAACTCCTGGACGACATGAACCAGCTTGGGTTCCGCCAAGCAACTCTTAGTGGTTTGTCCTTCGGAACCGATGATCTGATTACACCCGAAACCAAGGGTAAAATTATCGGCGAGGCGGACAAGACCGTCATGAAGTTCAACAAGCTGTTCCAAAGAGGTGTTATTACGGAAGTGGAACGCTACAACCAGATTCTCGATGCCTGGACACACGCGCGTGAACAGATTACTGCAGAGATGATGGTTGGCTTGGAAAATGACTACCGTACAGACGGCTATGTGAATCCGATCTACTTAATGGCACACTCTGGTGCTCGTGGTGGTGTCGAACAGATGCGTCAGTTGGGTGGCATGCGCGGATTGATGGCAAAGCCATCGGGTAAAATTATCGAGACCCCCATTAAGGCAAACTTCCGCGAAGGTCTGACCGTACTTGAATACTTCAGTAGTACGCATGGTGCTCGCAAGGGCTTGGCGGATACGGCATTGAAGACCGCTGACTCGGGTTATCTCACACGTAAACTGGCTGACGTTGCTCAAAATGTTGTGATCACCTGCGATGACTGTGGCACAACCCAAGGGATCACCAAGGGAATTATTTATCGTGGTGAAAAGGTTGAGGTAAGTTTGGCCGAATCGATCAAAGGTCGAGTCAGTCGAACAAATATTGTCAATCCGATTACCGACGAGGTCATTGTCGCCGAAAACGAAATGATCACGTCCGACATAGCTCGCCAAATCGAGGAACTCGGCCTCGAAAAAATCCAAGTTCGCAGCCCCATGACGTGCGATGCTTCGCTGGGAATTTGCCGCAAGTGCTACGGCATGGATTTGTCGACAGGATCGCAGGTAGAAGAGGGAATGGCCGTTGGTATTATAGCTGCTCAAAGTATTGGAGAACCGGGCACCCAGTTGACAATGCGTACATTCCATATTGGTGGTGTTGGTCAGCGTGATGTTGAAGACAGCGATATCAAGTCGAAGAAGGGTGGTATTGCCAAGTTCGCCCGCTTGAAAGTGGTTCGCAACGATGCTGGAAATCTAGTCGTCTTGGCTCGAAACGGTGAGATTTCTCTGGTCGATGATCGTGGTCGAGAAGTCGAAAAATTTGAAATTCCTGCCGGGGCTACTCTGCGTGTCGAAGAAAACGACACGGTTAAAACGGGAGAAACGGTCTGCGAATGGGATCCGCACAGTATTCCCATTTTGGCTGAAACCGGTGGTAAGATCCGCTTTGAGGATCTGGTCGATGGCGAAACCATTCGTGGCGAGGTCGATCCGAGTGGCAAGACACGCTTCGTGGTTATTGAGCATAAGGGGGACCTGCACCCGCAGATCGTTGTTGAAGATCCGAGTGACGGCAAGATTCTGGATTTCTATTACATGCCAGAGCGTGCCCATCTGGAAGTCACCGAAGGAGAGCTCATCACACCTGGTGCACTAGTAGCTAAGACTCCGCGTGAAGCATCCGGAACGCAGGACATTACGGGTGGTTTGCCCCGCGTCACAGAAATTTTTGAGGCACGTAAGCCGAAAGATCCCGCTGTGATTGCTGAGATTGACGGTGTCGTAGAGATCTTGGGTGAGAAAAAACGCGGCAAACGATCTATTATTGTCCGTAGCGAAACGGGAATTGAGCGTGAACACTTGGTTACGCATAGTAAGCATTTGCGTGTTCATGCGGGAGACATTGTTCGAGCGGGTGAGGCCTTAGTGGATGGGCCCCTGGTTCCTCACGATATCCTGCGAATCTCTGGCGAAGAGGCAGTACAGCAATATTTGACACGCGAAATCCAAAATGTTTATCGCAGTCAACGTGTCGAGATCAATGACAAGCACATTGAAATTATTGTCTCACAGATGTTGCGTAAGGTGCTTGTTGAATCGCCTGGAGATACAGATTTGTTGCCAGGTAGTGTCATTGATAAGTTTGATTTCCGTCAAGCAAACGGAAACTTGACAAATTGCTTGCGTATAACTCACACGTGCGATAGTGAGTTTATGGAAGATGCAGTTGTTCCCAAAAAAGTGCTTGAGCAGGCCAATGCTCAAATCGAAGCTCTGGGTGGTGAAGTTGCCAAGGGGTCGAAGCCCAAGATGGCGACAGCCAGTACGCAGTTGCTTGGAATTACCAAAGCTTCTGTGCAAAGCTCTAGCTTTATTTCAGCTGCCAGTTTTCAGGAGACGACGAAGGTGCTTACCGAAGCAGCTTTGGCAGGTCGTACCGACTACCTGGTAGGCTTGAAAGAAAACGTAATCCTGGGTCATTTGATTCCAGCGGGCACAGGTTTTCGAACGATTCAGGAATCGGAAGTTCGTATTCACGCCGCGGCTCTGGAAGAGTTGGCAGCCGAGAAGGAGCGTGTCCTGGAAAAATCATTCCCACTCTTGGAATCGGCCCTGCAGTCAGGGCAGGATGGAATACCCAGTAGTAATGGCGAAGAGGCCTTGGAGCCTCCTCAAGCGCCCATGGCGGAGATTCCCTCGAGTTTGGACGCGTTGATGGGTGCGATGGCCGAAACTCCAGCGGAGCCTCCACTTGCCCCAGAAGGCCCCATCATTGGGGAAAACCCAGTAGGCTTCGAGAATCCTGCTACGACAGAACCTCCAGTCATAGCAGAAAACCCAATGATTGCAGACACGCCCGAGTTACCACCAGAAGATATCGGTTTGGCAGATATCGGTTTGCCTGAGGTGCCTTCCCCGGAGACATTGCTAGGTAGTCATGAACACCCGGAGCCGCCACCGCCGCCTCAACAGGAGGGGAATCCTGGGGGAGACCTTCCAGGCTAGTCGAGAAGGGGATGGCTAGGACCATAGATAGGGGCAAGATGTTACCGCATTGACATGACCAACCAGTGGGGTAAATTGATAGGTCCGTTTAAACGGATGCGCTGCTACAGTGAAGGAAAGCCCTGGGTGGCGCAGGGTTACCAGAAGGAACAGTTACGGTAGGAAGAGTTGGTTGAAGCAACGGATTTTGATAGCACGTAGTAATAGCCATTAGAAAGATCGTTTAGAAAGACAGACGTAGATGCCAACCATTAACCAGCTTGTCAAAAAGAACCGCAAGAAAAAGCGCAAGTTTAGTAAATCCCCTGTACTGAACCAGTGTCCGCAGAAGCGGGGCGTGTGCTTGCAAGTTCGAACCATGACGCCGAAGAAGCCTAACTCCGCACTCCGTAAGATTACGCGTGTGCGACTTTCGAATGGTAAAGAAGTCACGGTTTACATCCCTGGCGAAGGCCATACTCTGCAAGAGCATAGTATTGTTCTCGTGCGAGGTGGACGTGTGCGTGATCTTCCAGGTGTACGTTATCAGGTTGTCCGTGGTGCGCTCGACACATTGGGTGTCGAAGGCCGCAAGCAGTCACGTAGCCGATACGGTGCAAAAAAGAGTTAAGAAGGGTTTCGCCTGACAGCTGACAGCTGGCAGCTTCGTACTTTTGATCCAGTCCCCATCAACAACCAACTGCTGATAGCTCAAGGCTGACAGAATAAAATCATGGCACGCATTACCGCAAGTCGCAAACAACTTAGGCCCGATCCGAAATGTGGGTCACTTTTGGCTAGCAAGTTCATCAATTGTTTGATGAGCGATGGCAAGAAGAGTGTTGCCCAGAATGTTTTCTACGATTGTCTGGATACGATCAAAGAACGCATGCCGGACGAGGAGCCGATTGAAGTATTTACGCAGGCCATCGAAAATGTAAAGCCTGCTATCGAGGTACGCTCGAAGCGCGTAGGTGGTGCCGCCTATCAGGTTCCGATGCAAGTCAACCGGGTCCGGCAGCAGTCTTTGGCGTTTCGCTGGATTATGCTGGCTGTTCGTGACAAAAAGGGTCGTCCTACGGCAATCAAGCTGGCCGATGAATTAATCGCCGCTTACAACCGTGAAGGCGCCGCGATGACACGGCGTGAAAATGTCCACCGAATGGCGGATGCGAATAAGGCGTTCGCGCATTTTGCGTGGTAATGAGAAGAAGGAGTAAATGTCGGGGGTTAGAGGCAGGGGTTCGTAAGGACCCTCACCTCCGACCCCCGTTTTTTATGCGCATACTTCTGGTGTCCAAGTTTAAGAGCCATGTCAGCCGACCTTACTAAAATCCGAAACATAGGCATTATTGCCCATATCGATGCTGGCAAAACAACAGTCACCGAGCGAATGTTGTATGTAAGCGGTTCGAAACATCGTGCTGGTGAAGTCGACCGGGGTACAACGACGACGGATGACGATGCAGAGGAAGCCGAGCGTGGAATCACGATTTATTCTGCGTGTGTTGCATTCGCTTGGAAAGACGTTCAGATCAATCTCATCGACACGCCCGGGCACGTAGATTTCACAGCTGAAGTCGAGCGGAGTTTGCGCGTGCTCGATGGGGCAGTCATCGTCTTTAGTGCGCGTGAAGGTGTAGAAGCACAGAGCGAAACAGTTTGGCGACAAGCCGATAAATACAAGGTTGCCCGCATTGCCTTTATCAACAAGCTGGATCGTGAAGGTGCCAATTTTGATGCCGTGTTTGAAGAAATGCGCACACGTTTGAATGCGAATCCGGTTGCTTTGCAGATTCCTGTAGGCCAAGGGCCGGCGCATATCAGCAATCCATTTCGTGCTGTGATCGATCTGATTGACGAAACGATGCACACATTTCCCGAAGGTAAAGAGGGTCGAGCAGTAGAAGTGGGACCCATCCCTGAGGAGCTGGCCGACAGTGCGACTCTCTGGCGTGAGCAAATGATCGGTGAACTTGCCAATTATAGCGATGAATTGATGGAACTGGCGCTGGCTGAAGAGCCGATTCCTGCCACTTTGATTCATCAGGTTGTGCGTGAAGCAACGGTTCACCAACTCATTCAACCCGTGCTCTGCGGATCAGCGCTGCATGGGATGGGTGTGCAACCTCTCCTAAACTCTGTGGTGGATTACCTGCCCAACCCACTCGAAAAACCACCCGTCACCGGATTTGATGCGACGAAGAAAAGTTCTAAAGCCAGGAAGCGAGAAGGAGATGGACCATCCCCGTCGATAAGCCGCAAGCCAGATCCTCAGGAACCGTTCTGTGGACTGGTATTTAAGATATTGCCTTTTAAGACGGGCGATTTGTCATGGGTTCGTATTTATTCGGGCACGCTCAAAGGCAATAGTCGGGTATTAAACTCGGCCCGTGATAAAAAGGAAAACGTCGCGCAGCTTTGGCAAATACATGCCAGCAAAAAAGAAGAGCAACTGCAATCTGCGCAGGCGGGTGACATCGTGGGTATCATTGGTCTCCGGGATTCAGTGACGGGCGATACATTGTGCGATGCCAGGGCTCCGATAGTCCTCGAGTCGATTGAATTTCCCGAAACGGTTATTTCAATGGCAATCGAGCCAGAAAGCACCGCCGACAAGAAGAAGTTGGCCGATGCGCTTGATATGCTGCGGAAGCAAGATCCCACATTTACGGCGATAGAAAACGAGGAAACGGGCCAGACACTCATCAGCGGCATGGGCGAATTGCACCTCGAAGTCATTCAGCATCGCCTGGAGCGTGACTTTAAGCTCAATGTGAAAGTGCACAACCCTCGCGTAAGCTATCGCGAAACTATCAAAAACAGCGTGGAAGTTACTGGCGAATGCAACCGCCAAATCAATGGAGTTCAGCATACGGCAAGTGTGCTGTTAAGAGTGGAGCCATTCGATACACGTGGTGGTGGTGTCATGGTCAGTAACTCTCTCGATCATGGCTTACCGAATGAAATGCTCACCACCGTTCTTGAAGAATTAGAAATAGCAGGACAGGGAGGTGGTGTCGTAGGCTTTCCGTTGATGCGTATTAAGGTGACATTGCTTTCTGGTGAGATGCATGAAACGGATTCCACAGAGATTGCCTTCCGCACAGCAGTCAGTTTGGCCCTCGATACTGGTTTACGAGAAGCGGGCACCGTTTTACTTGAACCGATTATGCAACTCGAAATAAGCACACCGGACGAACATGTTGGTGACCTGGTAGGCGATTTGCAACAGCGTCGTGCGATCATCCATCAAACCCAGAGCCGTGGCACGCTTACGGTACTACATGCCGACGCACCCTTAGCTGAATTATTCGGCTATTCCAGCGCCATGCGCAGTTTGAGCCAAGGCCGGGCCAGCTGTTCGATGACGCCCAGTACTTATTCTGCAGCACCAGACGAAGTACTGAAGAAGTTTCTCTGAGAAGACATTGCTGTCTCTTCCAGAAGTGAATCCATGGCTGGAGAGTGGGCATCCAGCCGATCCGATCTGGCGGAGAAAATCTGTTGCCAGCTGCAGGCAGATGGCCAGAGTGGCATTCGTCCGGATACTCAAATATCCATCTCAATCGTAACGGGTGCGTGATCACTGACCAGAAGGCCTGCCTGGCGATGCGTGATGGCTTTAGAGAATCGCTGACGGGCCGCAGTGTTCGCCAGCAGATAATCGATGCGCCAACCACGATCCAGCTCCCGCGCGCGGCCTCGATTTGACCACCAGGAATAAGGACCGTCGATGTCTCCAGCATACTGGCGGACTAAGTCATGCCAGCCCGAATCGAGGAGTCTTCCGAACCACTTTCGCTCGTGTGGCAGGAAACCTGAGTTCTGCGCATTCCCCTGGGCATAGAAGATGTCTTTTGTCGTATGCGCGATATTAAGATCGCCACCCAATACCGACAGTCGGTCACCCGACAGCTGCCGGGTCGCCCAATGCCGAAACCGCCGCATCCACCGTTCTTTTTCGATTTGTCGCTCCGGGCTGCTGGAACCCGATGGCAGATAGACACTGGCCACCTGGAGCATGCCCATTCTTATGCATATCAAACGCCCTTCCAGATCGGAGTCGGACTTGCCCAGTCCAGTATGTAGAAGCTCAGAGGGCTGGCGGGTCCAGATGGCCGTCCCGGCATAGCCCTTTTTTTGAGCCGGGTTCCAGTGCACATGCCAGCCTTTGGGTTGGGCCCACTCCTGGGGAAGTTGCTCTGGTAAGGCCCTTACTTCCTGGAGCAGGAGTACATCGGGACGAATCAGTTCCAGCTGCTGGGCAAACCCTTTGCGGAGAGCTGCCCGTAATCCGTTGACATTCCAGGTGGTGATACGCATAGCGAAGCGAGTCTCTTTGGCGAGGCAAGCGATTGCTTGCCCAAGCAAGGAAGCACATGCCCCACGTTCGTCCTTAATTACTAGGTGTTTTAGGTCTATATCCGCCCCTAGTTTGCCCACCTGTCTGGATCAATGAGAGAGACGATCCTCCTGACAATAGGGCACAATCGATCCAGCTTACCAAGTCCACTACCAAAGTTCACTGGCGGGTGTGAGCCAGCTGGCGATTTTTCTAGCTTCCAGGGCTGCCAAGCCATTGACGTAGCGGGCTCACATCCTTAAAATCTGCGATTCGTCACTACTCGTAGTGGCGAGGCAGCGTTCTTTGAAACTTTGGTCCAGGTAAGCCGTTAGGGAGACTAATCGTGCCCGCGTCGAAGGAAGTAATTCGAATCCGAATGGAGGCGTACGATCACTCGGTCTTGGACCAAAGTGCAGCCGACATTGTAGACACGGCTAAGCGGACCAACTCGGTTGTTCATGGCCCTATCCCACTGCCGACTCGAATCGAGCGGTATACGGTGTTGTCGGGTCCTCATGTCGACAAGAAAGCACGCCAGCAATTTGAAATACGAACCCACAAGCGGCTCATAGATATTGTCCAGGCTACGGCCAAGACAATCGAAGCTCTTAATAAGCTGAGCTTACCAGCGGGTGTAGATATAAAAATCAAAGCCACGGCTGGCTAAGTGAGTCTAAGAGAATAAGAGACTAAGAGATAAGTTTTTTCATACTATACAAGCATAGTCAGCGGTTCTCTATATAGCGAAATATATGCAATGGAAGTTGCATGGGTAAGCTTCGTCTTGGATTGTCTTCCGGGCGGATGTCTCCCATGGCAACAAGGTAGCCACGAAAAGTTGATGGTTTGGGGTTAATAACTATGGCCAGTACTAGCGAAGCCAGTGAACCTGTAGTCGGGATTCTTGGCCGAAAAGTCGGTATGACGCAAGTCTACGATGAGTCGGGCAAGGTGGTTCCTGTAACAGTCGTTGAGGCTGGTCCCTGCGATGTTCTGCAGATTCGCACCCCCGATCGTGATGGCTACGAAGCCGTTCAGCTGGGTTATCTTGACAAACCGCGTCGACTGGCCATTCGCTCACAGCGTGGCCAGGTTGCTAAGCTCGACAGCAAGCGCAGTAAAAAGCGGGCGGCTGCTGGGTTTGAGCCCACTCCTAGACCAAATTGCGAGCCAAAGCGGTTTGTGCGCGAGATTCGCAGCGCACCCGGTGAATTGGAAATTGGCTCCCAGGTAACCGTCAAGGCTTTTGAGGGGATTGCTGCCGTCGATGTGGTGGCTACCAGTAAAGGTCGCGGTTTCTCCGGTGCCATGAAGAGGCATAACTTTGCCGGTCAGCGTGCTTCGCATGGTGTTAAGAAATGCCATCGCCATATGGGCGGAACAGGTGCCTGTGCCAGCCCCAGTCGATTGTTCAAAGGGGTTCGCATGCCCGGCCAATATGGTGCCAAGCGTTGCACGGTACGCAATCAAAAGTTGGTGCGAGTGGATGAGGCGGATAATCTGCTGATTGTGCGGGGTGCCATTCCTGGGCCCAACGGTGGATATGTTATTGTGCAACAAACTAACAAGCTGTAAGCCTGAAACTGTAAGTCAAATACAATGCCTAAATTAACGGTCCACGATGCGAAGGGTAAGAAGGTTGGTACCTATACCATAGAGCCAACGGACCTTGCTCCGCGCATTAACAAGCAGCTCCTGCACGATGCTGTGGTCATGTATCAGGCCAATAAGCGGCAGGGTTCGCACCAGACAAAAACTCGCGCAAAAGTCTCAGGTACGACGAAAAAGTTGTATCGCCAGAAAGGGACGGGGAATGCCCGTGCCGGTTCCAGGCGGAGTGGTATCAGGCGGGGCGGTGGTCATATTCATGCTATCCGCAATCGGGATTATTCGTATTCTCTGCCACGTAAGGCATTGCAGTTGGCAGCGCGCATGGCCATTGCATCGAAAGTGCGTGACGGCGAGCTGACCTTGATTGACAAGCTCGAATTTGATGAACCGAAGACTAAAGACATGGTCGGCATCTTGCAGTATTTGGGTTGCAATGACGAGTCGTTATTGATTGCCACATCCGGAAATGTCCCCAATGTGTACAAGAGTGCTCGTAATATACAGGATGTCTCGGTTTCGCCTGCTGCGGAACTCAATGCCTTGAGCGTATTGTCTTCGAGGCGTTTGCTCATTACTCCCGAGGCGCTTGATCAGATCAAAGCGCGTGCCTCGGGAGGCCAAGATTCAGAAACCAAGGGAGCGGGCAGTTAGGTCCTGAACGGCAATGCCAAAACATATACCTCAAAAAACTAGTATTACTCTTGAGCCCCATCAGGTAATTATTAAGCCACTCCTGACCGAAAAGGGGATACATCGTTCTTCGCGTTGCAATGCTTATGCGTTTCAGGTGAATCGACTGGCCACAAAGATCGATGTCAGGCGTGCTGTTGAGGAGTTGTTCGAAGTCAAGGTCGAGAAAGTGCATACCCAAAATCGCAAGGGTAAGCCGCGCCGCACTAAAGCGAGATTTGGTTACACGCAAGATTGGAAAAAAGCTATTGTGACGCTCGACCCTGAGCATCACATCGAATTGTTTTAGATGAGGAACGAGGAGTGAGAGGCGAGGCGAGATTTTTTCGCCCCTAGTTTTTCATCCCTCGCAGTTACTATGGGTATTCGAAAATACAAACCGGTTACACCTGGCCGCCGCGATGCATCTGTGAGCGATTTTGCCGAGCTGACACCAGGTGCCAAGCCAGAGAAATCATTGCTGCGCCCGATTGTCAAAAAGGGTGGTCGCAACAACCAGGGTAAGATCACAGTTCGTCATCGAGGTGGTGGCCACAAAAGGCGATTTCGGTTGATCGATTTCCGTCGTAATAAGGATGGAGTTCCTGCTGTAGTGGATTCGATCCAGTACGATCCAAATCGTTCGGCGCGGATTGCCTTGTTGCACTATGTTGACGGTGAAAAACGTTACATTGTGTCACCAGAGGGCCTCAAGAAGGGTGACCGTGTCGAAAGTGGTCCTGAAGTACCTGCGAAGTTGGGCAATTGCCTGCCACTGGCAAAAATGCCTTTGGGAACCACCGTTTTTAATATCGAGATGCGGGAAGGTCGTGGCGGGATTCTCTGTCGAAGTGCAGGGACCAGTGCGACGCTGATGGCCCGTGAAGCGGGTTGGGCCCAGATTTCGCTTCCTAGCGGTGAAATACGACGTATTCCGTCGGCGTGTCGAGCAACTGTGGGGCGTGCGAGTAATGCTGATCACAGCGCAATTGTACTTGGCAAGGCAGGTCGCAAGCGATGGTTAGGGCGTCGTCCCCATGTGCGAGGTACTGCCATGAATCCAATCGACCATCCACATGGTGGTGGCGAAGGTCGTACGAAGGGTGGCCGTCACCCGGTCAGTCCAGAAGGTAAAAGTGCCAAAGGTGGTGCCACGCGCGAACGACGCAAGGCTTCGAATAAGGCGATTGTGCGCCGTCGCCGTAGTAGGCGTTACGGTCAACTGAAACTGATTAAGAAATAAATGCTGTCGGCTTGTGAGCCAGCAGTTGGGTTGGAGCTAAAACTCGAAAGCCAAAACTTGAAAGCCATAAATTATGGGACGTTCACTTAAAAAAGGTCCTTACGTAGATCCCAAGTTGTACGTAAAGGTAGAGAAGCAAAATGATGCAGGCCATAAAGAGCCGATCACGACTTGGGCCCGAGCGTGCACGATTGTGCCAGAGTTTGTCGGCCATACCTTCATGGTACACAACGGCAAATCGCATTTGAAAGTTTTTGTGACCGAAGACATGGTGGGGCATAAGTTGGGCGAATTTTCGCCAACCCGAAACTTCCGTGGCCATAGTGGTAAAGGCAAGTAGCAAAGAAGAGGTGGGTGGGGAATTCACTCGCTATAACACACAACTCGCTATAACACACAACGATATTCAAACCTAAAACTATCAACCTACAATAGTGACATGGCATACACTGCGACCCATCGACATGCACGTATCAGCGCGACGAAGGTGCGGCCGATTGCCGACTTGATTCGTGGCAAAAAGGTGGATGATGCGTTGGCAATATTGCGTTATCAGCCCCAGCGTGGTGCACGCATGCTAGAAAAAGTATTGAAGAGTGCCTTAGGGAATGCAGAAGACCAAAGGGCGCCTAATCTGGCAGGTTTGCGCGTGGTTGACGCACGCATTGATGGCGGTCCGATGTTTAAGCGGGTTCGACCTGGTGCACGTGGCATGGCACATATCATTAAGAAGCGTTTTTCACATATCCAAGTTTCCATTGAATAGGAAGTGGCTACCAATACCTAGCCATCGGCTGAGAGAAGTATTCTTCCTGAAGTTGATCGCCTCAAAACGGTAGCCCCAACGTCATGGGTCAAAAAGTTAATCCTATTGGTTTTCGTACAGGCATTATGCTCGGCTGGAAAAGCCGTTGGTATGCTCAGAAAAAAGAGTTTGCAGACCTCCTGATCGAAGATCAAAAGATTCGCAAGTACGCGCACCAGAAGTACAAGTTTGCTGGTATTTCGAAGGTGGAAATTGAGCGTACTCGCGATGAGGTAAAGGTAGTTCTGTTTGCCGCCAGACCTGGTGTAATCATTGGCCGAAAAGGACAGGAAGTCGAGCAATTGCAAGATGAATTGCAGGCCTTGGTGGGTCGACGAATCAATATCAAGATAGAAGAAATCAGCAACCCAAACTTGCATGCTCAGCTAGTGGCTGAGGATATCGCTGAACAATTGGCCAAGCGGTCCAGTTTCCGCCGAACCATGAAGCGGTCGATGGAGCAGTCCATGGAAGCTGGAGCCAAGGGGATTAAGATCCAGTTGGCCGGTCGCCTGGGCGGTGCCGAAATGGCCCGACGCGAAAAGCAGATAACCGGATCGATCCCATTGAGCACTTTGCGAGCCAAGATTGATTACGGATTTGTGGAAGCCAAGACAGCCCAAGGGCATATTGGCGTTCAAGTTTGGATTAACCAAGGTATGTACGAGGACGAAATCGATGGCGCTGATGCCCAAGAGGGTCAAGCACAGAAAAAGCCAAAGAGGTCGTATAAGAGGTAACGCAACCCGTGGGAACAAAGTCGTTTTTGGCGACTTTGGTTTACAGTCCCTAGAGGGCGGGTGGGTTAGTGCCGCGACAATCGAGGCAGGACGTATAGCCGCGCAGCAGTATATACGCGGTGAAGGGAAGCTCTACATCCGTATCTTTCCACACAAGTCCATTACTTCGATTCCTTTGGAAACACGTATGGGCAAAGGAAAGGGCGAACCCGATTATTGGGCCGCTACAGTACGCCCCGGCACGGTTCTCTATGAACTGTCCGGCGTGACTGAAGAACAGGCAAAAATTTGCTTTGCCCGTTTAGCCCATAAGATGCCCGTGCGTGTACGAATGGTAAAAAGAAAGTAATAGAAAGTTATCAGCGAATCGCGGTAAGCTGTTGGCCAGGCGTTCCTGGCAGGCTGCCCCGAAAGTTGATGCTCATTAGCCTAGGGCCACCCAACAATGACCAAAGCCAGCGAACTACGTGAAATGAGTGATGAGCAACTTCAGCTCACACTTAAAGAAGCGACGGACAACCTGTTTCGGTTCCATATTCAGGCACAGACGGATCGATTGGATGCGCCTAGCGAGTTGCGTAAGCATCGCCGGCTAGTAGCCAGGGTTAAAACGATTCAATCCGAGTGGCAAAAAGCCGCTGTGCCAGCCGAAAGCTGATTGCGAAAGCCACCATTATGCCTAAGAAACAACTTATTGGCGTTGTCGCCAGTGACAAGATGGACAAGAGTCGCCGGGTGGAGATAGACCGTTTGGTCAAGCATCCCAAGTACGGCAAGTTCATCAAGAGTCGAACAGTATGCCATGTTCACGATGAAAAGAATGAATCCCAAATAGGCGACACAGTTGAGATTGTCGAATGCCCACCTCGGTCGAAAACCAAGCGTTGGGATTTGGTACGCGTGATTGCCAAGAGTCGTCTGGTCGATATTGCAGCGATGCGAGCAGCGTCTAAAGAAGATTCCTCCGAAACAGAAACGGAGAGTTGAGGATTGCTTGACAGCAGTTCACCAAAGGGACTCTCCAAAAAAGCCACACCGAATAAAGTAGAAAGCCAAACCGATGATTCAAATGCAAAGCCGCTTAAATGTGGCCGATAACACGGGTGCAAAAGAAGTGATGTGCATCAAAGTGTTGGGCGGAAGTCGTCGTCGATTTGCCCGTGTGGGCGACGTGATCGTCTGCAGCGTCAAAAGCGTCATTCCCGGTAGTGAAGTTAAAAAGAAGTCCGTTGTTCGGGGTGTCATAGTGCGAGTCAAAGCACCCACACGTCGAGCAGATGGCAGCTATGTCCGTTTCGATACGAATGCCATTGTATTGATCGACAAAGACAACAACCCTCGTGGCACACGCATTTTTGGTGCTGTTGCCAGGGAGTTGCGAGAGCGAAAGTTTATGAAGATCGTCAGTCTTGCCAGTGAAGTTGTTTAGACTTGCTGGTGAAGTAGATTAGGAGATTGACAGCAGTACGAGTGCAAATATTTCGTGCCAAGTCATTAAAGAGTTATGTTAATCCGCACAGGAGATACCGTCGAAGTTATTGCCGGCGCCGATCGAGGCACGAAGAGTCGTGTTATTCAGGTCGATCGTGACAAAGGGAAGGCTTTGGTGGAAAATATAAACCGTGTTTATAAGCATGTTAAGCGCAGCCAAAAGCACCCTCAGGGTGGTCGGTTGAGCAAGGAAATGCCGGTTCAGTTATCAAACGTGATGTATGTCTGCCAGTCTTGCGGAGAACGATCCCGTTTAGGTGCGCGGTATTCAGGCGAGGGTGCTAAGGAACGTTTTTGCAAGAAATGTGGTGCAAGTGCCGGAGATATTGCTCCAGCCCATGTGTCGCATGCCAAGAAATAGGTTGTATGCAGATTCCTCAAACGAATGCCCAACTGGTCAAACGAACAAGTAAACAGAATAGAATGCAAGGAATTCGACACTAGAAGTTGAAAGTTGAAGTAGGGCTTCTAGACCGAATCCCCAGAGAATTAGCCAAAGTACAAATACCAATTACGATTACCAACTGCAAACCATGACTGCTCGCCTAAAAGAACGCTACGAAAAAGAAATTCTTCCCCAGTTGGCTGAAAAGTTGGGTCGCAAGAATCGTTTATCGCTGCCCAGACTTGAAAAAATAGTTGTCAGCATGGGTGTTGGGAGCGCACTAACAGATAAAAAGCATATGGAGGATGCAACTTCCGCAATTGCTGAGATTACAGGCCAAAAGCCCATGGTTTGTAAGGCACGCAAGTCAGTGGCCAACTTTAAATTGCGTGAAGGCTATCCTATCGGTTGCAAGGTGACACTTCGTGGTGTGCGAATGTACGAATTCTTGGACCGTTTGATTTCACTGGCACTGCCACGTGTCCGTGATTTTCGCGGTTTGAACCCAAAAGCCTTTGATCGCCGGGGGAATTACAGTCTAGGGCTTAACGAGCAGTTGGTTTTTCCGGAATTGAATCCCGATAAATATGTTCGTGTTCAGGGAATGAATATTGCTTTTTGTTGCTCCACAAATTCAGACGATGAATCACGCGAGTTGCTTCGTGGCTTTGGTATGCCATTTCGTACTGAAGATTCGGAGAAGTAGAGGATTTTGTAGACGAAGGCAATGGACGTGCCGTGTTATTAGCTTTTTGTGTTGTTAGTTTGTAGTTAAATAGTCTCCTAATAAATTGTCGCAGAGACAATCGAAAGGGCAAAGTAAGTCCGGTGGCCAGTAAATCAAAAATTGCCAAGGCGCTCAAGACACCAAAGTATTCGTCTCGCCAAGAGTCCCGTTGCCGCATTTGTGGCCGTCCGCGAGCCGTGTACCGTAAGTTTGGTATTTGTCGGATTTGTTTCCGCAATCTGGCTGACAAGGGTCTCATCCCGGGTGTCAAGAAAGCCAGTTGGTAGCAATCGTTAGAAATAGATCGTTGGAAAATTAATTCGAAAATGTGAATGACACATAACGAAATATAATTCGTTACGCTTCATGAACCAGAAACCCTTGTAGGGAATTAAAACACTATGATGACCGACCCAATCGCCGATATGCTCACACGGATTCGCAATGCGGTCAGTGTTGAAAGGCCGATCGTCGAAATGCCGCATTCGAAGGTTAAGCGCGGAGTTGCTGAAGTTCTCAAGCGGGAAGGCTATATTTGGGACTGGCGCGAAGAAAATGCCGATGAACAATCCAAGGATAGTGGTCCCGGTAAGCGCCTTTGCATCGACCTGAAGTACGGGCCGAATGGCGAAAGAGTTATTCGGCATATCAAGCGTGTTAGCAAACCTGGCTGCCGAGTTTATAGCCGGGCAACCGCACTGCGACCCATCCTCAACGGCCTGGGAATATCGATCATTAGCACGAGCCGAGGAGTTATTAGCGACCGTGAAGCTAGGCAGAAAAAACTGGGCGGCGAAGTACTGTGCGAATTGTGGTAGGCAAGTTGAATGTAGTAAAGACATTGGGCCGTACCCGAAACTATAAATCCTAAACCAATCATTCGAAATTAAAATGTCACGTATCGGCAAAAAACCAGTCGCCATTCCAACGGGTGTCAAAGTCAACGTTGCCAGCCAGGAAATTACCGTAGAAGGTAAGCTCGGAAAGCTCGTTTGGAGCCATCGCCCAGAGCTAGAAGTCAAGGTTGATGGGGATGCAAAAGAAGTTGTCGTCACACGCAAAGATGATAACCGTGACAGCCGGGCTCTTCATGGCCTGACGCGTGCTCTGATCCAGAATATGGTGATAGGAGTATCGGAAGGATATGAAAAAAAGTTGGAAATCCACGGAGTGGGTTATCTGGCTGCAATCCAGGGGAACGTGCTCCAGTTGCGTGTTGGATTTGCAAATGAAATACACAAAACGATTCCGGCCGGTGTTGACGTGACCTGTCCGGATCAGACCCATGTTGTCATCAAGGGAATCGACAAGCAGAAAGTGGGTCAATTTGCCGCAGAGGTTCGGGCGGAGCGTAAGCCGGAACCGTACAAAGGCAAGGGAATACACTACGAAGGCGAGCAGATCCGCCGCAAAGCGGGTAAGGCAGCAAAGTAATCAACAGCAAAGTAATCAACGGTGCGTTCTCTAGTAGTGTTTTTGAAACCGTAGTGTTATTGAATATGAGTCGGATATGGGCCCTTCCTGTTGGGTGGGGAACTATGGCGAAAGAGAAGTAAATCATGGACCATAATAAATCAATTGGAAATCAACGTCGTAGGCGTACTTTCCGCGTGCGAAAGCGTTTGCGTGGTACGGCCGAACGTCCGCGTCTTTGCGTGACGCGCAGTCACCGCAATATTGAGGCACAGCTGATTGACGACATTGCTGGCAAGACACTTGCTAGTGCGTCGACGGGTGATAAGGATTTGACCAAAAAAATCAAATACGGCGGCAATGCAGGAGCTGCTGAAATGGTCGGCAAGACGATTGCTGAGCGTGCCGTTAAGGTCGGGGTTAGCGAAGTGTGTTTTGACCGAGGTGGCAGTAAATATCATGGTCGTGTGGCGGCACTTGCTAGTGCAGCGAGAGAAGCAGGACTCAAGTTTTAACATTTAGTATCCCACTAGTTTTATTAAGCAAGGCAGATCAAACGTGTCTACCGGTTCTCGAAACAAACGACGCAACGATAAGTCCGATGAAAAGCGCAGCGGTGAGTTCGTTGAAAAAGTCGTGAAGATCAAACGCTGTGCTGCTGTAGTCAAAGGTGGACGGCGATTTAGCTTTGCTGCCTTGGTTGTCGTTGGTGATGGCAAGGGCAAAGTGGGTTGGGGCTATGGTAAGGCGAATGAGGTTCCGCCCAGTGTTGAAAAGGCAGTTAAAGAAGGCACGCATAGCATGACCACGGTGCCGATTGAAGAAACCAGCATTCCCCATCAAGTTATTGGCCACTTTAGCGCAGCCGAGGTTGTGCTCGTGCCCGCCGCGCCTGGTACAGGGATTATTGCCGGAGCCGCAGTGCGTGCCGTATGTGAGGCTGCTGGGATCACCGATATTTTGACCAAGAGCTTCGGCTCGAATAATCCGATTAGCTTAGTAAAAGCTACTTTCGCCGCACTAGAGCAGTTGCGGCCTAAATTCGACGTAGAACGACTCCGCGGAGTGACGCTTTCATGATCCTTAATGATGTCCACCGCGGGATTACCCGCAATAAAAAACGTAAACGTATTGGTCGAGGCTCAGGGTCTGGGCATGGGAAAACGGCGGGCCGTGGCCATAAAGGCCAGGGATCTCGGGCGGGTTCGTCTAGCCATCCTACGTTCCAGGGTGGTACGATGCCCATGGTACGGCGTATTCCCAAACGTGGTTTTAATAACCGTTGGGGTAAAACAGTAGCCGTAGTCAATGTGGGGCAAATTGATGCGGTCTTTGAAGCGGGTGAAGAAGTAACACTTTCTGCTCTCGCCGCCAAGAATTTAGCGAAGGGTCATTTTGATTTGCTAAAAGTTCTTGGTGATGGTGAGTTTAGCAAAAAGCTGAAAGTCTCTGCTCACCGTTTTAGCAAGACTGCAATTGAAAAAATTGAGAAGGCGGGTGGTGAAGCCGTTATATTGCCCGGCAAGACGACGGTAACGCAAAAAAAGCGAGACAAAGGATAGGGTAGTAGGCACGTTATCCAAACCTCCACACAGTATTTTTAAGTCCCGGTATTTCGAATTCGCAGGATATCCAAAGCATTGTGTGCAGGCGAAGTACGATATCCTGGCTTGTTTTGCCATGCGGATGGATACGAAAAAGGCCAGCCGCACATTCACAGTTGCAAAGAGGCACAGTTGCAAAACGGGAATTGCGAGATGAATTAAAGAAGTTGCTTTATTCAGTTCTTAATTTGCAATCCTAAAGTAATAATCCCAGAGTAAGGGCCATGTGGGAAAAAATACGCGTTGTCTGGCAAATTCCTGAATTGCGGCAAAAGATATTGCTGACACTTGGGCTCTTGGCTATTTACAGGTTGGGTTTTCAAATCCCCCTGCCGATTGTTAACCCCGAGAAGGTGCAAGCTGCTGCTGGTCAAACGGGTGGCATGGCCGATGTCTTGCAAGCAGTGGCCGTTTTTAGTGCCAGCCAATTGAACCAGGTCACCATTTTCGGCCTGGGTATCATGCCCTATATCTCGGCATCTATTATATTTCAGCTCCTGGGCAGCGTTTATCCACCACTCGAGGCTTTGCAGAAGGAAGGCGAGGCAGGACGGAAAAAAATAAACGAATACACTCGCTACGCAACGCTGGCAATCTGCCTGGTCCAAAGTTGGATCTATGTCAAAAGCTATGTTGTCCCATCCGGATTTATTGATGGAGCCTATCTGGATCCGGCTACTGGTGCGCTGGGGTGGGGATGGTGGTTTGTCGCGATTATGACCATGACGGCTGGAACCGTGTTTTTGATGTGGATTGGTGAGCAGATAGATGAATACGGCATTGGCAATGGAATTAGTTTATTGATTATGGCTGGCATTTTGGCCGCCATGCCCGGTGCGGGATATAGTTTGTTGAAAGATGCCACGCTAGCACTGGGTGGTGCGCCTGGTGGTAAGTTAGGAATAGAAAAATTGTTGCTCCTGGCAGCCATGTTTGTCGCAGTCGTTGTGGGAGTGGTCTACATTACCCTAGGGCAACGCCGGATTCCCATGCAAAGTGCGAAGCATGTGCGCGGTCGAAAGGTGTACGGCGGCACACGTCAGTATTTGCCACTTAAAGTTAATCAAGCGGGTGTCATGCCGATTATCTTTGCCAGCAGTCTTCTCATGTTGCCGGCGATTTTTTTCGCCCAACTCTCCAAGGTGGATTGGGAAAGCGGCGGCTTCTGGGATTCGTTTTTTAATTGGGCCAGTAGTGCATTTGAAATGAATTCGTTCACCTACGTTCTATCTTACGTTGGTATGATTTACTTCTTTTGCTTTTTTTGGACAGCGATTACGTTCAATCCAAAGGATGTTTCGGACAATCTTAAAAACTACGGATCATTTATTCCAGGATATCGACCGGGCAAACGGACGGCTGATTATCTGGAAAAGGTTATGTTTCGTATTACCTATGTTGGAGCGGGATTCTTGGCATTGGTTGCGATCATTCCCACGATCATTTCAGGTTCAATTGGTGTGTCACCTATGGTGGCAAGCTTTTACGGAGGAACGGGCCTACTTATCGCGGTAAGTGTTGCATTCGATCTGGTGCAAAAAATAGATAGTCATCTTGTCATGCGTAATTATTCTGGGTTACTGGAGAAACCATCGAGTAGCTCAGGCGGTCCAGGAATCTAAGAGCTATTCTGGGGTGATTCTGCAAAGGCGTAGAGGGACATGCAGATAGTTTTTATAGGGCCGCCCGGTGCAGGTAAGGGGACGCAATCTTTGCGGCTCTCGGACTATCTGCAGATACCCATACTTTCCACGGGTGATATGCTTCGCGCCGTCTGCAAGCAGCAGACAGAGGTGGGCAAGCAAGCAGTCCAGTACATGGAGTCTGGGCACCTGGTGCCCGATCAGCTGGTCGAAAAAATAGTGCTTGATCGCATGAGTGAATCGGATTGCCAGGGCGGATGCATATTAGATGGTTTTCCAAGAACGATCGCACAGGCTGTCAATCTTGATGCCTGGTTGGCCGAACGGAATCGCCCCCTGAATGTTGTTATAGAGATCCGAGTTTCGGAAGATGTATTGCTGGAACGGTTGGCAGACCGTGGTCGTCAAGACGACGATCATGAGATTATCCGCTTGCGACTAAAGCAGTATGCCAAGTTGACGTACCCTTTAATCGATTATTATGAGCAATTCGATTTACACAAAGTAATTGATGGTATCGGGACTGCTGATGAAGTATTTGATCGACTCCAGAGAATTGTAGATAGTATAGAATGCACGAAAGATCGATAGCTTGGGCAGTGTGACAGTATTGATATTTTCAACTGGGGATGCGTGACATCCCTAGCAGTTCTCAAAAGATTTCAAAGTATCTTGCTTTCAAAATTAAAATTATCAGAGCACTTGGCGAAAAAATACTTAAGCAAAAAACAATATGAAACGCGATAGAAACCATCGTATCGAATTAAAATCTAAGCGAGAGATAGGGTTGATGCGCCAATCAGGATTGGCCGTTTGGAAAGCACACCAAATTGCCGCTGAGATGATGCAACCTGGCAGGAATACCGCCGAGATAGATGCTGAAGTTGAATCGCATTTTATTCGCCTGGGTGCCGAGCCACTATTTAAAAACTATCCGAATTCGGTGCGCAATAAGCCATCTTTTCCAGCAGTGACTTGTATGTCAGTCAACGAGGCGGTTGTGCATGGTATTCCCGACAAGCGGCCTCTAGAAGAAGGGGACATCGTTAGTATTGACACGGGCTGTCGTTTGAATGGTTGGTGCGGAGATGCGGCGCTCACGCATCCAATCGGAAAAGTCGAACCAGAAATCCAAAAATTACTGGATGTGACCCAAGGGGTCCTGAATCTTGCAATAGAACTACTGGCGCATAAAAGCCATTGGAGCTTAGTTGCTGAGCAGATGGCTCAGTATGTAGCAGATCATAAATTTTCTACAGTGGAGTGCTTTGTTGGGCACGGCATAGGTCGTGAGATGCACGAGGATCCTCAGGTCCCGAATTTTCGAAGCAGGTCATTAAGTGGAAGTAATGACTTTGCCATCCGCCCAGGCCTGGTAATTGCGATTGAGCCCATGGTTAATATGGGTACGAAGAATGTAAAAATGCTGCAGGACCAATGGACTCAGGTTACCGCAGATGGACTGGCCAGTGCCCATTTCGAGCATACGGTAGCGATCACCGATGATGGACCAATGGCCCTGACCTCAGCTCCGACGCCTGCAGAAGCTGCAGAAATGGCTCTATGAGGGATTGTGCCGGAGAGTCCTCAGATTTTCTTCTCTGCTGCTGCAGGTGTTCCTTCCCTGGGCTGCTCCAGACGCCCCATAACAGCCTCTGATTGTACGTTCTCTGAGCCCTGCACGGACGAAATGGGTGGAAATTATCTGGGACAAGCCATTTTGGGTTCCCCAGTGGTTTGGGATCCAACGGCTCCATTTTACCCGAAACGTACGAACCAACCCCGCAAGACCCCCAAAAGACCCCCAAAGACTACGGATGCCAAGAAAGCAAGGGCAGAAGAGTCGGTTGAGCCCTTGAAATGAAGGCCTCCGAGCGGTTATATTGCTACGTTTCGCCTGAGGTCATGGTCCCCATGTGGGTGAGGCCTAAATGGGAGAGTTCAGATGAAGGTTCGAGCCAGCGTAAAAAGAATTTGTGACAAATGCCAGGTGGTGCGCCGCCGTGGTGTTGTATACGTCGTATGCAGCAACCCTCGCCATAAGCAGCGTCAGGGTTAAATATTAAATTGTAATTGGGTTAGAGTTTCCAGTTTTAGAGACGCAAGCATAACTTGTTGCTGGCAACATGCTGCTGGTGCTGGCGGCCAGAGGGTAGCGGCTCAGGATCATGAAGCTCAAGTGTTTTAGAAGTTTTCCAACGACTATTGTTTTGGAGTAATACCGAATGCCACGTTTGTTAGGTGTCGATATACCGACCGACCGCCCAACGGCAATCTCGCTAACGTATCTTTATGGCGTTGGCCCACAAACGGCCCGTGAACTTTGCCATAAAGCTGGCATTGATCCGCAGGTTCGTGCTCGCGAGTTGGGCGAAGATGAGGTTGCACGGTTGGCTGCTCTGCTTGACAAAGATTATGTCGTAGAAGGGCAATTGCGTCGACAGACAAGTCAAAACATATCGCGTCTACGTGACATTGCCTGTTATAGAGGGTTGCGCCATCGTCGTGGTTT
Source organism: Planctomycetaceae bacterium (assembly GCA_002713555.1). The sequence goes on from PATG01000018.1 coordinate 22,696, forward strand.
GCCCGTTCGTGGTCAACGCACCAAAACCAATGCTCGCACCCGCAAGGGACCGAAAAAGACGGTTGCCGGCAAGAAGGGTGTGAAGGATCTTAGATAAGGGGATCCATGATAAGAGGGAATCCAAGGCGGCACACTTCAATTTTTTGCGTGGCGAATTTTTCGCTTGCAGCCCAACCCTGATACTACCAATTCAAATTATCATTACAGAATGCGGAGTCCCTAGTGGCTAAGGATAACAAAAAGTCCAAATCAAAAAAGAAGACGGTACGCCGTAATGTTACGGTTGCCATAGCGCACATATCTGCAACTTTTAATAACACCCAGGTGACGATCACAGACACCAAGGGGGACACTTTGTGCTGGGCAAGTGCTGGTACAAGTGGTTTTAAAGGCAGTCGCAAGAGCACACCTTTTGCTGGTCAGAGTGCAGCACAGCAGGCAGCAGAGAAAGCGCGGAAGTTTGGTGTTAAGGATGTCCAAGTTCAGGTCAAGGGACCCGGCAGTGGTCGTGAAAGTGCGATCACCGCACTAGAAGCAGCGGGGCTCAAGGTCAAGTCTATTGAGGATGTCACGCCCCTTCCGCATAACGGTTGTCGGCCTCGCAAGAAGCGTCGCGTATAGCAGCGTCTGTTCAATTGATAGATCGACTTGTAGTTCAAGGTTTGTGATTGGATTTTTCACTTAAGCATTTCAAAACAATAGAAAAACTATGGCTCACTATACTGGTCCAAGAGCACGCATTAATCGTCGATTGGGTGCTGTAATATTTGAAAACGCCGGCGCCTCGCGTGCCATGGAGCGCAAGCCCAATCCGCCAGGTATGGCAGTGCGACCACGCAAGCTTTCCACATATGGTGAAGCGATGCGTGAGAAGCAAAAAATCAAATACTACTACGGGCTTGGAGAGCGCCAGTTGCGCAAGTTATTCCAGAAAGCCAAGCACACGGCAGGGAATTCGGGTGAAAACCTCCTGTTGCTATGCGAAAAACGACTCGATAGCGTTGTGCGGTTGGCCGGTTTTGCCAAAACGCGCTCCCAAGCGCGGCAGGGTGTGGCGCATGGTCATTTTTTGGTGAACGGTAGGCGTACCGATGTTGCCTCGTATCAAGTGCGTGTAGGCGACGTGATTCATGTCAAGCGTCGCGCCAATCTATCGGATGTGTACCGTGGTAATATTGAGATGGCGGATGGACAGGCTGCAGATTGGCTGACCGTCGACAATGGTCAGCAGGAAATCATCGTTAGTCGCATGCCTACAGCGGAAGACATTACCTTGCCCGTGGATGTTGGTATGGTGATCGAATTGCTATCGCGCTAAATTGCGCTGGCAGGGGAGGGGTTGGCTAGCAAGTTGGGCTATGTTGAAACGTTTTATGCCCCGAAGTTTATATCATCGAAGTTGATGCCTTAGGCAGTAGAGGGCCTGGGGACTTAGCTTCGCCCAAAAAATTGCAAGACATGAAACGGTTGAGCCTTTTTAAAGAATTGCAAGTGTAGTTAAAGCCGGGGTGGTGTCTGCTTTGAGCTGTCGCACAACTATGAAGTCACAAGGACACGGCCCCCTGTAATAGGGCCCCTGCGAAACAACCTTTAATATTGAACCACTAAAATATTAAACCACTAAAATATTAAACCACTATAAGAGAGTGGAGGTAAACAATGCATGTAAGATGGCGTGGACTTGAGCTACCAAGTAAGGTGACTTGTGACACATCGACATTGACGGATAGTTACGGCAAGTTTGTGGCCGAGCCATTTGAGCGTGGTTTTGGTACGACCATTGGCAATGGCCTGCGCCGTATTTTGCTTTCTAGCTTGGAAGGCAGTGCTGTCACGCAGATCAAGGTGCATAATGCTCTCCATGAGTTCACCACAATACAGGGTGTGCTCGAAGATGTGACGGATATTGTCTTGAACATCAAGTCCCTCGTCGTTAAGAACCATGGCGATTCGACCAAAGTATTGCGTGTAGAACGCAACACGGCAGGTGTCGTTTTGGCTGCTGATATCGAAACGGATGAATCGGTCGAGGTCATTAATAAGGACCTTGTCATTGCAACATTGACCGAAGATGTCCCCTTCATCATTGAAATGGTAGTTGAAAATGGGCGTGGGTATGTGCCGGCAACCGAGCACGGTGCGAATATTCAAGAAGTAGGAATTATTCCCATTGATGCCGTCTTCAGTCCGGTGACACGCGTGCGTTACACGATCGACGAAACACGAGTTGGTCAGAAAACCAACTACGATAAGCTTACACTGGAGATTCAAACGGATGGATCTATAAACCCGGAAATGGCCCTGGTCGAGTCGGCAAAGATATTGCGTAAGCACCTCACGCCCTTCGTTCAGTACACAGAACTGGGACCTCAGGTGCACTCAGCTTCCCGTGGCAGCTCCATGAGTGGCGCTGACAGCGCGTTGGAAGCCAAGTTGAATATGAGTATTTCTGAACTGAATCTGTCGGTACGAGCAGGCAACTGCTTGGAGACCGAGAATATCATCCAGGTACGTGATTTGGTGACTTGCACCGAAGATCAACTTCTCGAAGTACGAAACTTCGGTGAAACTACTTTGGCAGAAGTTCAGATGAAATTGCGGGAGTTGGGTTTGCACCTTGGTATGCGTGTGCCAAGTCCGACTGCCAGCGTTTGAACAGAGATGAGATTTGTAAAATAATAGACAGTACTGACGAAGTCCTCGTCGATGGACAGAATGTTTGTCGGAGGAGCCCCTCTTGCTTGAGACACGATTATGAGACACCGCAGAAAAGGACGCACATTAGGCCGGAATCCAAGTCACCAACGAGCAATGTTGCGCAATTTGGCCAGTGCTTTGATGCTGACCGAGCGCGATGCAGAGTTTGACGACAACCAGCCTAAGGTCAAAGGTCGCATAGTAACCACGATCAGTAAGGCGAAAGAAGTACGCCCACTCGTGGAAAAATGCATTACTATTGCCCGTCGTTCACTGGCCGCTGAAGAAGCTGCCGCCGAACATGCAACATCTGCTGAACGTGGCAGCCAGGAGTGGAAGTCATGGCGCACCAGTGATTCCTGGAACGCATGGAACCAGGCGATGGCCCCTTCTGTTGCGGCTCGCCGGCGTTGCCTGAAACTGATAGGTGATAAGCAGGCTGTAGGAATCTTGTTTGACGAAATCGCACCTCGTTTTGTAGACCGTCCAGGGGGCTATACGCGTATTGTCCGTTTAGCTCAGCCGCGTTTAGGTGATTCGGGCACACAAGCAATTTTGGAATTTGTTGGCGTTCGTGATCGTAAGATTGAGGAAAGTCAGAAACCGTCCTTTGAGGATTCAACGGCAGAAACCGAAGACGAAGAAACGGCAGCCGAAGAAGAGGGCACCCAGGATGAGAGCGGTGAGCAAGTCTCCGCCGAAAAAGCACCTGCTGATGACGCGGGTGTTGGCGAAACGGGTGCTGCTGACGATGGCGCTGGCGACACGGATGCTGGTGAAGAAAAAAAATAGTGTTATGCCGTGGGCTGTCGGATGGAATGGCATGAATCTGACGCTGCTGGGTTTAACTTTACGGCTGCTATGGAGCGCTTGTGTGCTGACATGGTCAGCCGTCTTGGCGAGTTGCAACACATTGAGCTGGATCGCGTAGCGTTCAATCTTTGCCAAGCACGAAAAGATGTCTCTCATGGCCTCTACGCTTCGCTCACACCTTTGCGTTTTGAGAACGGTGCCACTCAAAAAAATCTTCACGGCAAACGCTATGCTGTTGACCGCGTGTGGAATCTGGCAGGACGAGAGTATCTTTATATTCTCAGTTTCTACTTACCACGATTCATGAATACATCGGTGGAAGAGAAACTGTCGACGGTCCTTCATGAACTCTGGCACATCAGTCCAATGTTTAATGGTGATTTACGTCGTCATGAGGGACGTTGCTATGCCCATGGACCTTCTCAGAGTGATTACGATGCCCAAATGGATCGCCTGGCCCAAAAATGGTTGGCCTTGGGTCCTTCTGAGCATCTCTACGACTTTTTGTTGTACAGTTTTCAGGAATTGGCAGCTGAGTACGGTAGCGTCATCGGGTCCCGGTGGCCTACTCCCAAATTGGAGTTGCTGTAATTGCTAGCATTTGCTCAATCACATTGACACCTTTTATTGATCGAACTACTTTCCGGCTTCGAAAAATCGCTTGACGTATACGGGGGCCGTACAAATGGTCTTCGATGCAAGTGAAGAATGGTACTGCGAAAATACAAAATGCCAAAAGTGACTACCATTTCAATTTCAATGAAACATCTGGTGGTCTCGCATATTCTATTATCCTTAGCAGGATGCAGCTCACTTTTTTTGTTGCCAGCAGCTTCGGATCCCCACTCTTTTCTGAAACCCGTAGAAACATCGCCTGACAGCGTTACGCTCGAAATATTTCAAGTTCGTTTGCCGGCGAACAATCAGGAACTGGCAGAGGAGATCTGGCAGGCAATTGATGAGTTGCGTTTGCCAGTCGAGGCACGTCATGAATTAGTGCGGAATGGTTTTCGTGCTGGTGTGGTGGGAGGTGCTTTGCCTGATGGATTGGCCGCCCATTTAAATCTTCAAAGTGTGCAACCCGAAACAACGCCAGAAAGGGTCATCACGGGGGTCAATGCCAATCCCAAAGTGACTCGGCGTGTTGTTCAGCTAAGTCGCCAAGAGTCTGCAACTATTCAGTCTGCCGAGTTGCGCCAAAGTGTGCATGTTTTTATGAACGAAGACAGCGGCATTCACGGTCGCAGTTATCATCAGGCGGAACCCACCTACTCTTTGTTGGCACAAGCAATCTCAGGTCAGCGAGTTGTTCTGCAGCTCATACCGGAACTACAGCATGGAGAACTTAAAAATCGCTATGCTGGCGGTGATCAAGGGATTTTTCTCATGACGCAGTCGCGTGAAAAGGAATCTTTCGACAAGTTGACAATTCGCTCTGAACTTGCAGCGGGTGAAATGCTTCTGGTGAGCTGTCTGCCAGACGTTTCAGGAAGCTTGGGACACATCTTTCATGCCCAGGATTTACGTGGTCCCCTAGAACACAAACTTGTACTCATACGCATGCTGCAAGTCCCGGGCAGTGAAATTCTGGCGACTCTGGATCGTTAGCCTCGATGGACGTCTTTTTTCGGTGTGTAACAAGGTTTCGTAGTCTGGAGGATCTCTACCTGCAAGCTTCCAAGGTTGCTATACTGAAGGATTCAAAATCATCCGACTATTCCGGTCTAGAGAAGCGGCCCCCTTCGTTTGTGAAGAGTTGTAAACTCGAGGAGCACAGAACATGCCATTAGTACCTATGCGAATTTTGTTGGACCACGCTGCAGAAAATGACTACGGCCTGGCTGCTTTCAATGTGAACAATATGGAGCAGATCCAAGCAATTATGGAAGCAGCCGAAGAAACAGAGTCCCCTGTGATTGTGCAGGCGAGTCGCGGCGCTCGCTCTTATTCGCAGGACAACTATCTACGACATTTAATGCTTGCTGCAGCAGAACTCTATCCACAGATTCCTATAGTCATGCATCAAGATCATGGCAACAGCCCCGATACGTGTCAAAGCGCAATCGACAATGGATTTACGAGCGTCATGATGGACGGCTCACTTGAGGCCGATGGTAAAACGCCAGCCAGCTACGAGTACAATGTTGGTGTGACCAAGGAAGTTACCGAGAAGGCCCATGCACAGGGTGTTTCGGTAGAGGGTGAGTTGGGCTGTCTCGGATCGCTTGAATCGGGGGAAGGTGAACAAGAAGATGGGCATGGTGCAGTAGGTCAGCTTTCGCATGATCAGTTGTTGACCGATCCGGAAGAGGCTGAGCGCTTCGTTGCCGAGACCGGTGTGGATGCTTTGGCTGTAGCGATTGGTACAAGCCATGGTGCTTACAAATTTACCAGCCAACCTACTGGTGAAGTGCTGGCTATGGACCGTATCGAAGAAATTCATCGTCGGCTTCCCAACTGCCATCTGGTAATGCATGGTAGCAGCAGTGTTCCACAAGAATTGCAGGACATCATCAACCAATACGGTGGTAGTCTCAAGCAGACTTGGGGTGTTCCGGTTGAAGAAATTCAGCGAGGTATCAAGAGTGGTGTTCGCAAGATCAACGTGGATACAGATAACCGCCTGGCTATTACGGGTGCGATTCGCAAAGTTTTTGCCGAAACACCTGAAAAGTTTGATCCTCGCGACTACCTGAAACCGGCTCGTGCCAAGATGAAAGAAGTCTGCATTGCTCGCATGGTCGCCTTCGGTCAGGCTGGTAATGCATCCAAGATCAAGTGCGAATCGATTGAAAAGTTCGCCAGCTTCTACGCGAGCGTTTAGTGTGTTCGGCAGCTATCCGTTGCGGCATTGGTGATATCGAGGCAAGCAGGCGAATCCTCTAGCCCGGATATTTCATATGTTTCGTCATGAGGTGTCCTAAGTCATTTCCTGGCAAGGCATGTGAGGCTTGCAACCGGAGGCGTGTTTTTGACACGTCGAGGCGACCACGGCTACGCCGCGGTGCCCGAAGTCGTAGCATAACGCAGCCAGGCAAGGCCCCTTTGTAAGAAACACTGCGGATGCCGGAGTAGGAACGGATGAAATATCCGGGCTAGATTCGTCGATGCAGAAGCGCAGACTGTGGCAGACGTAGGCAGTCAGGCTACAAGAAATAGATGTTGAGCGCACGAAGGTAGATGACCTGGTATAAAGAAATATCAGCCGGTGTCCACAAGGTGCCGCTTGTTTTTTTATGTGCTGGATAGAAGAATGATCCGCCGAGAAATCCACTTCCCTGGTAAAAAACCACATTGGTTACTGATTTCTCAAAAAGAACATGCTCGTGTCAGTGCAATGATGGCGGATCGCTGTCTCAGCGAGTTCGGCCAATCGGTCGCAAGGTACGATCTCGTGGCATTACGAGCAGAGTTGCTTGCAGCGATCGTGCATCATGATGATGGATGGGTTCCTTGGGATGCGGCTCCCCACCTGGACACAAAGCACCACCGACCTCCCTCATTTCGCGAGATGCGTCTCGAGGATGTATTGCCAATTTGGACCTCTTCGATCAAAACCGCAGCTGCTGAGGGGCCCTTGGCAGGCTTGACCGTTGCTGGTCACTTTATTGCTTTACTCGAGGCAAGTGAAAAAGAATTCAAGTCGGCACTGGCCAGGGATTGGCAACAGGATATGGCCGCACTTCGCGACAAGTGGTTTGCCGATTGGCAGGGGGTGCATCCCACACTCCCAACTCTTCAATTGGCGGCTGAAGCCTTGCTCTGGTTGCAGCTATTCGACGTGGCCAGTCTCTGGCTATGCAGCGCCTGCCCTGGCCAGGATGAGCAATTTCACCAGCCGCTCGAAAACTACCACTTCGCTCCAGACAGCTTGCTGCAAACCCGCTTCCGCACTCTGGATCAACCCGGCCACGTAACTTTTATACCCTGGCGTCTCGACGTACCCGAACTCCTCCTCGAAGCTGACGGCCAGATCATCCCCATTCGCGAATATCATAACATGTCCGAGCTCAATGAAGCACGCCAGCCACACACGGTACGTTGGGTACTTTCGAATAAAAGGCAACTTCGAGCGAAAAAATAAACTTTCGTCATTTTGTTGTATTTGGTGATTCCATTCTCTTGGTTCAGGCCCTTGAATTTGACTCTCATTCACTATCTGATAGAGATCTCACTCGTCCGGGGAATGAAACTATGGATTCCAGTCTGGATGCAGCATCCAGTAGGGTATCGCCTGGACAATGACGGTGTGTTCCAACTAGATAGCTTGTCTACACTGCTAACCAACCCCTGGGCCATCACCGAGTATGCCCATACGATGGTGGGGGCGACAATTACAGGAACTCTAGTCATGGCTTCGATCGGGTCATTCTATTTAATCCGTCGTCAATCGGTGGGCGTGGCTTAGCGTTTTGTATCCGTTGCCGTTGTTGTAGGAATTGTTGCTTGCATCACTACAGCAGTCCCGACGGGAAACATTCAGGCCAAGTTAGTTTACCAGCACCAACCGGTAACTTTTGCTGCCATGGAAGGGAATTTTCATTCCACAGATCGTGCGGGTCTGGTGCTTTTAGGCCAACCCACATGGACGAACTCATACTCCACAACCCAATAGAGATTCCTGGAGTCCTTTCGTTTTTGACTCATGGCAGCTGGGTAAAAGAAGTGAAAGGCTTAAGTGAATTCCCGCGCGACCAATGGCCTGACAACGTTCCTCTGCTGTATTACTCGTACCACATCATGGCTGGCCTGGGAAATTTTTTATCCTGGTGATGGGCTTGTGTTTCGTGCAACTTGTGCGTGGCAAACTGTGGCATTCGCGCGGACTACTGTGGATACTGATGCTTACCTTGCCGTTTGCGTTTATTGCCAATACGTCCGGCTGGATGACCACCGAACTCGGTAGGCAGCGCTGACTCATTTACGGTTTGTTCCGGACAGCAGACGGTCACTCCGAACAAGTCACACCAGGCGATGTCTGGTTTACACTTCTTGGTTTTATGGGGATGTGCATTGCCCTAGGCTATACGTGGATTATGTATCGTGGAATGCCAGCAAAGTTTAGCATTGAAGATGCAGCAGAGCATTAGTGCACACGCCTGTCCGTAGTGGAAAGAAGACTGGTGCTCTCGATGCTGGCAGTCTTCCCCGCTGGCCTCGACCTCCGAGCTGAATTTCAGTAATTATTACCCTCCCGAGAAGGACTCCATCCAAGCACAGAGGTAAATCATGCGTACTGCTTATCGAGCGCCCGTTTTCATGTTGTTGGTAGCTACTCTATTCCTTACCGTGGGATGCAATCAAGCCGCCGAACAAACCGGATCGGTTGCCGTCGTGGACCTGGATCAAGTTGCAGTGCAGCTGGGAAGTGATGCTAAAATACTGGCTGCTGTCAAAGAACATGAAACACAATTAAACCAGCAGTTGGCAGCTACCAAGTCATCCTACGAAAACCAGTTGCGTACAACCCAAGCAAAGCTGGGTGAGCAACCTGCCCCAGAGCAGACGCAACAGTTGTTGCAACTAAAACAGCAGGCAAATCAACAGCTTCGACAAGTAGCTCAACAAGCAAAAAGTAGTCTGGAGCAGCATCGAGCACAATTGTTGCTTCAGTTTCGCAACCAGGCACAATATGCCGCTCGTCAGGTTGCCCATGAACAAAACTTATCTATGGTGGTAACTAAAAATGATGCGGTTGTCCTCGTCTATAACGAAGCTGTCGATATTACACGAGACGTCGCTGAGCGCATGCAATCCGATAGTGCTCCCTCAGTAGATTGATTAACAGGTACCAAGATATTCATCTTCTGTGGCAGAGAATAGAGAAGGTGGTACCCGCAATGTATGTGATTCTCCCCACAGGGTGTGCACACAGTCTCGATTTGGTACCCTAGAGAACATGCTGCTAACCCTGTTCCTACTGTTCACTCTTGTTCCGCTGGTAGAGCTGTGGCTTCTTTTTCGGCTCAGTGGAGTTTTTGGATTCCCAACGACGCTGGCGGTAGTCCTGCTGACGGGCATGGCTGGAGCGTCACTTGCTCGTTGGCAAGGGTGGCAGGCAATGCACCGAATCCGTAACGAAATGAGCCAGGGCATCATGCCCGCTCAGGCTCTCGGTGATGGCGTTATGATTCTGGTAGCAGGTGTACTGCTGATTACTCCAGGTGTCATTACCGATGTGTTGGGACTTGCCTTGCTGGTACCGCCTTTTCGTACCGCAATGCGTAAATTGCTACAGTACTGGCTGGCGAAGAATTTTCGTGTAGAAACGGTCGTGTCCTCGCCTGGGTTTGAGGTGCATGGCGACAAGGAAAAAATAGTCGAAGGTCGTGTCGTCGAAGCGCATGTCGTCGATACAGACACCGAATAAAGTTAGATAATAAAGAAACTGTGTAGAAATAGACCCTTGGCATGGCCGTTTACGAGTATCAATTCACCGTCAACGCCTCCTTGCAGGAAGTGCGTGAATTTCATTACGACACTAGCGCTCTACAAAGACTGACACCTCTGCCGGTAATTGTGCAGCTGCACAAAATAGAGCCTCTTTGTGAAGACTCACTTTCGGTGTTTACTTTGTGGGTAGGTCCCCTGCCAATCAAATGGAAAGCCGTGCATCGCAATGTGAGCGAACAGGGATTTACCGATGTGCAGGTTGAAGGTCCAGCTGCAAAATGGGAGCATACCCATCAGTTTGTATCCCAGAGTTCCGACAGGACCGAAATCCACGAACATATTGAGTGCGAACATCGGAGTGGTCTGTGGGGATTGATCACCCGAGTGCTTTTTGCCAAAGCCAATCTGTGGGTATTATTCACCTATCGCAAATGGGTCACCCGTCGCTTATTGAGCCGTCGCTAAATGAGCCATCGTTTAAAGTGGTAGCCTTCCCGTTTCGACTTTAGGAAACTCGCCCAACAAACCCTCAGCCATGAAGGCAACCAGATCCTTTTTTTCTTGTTCGCTCAATTTCAACGGTTTGATATTTTCACTAAGGTGTTCATTGGCATGGCCGCCCTTGGCATACCACTCAATCACTTCCAGCAGTGTCTTCTGCGAACCATCGTGCATATAGGGACCTGTGAGTGATACATTTCGAACTGTGGGTGTTTTGAAGGCGCCTCGGTCCTTGTCATTGTTCGTTTCGGCAAAACGGCCCATATCAATATCCTCGGGCGAATCGGACGTCATGCCTACACCCAGGTTGTGGTATTTTTCGTCCGTGAAATTTGCACCCACATGGCAAGCTGTGCAACCTGCTTTATCGCCGAAGAAGAGCTTGCCACCTCGTATCGCACTTTCACTGATAGGATGAGCCGCACTGGCTTCTCGGAGGGCCATGTATTCATCGTAGAGCTCTTCGTCATCCTCTTTAAGCTCTTCCAACACTTCGATGTCGTCCGCAAAAGTTTTTTCGAATGAACTCAGTTCCTGATAACGGTCCCAGGGAGATGCGTTGGTAACGACCGCGCGCTCAAAGCTGGCGATTGCTCTCCCAATATTGTCAATGTTGATCCCATCGTCGAAGATGGCTTCAAACTGTTTTTTATAGCCTGCGATGCCGGCAACGGTTTTCACAGCATTCTCGTGAGTATTTGCCATTTCGATAGGATTGGCAATCGGACCAACGGCTTGTGCTTCTAGCGTAGCAGCCCTGCCATCCCAAAACTGAGGCCCACTGAGAATTCGATTGTAAGCAACGGGTGAATTACGCCCACCCTCCTGGCCGTCCACACCCACACCAAACTGAGTATCCTTGGCGAAGCCCATAGCAGGATCATGGCAGCTGGCACAGCTCACCGTATTATCACTGGATAAACGTGTATCGAAATAGAGTTGACGTCCGAGTTCGATTTTGGCTCGTGTCAGTGGGTTCTCGTCGAGTCCTTGGATTCCGGCAGCACCTGCCGCCAGGCCGAGTGGTAATTCAGGCTTCAAGGGAACGTGATTCTTGGCATCGGCTACCCAAGCATCAATTTGTTCGTCTGTAAGATCCCCTTTGCCGGGAATACCCGTGAGCAGATCACCACTACCTAACAGGACTGTTTCGGGTTCTGAGGATTCCTTCGATTGTGCATCATCCTCGGCCGATTTTGGACTGCTTTCCCCACTGTCTGCCGAAGGTGTGTCCGAGGAGGGCGTCGATGATTGTTCATCGGTTGGCGCCACAGTAGCCCCATCGTTAGCCCCATCGTTAACAACAGGATCATCTTTTTTGTTGAGAGAACTATTGATCAATAGTGCTATAGCAACTAGTGCAATTACGATCGCCAGAAATCTACCCATGATGTCACCTATTCTTCCTTATCAGCAAGCAATAAATTGTCATAAATCAATGCGGCTACAACCGCACCCGCAATGGGTGCCACCCAATAACACCAGTGCAATTGAAAAGCTTCTGCTCCCGCTTCACCGCCCATGAGCTTGTGAATCAAGGCGGGTCCAAATGAGCGGGCCGGATTCATCGAAGCACCCGTGATGGGCCCACAAGCCAAGATATCAAATGCCACGGTGAGTCCGATACCAAAGCCGCCAATTTTTACCGCTTGACCGCGGGGGTCCACAGCCGTGCCAAAGATGGCGGTCATCAGCAGAAAGCTCAGAATAAATTCACAGACGCACAATCCGCCAACCGTCAACCAGGCCCCTTCTGTGCCAGGCATATTTCCAGCTGCCGGGAGTGGGATTCCCAGCATGGCACTGTTGACTGCTTCGACCGGAAAAAGTGACTGACAGGCCCAAGCGGCTACCGAGGCGCCCGCGAGCTGTGCTAAAATATATTGCAGTGCTCCGTCAAGTTTAATGCGCCCGGTTACCAACATCCCAATGGTTACGGCAGGATTGAAATGTGCGCCACTGATACCTCCAAAGACATTCACACCTACCGATAAGGCCAAGCCGTGGGCCAAGGCAACACCGACGAGCCCGGCTCCACTATGAATAGGTGCTTGCGTGGACAATATTGCAGAAATGCCTGCAAAACAGAGGAAAAACGTACCAATCGCTTCCGCCAACATATTACGTGGTGCGTTCATGCTTTCGTATCTCCTGTAGGTCGAACTGTGAATATTCTAGAAAAGGTTTCAATACGTGGTTGTCACGAGTGGAAGAAAAAAGGGGTACGAAGTCCAGAAATTTTCTAGACATTCGTTTCTTCTACTAGTATCTCACACGTGAGAATGGGAGCATTGAGACCGATTCCAGGGTAGGCTATTCGTTTTTATAGTTGTGCATTCAAGGCTGCCAACGCTGCGTCGTAATCGGGTTCTTCGGTGACTTCGCCAACGTACTCGGCATGGGTCACATTGCCATTGGCGTCGAGTACAAATATTGCACGCGTCATTATTTTCAGCTCTTCAATAAGTGTGCCCCAGCCTGAACTAAAATTGCGATCCTGGTAGTCGCTGGCCGATTGAATATTGGTAATACCTTCGGCTCCACAAAATCGATTCATTGCAAACGGCAAATCAAGACTGACTGTAACGGCATTGATCTTGTCACCAAGTCCACCCAATGTCTCATTGAACTTCTTGGTTTGCACGGCACAGACGGGTGTGTCCAGAGACGGCACAACACTCAAGAGTGTGGGCTTGCCCTTTACGTCATTCAAGGTGAGCGTCTGCATGCCATCCTTAAAAAAGTGCAATGTAAAGTCAGGAGCTGCTTGACCGACGGTCACCTCTTCACCTCCCAATGTGATCGGATTGCCTTTGAACGTTACAGCGTCAGAGCGTGACATGATGAAAACCTTTCGTGTGTTTAATGGAGCGGTAAGGCCCAACAAAATGAGATTGTGCAAAAGGGGCATGTCCTGCCTTCAGAACATACACCTTAGAGATTGATTGATTCATAATTGGCAACTGTCATAGGCCCAAATCAGACCCAGATTCGAGCCAGACCCAGATTCGAGCCAGAATCTGCTTGAATCGGGCTTCGAACCTGTTCTAGTATCGGCTTTTAGAGTGCCGATGCAAGGGCCTCAGAATGGGCCACCAACATGCCTGGCAATCGAGAATAGTTAATTTGTGGCCTGTTGATAACAGTCATCAAATAGCAATTCCCATTCGCGTTGCTGCAATTGTCGGCAGTGGGTCTCTTCTTGTTCGTTGCTACCCAGGGCCGACTGGCAAGCATCGACAAAATCGAACGGATCCCAATCTGTGTCAAGTTGGGATAAAACGGGATGCTCACCCACTTTACGGAACCAGTATTTGGCATTGGAATAGTCGCCTTCACGGCGATGCATAATACCGTGCCAAAAGCTGCCCGCAGGAGTTGCAATCCCTTGTGAAATCGTATGGGACTCATCAAGAAAATCGTAGAGCAACCAAAGACCCGACAAACAGCAACGCGCCATACTTGGATCTACAATCTGTGTATGCGCAAAGGCTTCAGCGATAGTCAATGCGGCAAGTTGGTCGCGCATCTCCTCCGGGCCAGCTCCATCCTCCAGAGGTCGGCACCGATCGGTTTCCAGGAGAGGGGCAAAAGTTGGACCGTACTTCCTCGGCTCGAAACTCGTCATAGAATATTTTTTTCCTGCTAAAGAATGAACAGGGAATATTCTACCGTTGGGAGCTTCATTCGGGCTAGCCCGGATATGCGAGCTAGTGTTGAGTGCTGGAAATTTTTTGGGCCAACTGTGTGTATTTTGTTGCTGGTTCGGTTTCGCCTTCAGCCCGATACATGGTAGCCAGATTGTTGTACGGAATCACAAGTGTTTCGGAAGTGAGCAGGCCGCTTTTAACAGCTTGCTCGATAAGTTTAACACCCGACTTCGTAACTTCAATTGCTTGCACACGATGGCCAGTTTCCCAATACGATACACCCATACTTACCAGAGCGTCGCCGTGCTGTTGAGGCGTTGCCATGGTGGTGACAGGCACTGGGTTTAATAAACGGTCGACCGCTTGATCGTACCACTCACAAGCCAGATTGTGGTCGTTTTCATGTACGGCATGAACGGCACCCATTTGGAAATAGAGTCTTCCCATCAAATAGGCCGTATCAGGCAATTCGTCACGTTGTTTTGCCAGATCGATTAACTTTGCATCAGCCAGTTTTCCCAATCTCAAAGCGCTTTCGGGCGCACTACGGCGATGTTCGATTTGAGCTGCTTGAAAATATGCCAAGCCCAGTTTCCAATTGATCTGATCACGAAGTATTGGGTCGCGAGTAAACTTTCGCATCAACTTGGCGGTTTGCTCAGCTTCTTCGATCCACAGCAGTGGATCAATTGGTTTATCAAGGCTAGCCGCCGCCGCCAAGGCACTCACGGAAACTTTCAAGCGAAGATGCAATTGCGATTCTTCTTCGGCAATAATTCCTTCGGCCAGAGCTGAAGCACGTTCGATCCAGCGCGGAACTGCTTCCATTTTTTTATCCAAAGCACCGTGGGCAATTTCGACTGCCATGGCCAGGTGGACCTCAACCAAAAGTTGACTGGCTGCCCGCCCGATTTGCGAATTTGGATTGGCAGCTAATTCAGTGGCAATTTCAATTGATTTTTGATGCAGGGGTATTGCGCTGAGGGCTACCTTTTTAGAGCTCAGACTGGCCAACATTCCCATTTCGTAAAGTGCTTCAGCGTGCAAGAGGGGTTCGAGTGATGGCGATTCGAGTATCCGGCGCGTTTCTTCAACGGCCCTATTGTAGAGCGCCAATTGTCTCAAGCACCTGGCCCACTGGAGTCGGAAAGCAAGGTTTTCAGGTTCCAATTCGGTTGCTTCAGCAGCATAGCGTTCCGCAGCAACGGCTTTGCCACGGCGCATCTCGATTTCTGCCAGCAGCCAGCAAGCATGGGCTGAGGTATGGTCAAGTTGAAGAGCAGCCTTAAGGTCTTTTTGACTTTGCGAGGGATTCAAGTTGATTTCGTTTTCAGCACGCAATATGAAAGACGTTGCTTTGATTGGCTGAATGATGATCTCATCGACTCGCAAACTCTTCTGAGAATTCTCAGATAGTTCCTCGGATTCAATTTTGTCGGTAAATCGTAGGAGCACGCCACGTTCTGGAAATGCCTGGGCTAACACATGCCCCTGATCAACGGTTAGATCAGCTGGGAGAATGTCATCTAAATTGAGGCGACTTACCAGTACGTCCAACGGGATTGATTTTTCGAGTCGTACTAAAATGGCATCCACGATATCGCCATCAAAACTTACTTCGACGGCTTGGAATTTATCGAATCGATACTCAAGAGTTTTAGCCGTTGTTTCTTCAGAACGGGGATCTCCCCATGCCCGAAATACATCGCGTCGATGCGATATGCCTGGAGTTACGCCTTCGAAACTTATGACTTCTGATTGGGCCTGCTCGTTCTTTTTAGAAGCCTTCTCAGAGGTATTGTCAGCGCCTTTTTTCGGCGCAATTGGGTTTGCCAAATTGGGAATCGGCTCAGCAAGTTCCGGTTTTGCTAGATCGGGGGTATGCTGCAATACATTGGCAATCGGTTCTAAGGATTCACGGTTTTTGTCTGTTGCCATGGCGATGTTTGATTCGCCAGGATGCATGCGATCCGTCGAAACGACGATCGACTGCTCGGGAGGATTTTTGGTGCGACAATGGTCATCGCCGTATCCTTCCTCCGCATTACCGGGTTGTACCGTCAGAATGACTAGACCACCGAGAACTCCGTGCACAAGGTTATGCGCGCAGCACCGTCTGATGATTTGATGGATTCCCCCTCGCATCGAAATCTCCCCCCTAACAATGGGCACCGTTCTCCGCAATGCGGAGGTCCATGACCATGCGTTAGCCGCTCCTCGCGACCGGTGAATGACGAATATCGAACATAGTGCGCCCAATCTGCGCACTCCTGTATCATCCGTTATCGGCGACGAATCATCAGCACATTGCAACAATTATGCCGTAAGCAGAAAAAAAATGGGTTACGCAAAGAATGCCTGATAGCGTTGCAGGCTGAGGGCATTTCCAAGAACACAAGGAATTACTGTGGGTTAGTATTTCTGTAAAACCTGAAGGGCCTTGTCTGGATTTGTATTTTCACAAGCTGCCAGGGCCGTTTGAAGAGTTTCTACCTGATCCGCCGAAAAAGGCACGGCAGCACCTGGTGGAGGCGGGAGTGGTACGATGCGCGTTGCGATATCCTGGAGTAAGTCCTCGATTCCCAAGCCAGTTGTCGCACTAGTGCCTAAGCCTTGCTTTTTCCAATCTACCAAATCGATCTTATTGACCACGGTTATGGTTCGTGCTTCCTCCAATTCGAAACCCAATTGCTTTGCTTGCTCACTTGCCAGAGTGAGCGGTTTTTGCCGGGCGACTTCGGTCGCATCGAGAACCCACAGGACTAAATCGGCGACCTGCAAACGATCTCTAGCCAGCTCGATTCCTGCAGATTCAATTGCTTCGGTCGTGCAGCGCATGCCAGCCGTATCGCTTAATTCAAGAGGCCAGCCCGAGACAGCCGTGGCGAATGTAACCACATCACGGGTGGTCCCCGGTTGATCAAAAACAATGGCACGTTGAAAACCGGCCAAAGCATTGATGAGACTACTTTTGCCCACATTGGGCAGCCCGGCAATGACCACACTCCAGGGTCTCGTCAGGTGCAGACCTAGTTCAGCGTATTGCAGCATTGCACGCAGGCCATCCATGGCCAAGTGGAGATTGTTCCTTGATAGCTCGGCAATGACTTCATCCCAGGCCTGGCGCAATTTGCCGTGGAATTGATCCAACAATATTTTTGCCGTCCGTAGGGTCGTGGTTTTGGTAAGCGCAATATGCGCCTCCGCGCTCAACCGACAGGTAAATTTTTGCTGGATCCATTCCGGCCAATCGACGTGTGTGCAACCACTCTCACGGAGAGCTATCAAGACCTGGGGTGCCGATTGGTAGCCACCATGGCAATGAATTTCGACGATCTTGTCCGTACGACGACAAACGACCAGTTCTTCACCCTGGTCCTGTTTCCAGCGGCCATAGACAATCCGGCCCACAGGCTGTTCCTTGAGGGGCAGCCCATTGGCAGAGCGAAAGTATTGATCCACGGTAGCAACTGCACGGTCTCCTGCCACTGCAACCACAGCAATTGCACTGCGACCGCCGGGTGTAAGCAGGCTCGCATAGGCTGCAGTCACCGTAACTCCTCTGCTGTAATCGCAATACCTGCCAGGACCAAGTGAGGGATATACTTTGCCGGTGACCCATCGATGCCCAAATGGTCGACCAGCAATCTGGCGTCACCTCCTGTAGCGAACATCTGCCGCGATATTTCTTTTTTGGTTTGCCCCGAGGACACCTGCCGTTGNCTATGACTCACTTGCCGAATGGCTCCTATTGCTCCCCAAAAGAGACCCGCTTGGATGGCTGCCGATGTGGATTTGCCGACGGGTTCTGGAGGGGCTTCAATCGATGCCGTAGACAGGTGTGGTAATGTCGAAGTCCCAGCGTTCAACGAAGCGGCAGAGATGCCCAGGCCAGGTAATATGGCTCCGCCTTCAAAAGCGCCATCGGCTGAGATGAAGTTCACTGTGATGGCAGTGCCAACGCTGACCACAATCGCTTCCTGCCCAGGCNGTCGNAGNCGGTTTGCTGCAACCACACTTAGGAGACGGTCAATACCTACCCTGTCCGGTTGGTCGACTCGAATTTCNAGCGCAAGATCCGTGTGAGCCAGAAAGCACGTTTGATCGCCCAAAATATTTTCTACGATACTGTCGACCTCAGGGTAAACAGAGGCTACATAACAGTGGGCCCTCTGCCAGGGGAAGGGGTTGATCCCTTGCCGNATTTTTTGGCTCAATTCGTCGCGTGGTCGATCTCGGTGCGTAACTGCAAATGCCGGATCCNGTAGTGGTAAACTCGGTGCCACAATGGGCAATGCGCCAGGCNGCGNTGGGGATAGACAAGCCACGTTTGGCGGATACCAGCCGATCTTCACCCGACTGCTACCGACATCGAGTGCAAGCATACCGGTCTCTGCAGATGAGCTCATGATGGCTGTCGCTCAGAGGATAGCAGAGTGTGGGTTCGGTCCATCAAGGCCTTCAACCCTTGGCCTGTCACCGAAGAAAAAAGGAGAACTTCTTGTCCGGTCGTTTTGGCCAATTGCTTGCAAACTTGCTCGGCGTCAGGTAATTCAGCCTTGCTGACCGCAATGACTTCTGGCCTGTCGGCCAAATCGATGTCGTAAAGCTGCAACTCTTCACGGATTGCCTGATAATTCTTAACCGGATCCGAACCGTCCATGGGCAACGGTTCAACCAAATGGACCAGAACGCGAGTACGTTCGACATGACGGAGGAATTCATGCCCTAGTCCGGCCCCGGAATGGGCTCCTTCGATCAGACCGGGAATGTCAGCGATTACCATAGTACGGTCAAGATCGACTTGTACAATTCCCAAGTTGGGAATCTTGGTCGTAAATGGGTAGTCGGCAATTTCGGGACGTGCGCGAGAGACACGACTTAAGAGNGTGCTTTTACCGGCATTAGGTTTGCCCAACAGGCCCACATCGGCGATTACTTTCAGCTCCAAAGTAACGCGCCGACTTTCGCCCGCGCTTCCACGGGTAAATTCGCGTGGCGCCTGGTTGGTAGAGGATTTGAAGCGGGCGTTTCCCTTTCCGCCCTTACCCCCTTGAGCGGCGATAACGGTATCATCGGCTAACGCCAGATCTTTGAGGACAAATTGATGATCCGTATCAAGGACAACCGTGCCCGGCGGAACACGAATCGTGAGGTCCTTGGCATTGGCTCCATGTCGATTGCTGCCTCCTCCAGGGGTACCCGATTTGNCGCGCCAGTGTTTTTGATGGACAAGTGCAGCCAGNCTGTCGACNCCTGTCTCAGCGACGATTAAGACNCTCCCGCCATTACCGCCGTCCCCTCCGTCGGGTCCTCCACGGGGNACATATTTTTCACGCCTAAAGCTCGCGCATCCGTCTCCTCCCTTACCAGCTTGTAGATCAACAGTAACGCGGTCGATGAACATGGGGTGCGATTGATAAGCAGAATCAAGTTCTACTTTCCCGTTTGTCTAGGGCCAAAAAAAGGGATGCACCTGTGGCACATCCCCTGCATGAATCCAGTTTGGCAAACTGCAATAGCTAACCAATTGGNGTGACATTAATTCGACGNCCTTCGCGATCGAATTTCACCTGGCCATCGACTAGCGCATAGAGAGTGTAGTCGTTGCCCTGGCCAACTCCTGTTCCCGGGTGGTACTTGTTGCCCACCTGACGGATCAGGATATTGCCTGCGTTGACTTTCTCACCNCCATANTTTTTTACACCACGACGCTGAGCATTCNAGTCGCGACCATTCCGGCTTGAGCCTTGTCCTTTTTTATGTGCCATTGTCTTGAGCGGGGGGCTGGAGGGAGCAACCGAGTACTGCTGCCATTCTCTCTGAGGGCTGCCCCATTCTCTCTGAGGGCTGCCAGGTGGTAGCGAATACTGGGGCGCCTTAAACGCTTCGGTTGCAGGTTGGGGACGTAAAAACTTGCTAGTCTTAGCCCGTCGATTCTACCTGTAAATCCACTGGTAGGCAACGCCCTCGCCCACGCCATAGAGATCGGCCTTGCCTGGGGCAGGACCATAGCGGATTTCTCGTTCTTCCTCGGCATAGGAGTCACCAGGACGCCAAAAATTGAGCTGTAATTTGCGGTGCAATAGCCGTCGGCCTTTGCCTGGTGGGTCGCCCAGTCGATATTCCCCGGGCAGATCTTGCCACTGGTAGGCGTTGGTCAGCCCCCCCACACGGACCGAGAAAAAGTCAATTTCAGGATCCACGTCTTCCCAGATGGCGACTCCCCACACACCACTCACAACTCGACCACTTTCGGGGGAGAGTACCACCTTGGCAATTTGTGCACTATTGAGCAGCGTACCCTGCGGCATCTCGCGCTGCTGGATCACTGGAATAGCGGCTGGCAGGATACGATCGAGATAGGCCTTCCGGACGGGTGTTCCTTGCCGATCTCGATCCTGGCTGGTGAGCAAAAACTGAGGCACAAATTGCAACTCGACCTGCGAACCTTCCTGTGTAGCAAAGGTACCATCTGCCTGCTGTTGGGGTACTAAGCCAGCTCCCGTATTACGGATTCTGTAGACCAAATACCAAACCAACTTGCGTTGCATCTTGCCACTGGTCTGAGGAATGTCCACGTAAGTCATTCGTAAAGGTTTGAATGAAAGCTCCAAACACCAAATGTCACGGCGAAAGTGTAGGGAATTGGCCATCTCGAAAAGCGTCCGACTTTTGGTGGTTGAAAAGGGTTCGCGCTCCAATTTGGTATTGGCTCGTATTTCAACCATGTCGCGGACGCTTACGGTGTCTTCTCGATTCAAATCGGGCGGAATGGTGGTCAGCACGCCTGGCGCAAAATGCGGATCGGCCGAATTTAAAATGTCTTGAGCATGCAATAGGCTGGGAGTCACTATCAGCAGCACAGCTGTAGAGATCGTGCGCATCAGTGGGAGGAAAAATGTGATGCGCATATGAATAATCTCGGGTGGTAAAGAGTCTTGGTCGGGCTGAGGCGGAAGAAGTCCACTCTCTGCAGTATAAATGGAGCCCCACTTCCCGGCAAACTTTCCTCGAGCAGAAAGTTCCTGTAGAGGACCTACAGTCCGCACAACTGGTCCAAGGCACATTACCGGAAATCAAGCATGCTGCACATCTAGGCAGAATGCGGTCAGGTAAGAATTAAAGCCTATCTGTTTACTTGGTAGGGCTATTTACTTGAGGGAATGTGCCTCCTTACCATTCCGGCCCAACCCGTCATGCCCGCATGCGTCACAGAGGGCGTTCCCTAAAGGGTTCTTGGAAAGGTTCTGAGGCAGCCACAGCTGCATCGGATGGCACCGCTTCCCAAGAACGGAACGGATAGACAGCAGCCCCGTGCGACAGCTGGGGGCATACATCGCACGGGGCTACGGTGATTACAGATTGCTGAAAATGCAGTTTTCTAGGTGTTTGCGTCTGCTTCAAGTTCCGTACTGCTGCCCTCGAAGTCAGGACGTTGGCGGCGTGGATGCTCAGGCCGACGATCCCCATCGCCCTCTCCTCGGAACCCCCTTGCGCCTCTGGGGCCCTTATCGTCTCCACCTCGAAGGCCCCTTTCACTACCTGGACCCCTTTCACCTCGAGGTCCCTGCCTGCCAAACTCTTGTCGAGGGGGACCACCCCGCTCACGCATTTCTCGCATTGCGTGGGACAATCTCATGAATTCCTGGCGACTTAGTTGGCCGTCTTCGTTTTCATCAAAACGATTGAATACATGTTCTGGATCGGGAGGAACGTGCTGCCCTCTGCCTGATCGTCCTTCTGGGCCGCCCCGTTCTTGAAACCCTCTACGTCCCTCAGGTCCTCGTCGCCTTGGGCCTTCTCCGGGAGGGCCATCATTACCAGGACCACGACGACGTGCGTTGGGTCCACGACCCTCGCCATCACGATCTCTGGGACCTCGCGCTGCGGGCCCTCTCTGGCCGCCTCCTCTGCCACGTCGACCTTGCATTTCTTCGCGGGCGTTGGCTCGCTCGTTTTCATTCAGTCTGCCGTCTCCGTCATCATCAAACTCATTCAGGATTTTAGCGCGCATTTCTTCGCGACCGGGGCGATCTCCCTTGGTCCCTGACCCTGCTTCGGCTTCGTCTCCAGCACTGACCGATCCGGTCAGCAGCGTTGCCAGCAACATCATGTATACTGTCGAGTAGAAGGGTTTGGTAAGGATTTGCATGATTTGTCCCCTATCGAATAGGCCTGGGTGATTGGTTGTCTTAACTAGATAAACTCCAAAAGGACAACTTAGTTTCGCAAAAAGTGGAGTAGTTTAGGTGTTTTTCTAATGGATCGAATTGGCATAGAATACCGTGTGCTAGCGATTCCATTCAACAAAACTACCGCACATCCCGCCAATAGTCCTATTCGATAATGGATTATCCCCTCTATTTGGCTGGCATTCTCGCACTCGGCATAGCAGCACAATGGCTGGCCTCGCGTTTTCGCCTGCCCGCGATTGTCTTGCTCCTGCTCTTCGGCATTGTGCTTCGAAAACTCTCGGGCGGTGAAGCGGGAGCCGACCAAGAGCTGTTCTTTGCGCTGGTTTAACTCGCGCTTGGTATCATTTTGTTCGAAGGTGGATTGTGACCTAGCCTCCTTCACCGAGTCCGGGCGTTGATGGAGAATCGACGTTTTGGATGCAATGCAGGAGGGCATTTTATGCCGCGCAAGACGTTTACAGCAGAACAGATCATCAGCAAGCTGCGAGAAGCGGAGGTGCATTTTTCGAAGGGTCTGAAGACCCCTGCGGTCTGCAAGAAGCTTGGCATTGCCGAGCAGACCTACTACCGCTGGCGTAAGGAGTATGGGGGATTACGCACCGATCAGGCCAAGCGGATGAAAGAACTCGAAAAAGAAAACGCTCGATTGAAGAAGTTGGTCGCCTCGGGAAACTTTTGAGCCCGGCGAAACGTCATGCGGCAGTCGAACACGTCCGAGATTCTCTCGGACGTAGCCGCGTGTCAGAACGTCGGGCTTGCCAAGTACTGGATCAAGCTCGTAGCACCCAGCGTCGTCAGAAGCATGTNCCCAGCGATGAACCGCGTTTGGTTCNCCGTATGATGCAGCTGGCCAGCGACTATGGACGTTCTCTTTAGTCGGCTCAGGAACATGTTTCTCCGATACTTTTTTTGGGATCACAAAACCCATTTGACCTTTGTTGTCGAGTTTCTCAGGTTCCATAAATACAGGAGTCGTCATGGCTACTTTTTGCTGACTGTCGTTCGAGCCGCTAATGTAACGAAATAATTTCATGAAACTGCCGTCTTTGCCTTGTGACTCGGACTGCATTTCCGTAGTTACCATCATCAAGTCTGGATATTCACGTAGTTCGAATGGACTTTCTAGTTCGAGAACCGTGTAATCCGCGGATTCGTAAGCGTTTCGCGATGTCAGCTTCCAGCCAAAATACCCAAGAGTAGCGACAACCATAACAACACAAAAATAAATCATTCTCTTTCTGGACATCGTGCACCTAGGTTCAGTTGGACCAGATTGATCTGATCGATAGGGGGATTGGCGACTTCGGCAAAGACAGGCAGAGAGACGGAATTCTCTTGTAATTCCTTTCAACGAGTCCCTTAGGACTGAGTGGCTAATCTGAGTTCACCTTCCCAACAAATGGCGCAGAGCTGCTCCCAAAGTAGGCTGGCGGAATTCGTAGCCTGACTGAACAAGCTGCTTTGGCTCAACGCGGGTGCTCGCTAGGAGCAACTCATCTGCCATTGCACCAAACGCAAGGCGAGCGGCAAAAGCGGGCATTGGCACGATCGTGAGACGACGGAGTACTTGGCCGAGTGCCTTGGTGAATTCGATGTTGGTCACAGGATTTGGAGCGACTGCGTTCACCGGACCTCGCAAAGAGCTCGTTAACAGGGCATGGTGAATAGTACCGGCGGCATCGTCGACTGAAATCCAACTCCAATACTGACGACCGCTACCCACGCGGCCACCCATGCCAAGCTTGAATGGTAGTAACATCTTTGCGAGCGCCCCGCCACGGGGGCTAAGGATCACTCCAAAGCGAAGATTTACTACGCGTATGCCTGCCTCGCGAGCCGGTGCGGTAGCCGCTTCCCACTCTTGGGCAAGCTCCGCCAAGAAACCCGCACCTGCGACCGACTCTTCGGTCATGATTTCATCACTGCGATCACCGTAGAAGCCAATGGCCGAGGCGCAGACAAGCACCTTGGGCGGCTTCTGCATCTTAGCTAGTCCTTCGCAAAGCACACGTGTACCGTGCACTCGGCTGGAGCGAATCCTCTCTTTCACTTTCTCGCTCCAGCGAGCGGCAGCGATATTCTCGCCGGCAAGATGAACCACTGCGTCGACACCATCTAACGCTTTGGCGTCGAACGTGTCTGCTTGCGGGTCCCACTCAATATCGGACTCGCTAGCATCACTTCGTATAAGTTTTGTGACGCGGTGCCCACCGGTGGTCAGCATTGGCACGAGCGTCGATCCAACGAGGCCACTGGAACCTGTTACGGCAACGCTCATAGCTCCTTGCTCGCCGTACTTCGCATGGGCTGCTAAGTCGTTGAAAGTAGTTTTGTGTCGATAGACGAACATGGACTTCAGCTTTCGCTTGATGAATGCGCCGCCAAGCAAGCGGCCTACAGCCCCGCCAGGTGCTCGGTATTCGACATGGTCGGTCAAAACGCCGTTACCATCGCCGTTTGCCTTAAATTCGTGCAGATGCTCCCAATGAGCGAACGGCCCAGAGGTCTGTGTGTCGCGAAAAGATCGTCCCTTTTGGTAGTCGTGGTGCTTGGCAATCCACGTCAACTTCGCCGGTCCCAGCTTGAGCTGCAGTTTGACAATGCTGTCGTCCTGGATGCCCTCTCCACGCTCGGAGATCTGAACCGGCTCCCATGGCGGTATTAAACGCTCTAGTGCCCCTGGACGACCGTGCCACTGGAATGCTTCCTCTGCGGCTACGGGAAGATGCAGTTGCTGTGTGAAGCATTCGTTCATGAATTCTTTTTGGGTTACAGTATGTTGTCTAATGTCTGGTCGTGAATGGCCTAAAGCATAGCCGCCGTGAAAAGATCATCCTTCTCTGATTCGACCGCAAACGCCTGCAGTTTTGCGACGGCTCGGCTTTCAAGCTGCCTGACGCGTTCTTTAGAGACACCCAACTTGTCCGCCAAGAACTGAAAAGTGCGTACCTTTCGATGGGCTCCCAGGGCATAGCGACTGCGGATGATGAATCGCTCACGTCGGTCAAGCTGGTCTAGCAGTGACGCCAACAGCTCTCGAAGGTTGCTCCAAACTTGATCGCTCATCGACGAGGAAGAGCTTGTGTCGGCATCTTCGAACGCCCACTCTTCAGCGTCCCTCACAAAGCTGGCTTCTTCTTTGGCTGCCTGAGTCACCGTTCGATATATATCTCGCAAGATCGAACGGTATGCGTAAGTACTGAATCGAAAGCCCCGATCAAAGTCAAACTTTTCTACGGCTTTCATCAACGTGACCACACCCTCACTGAGTAGATCGTCAAACGATTGCTGGGGAGCCACAAATTTCTTTACGATTGAGATGACCAGTCGCATGTTGGCCTTGATCAAATGGTCACGAATTCTCTGAGCTTGAGCCAATTGCGACTCGATCGCGTCCATCGTATTTGGTTCGACATCATCAGGATCGATGCGAGAGCGAAGAATGTTGGCTCGATATTTCAGGAGATTCATCTCGCGAAAGAGGATTTGCTCCTGTTTCGGAGTGAGCAAATCGCAATCACACAGTCGACGCAAATGGGCTGGTAGATCCACGTCCGCCTGGCTTGAGTCGTTCCCCTGCCGTAAGGTTGATGCCACCACGTCCTCTCGACCATCGTCTTCCAGTTCGAATTCATGATTCGGAATGAAATCGATCTCGACCTGCATCAGCTTCAGTACGCGGGACCGATGGTGATCGTAATCTTCTTGCTGGATGACCTGAGGAGCCGTAGTGGCTGGATCTTGCATGGGGCTGGTAGTGAGAGTCATGATTAACCTACTTGGGATTAAATACGTTCAAAACGTTCATTTCAGTTATAACGGCATGGCCAACCCCGGGCAACACAAAAAACGTTCAAAACATTCTTTTTTCTCCGAATTGACGCAAACTGCTTCAGGAGAGGGACTTACGAATTTATACTGTGATTGAAGATATTTCTGTCTATAGTATGGAGGGGAAAACCAGTCCCTTCTGACTGATTAAATCATCCCTAACGTTCATCTAAGGCACATTGATGAGAGATCTACTCACCCCGAAGCAGGTTGCTCGTGCCATCGACGTCAGCGAGTCTTCGGTGAAACGCTGGTGCGATAAAGGCGTCATTTCCACGCAATACACTGCTGGGGGGCACCGGCGAATCACCATGTCGGGATTGATCGAATTTCTACGAAATGGCAAGTACCAACTCATCTATCCCGAGGCGTTAGGACTACCACCCACTAGTGGCCAAACGACGCGAGTTGTAGATCGTGCACGTGAGCAATTGACCACAGCCCTATGGGCAGGTGACGAACCGGGTTGCCGCCAGATCGCTTTCGATCTGTATCTAGCCGAGCACAGCATCAGTGTCATATGTGACGAGGTGTTCGCAGCGGTCTTTCGCGAGATCGGAGACCGCTGGGCCTGCGGCAACGCCGAAGTCTACCAGGAGCGTCGCAGCTGCGAGATCTCCTTACACGTACTGCACGAACTTCGATCGCTACTCCCCTCGCCTCTTGCTGATGCGCCTCTGGCAATCGGATGTGCCGCTGCTGGCGACCAATACCGCCTCGGCACGTCGATGGCGGAGTTGGTTCTGCGCGACGTGAAATGGAATGCCATCTCGCTGGGGGCTAATTTNCCATTTAGCACAATTTCTGTTGCGATTCGCGAGTACCGTCCCAAGTTGTTTTGGCTCAGTTGTTCCCACATCGAAGACGAAGCAGAGTTTCTAGCGGGATACCGTGAGCTCTATGACCAGTTCGGCTTAGATGTTGCGTTCGTTGTTGGCGGATATGCACTGAGTGAGGAGATTCGTCAGCAATTGAAATTCTCTGCCTACTGCGACAACATGCAGCATCTCGAAGGATTTGCGCAAACATTACACGGNGCTATCCAAAAATCCGCCGAGTAAACAACTTCACAGCTCCTTGNTTGCGTTCGGCGTCCGATTCGCTGCTACATTGCAGAACCGTTGGCCGTAGGCTCAAAGACTGGCTGCCTACGGCAAGCTGGTTTTGTCAGCAACATCTGCGACACGCCCGTTTGTCGTTCTTGAAAGGTGGCTTCGCAATAGCACAGGTAGTAATGCCAGATGCGAATGAAGCGCTCGTCAAAATCTAGCCCTCGTACTTGGGCAATATTCTCCCAAAAGTTGTGTCGCCAGTGCGCCAGCGTACGGGCATAGTGGGGTCCGAAATCTTCGGCATGGAAAAAGCGGAAGTCCGTTACGCGACGCAGACAGTCTCCAATCTTGCCCATACTGGGCAAGAATCCGCCGGGGAAAACATAACGCTGAATAAAATCAACCGATCGGNGATAGCCATCGTACCGATGATCGGGGATGGTGATCGCTTGTAACAGCATCATGCCATCGGAGTGAAGTAGCTCGGAACACTTTGCAAAATAACCAGGCAGGTACTTTTCGCCCACGACTTCGATCATTTCGACCGAGACTAGCTTGTCGTACTTGCCGTGAAGATCGCGATAGTCTTCCTTTAGCAACGTGATGCGATTGTCTAGTGAGCCCTTTTGGAACCGATTTTTGGCATACCCAGCCACTCGGCTGCGCAGTAAATCCTCTAGAAGACGCACACCAGAAACACGGATTAGCAATAGCGACATCAGCAGTGGTCCAATGATCGTCCACCTCCAAGAGCCCGACTCGGCAGCCAAAAGATAAAAACCCAACCAAACGAGGAAATCACCAAAGTAATTGGGGTGCCGTGTATAGCGCCACAGACCTTGGTTCATCACGCTACCGCTGTTGGCCGGATTGGCTTTGAAACGAGCCAATTGATAGTCGCCAACAGACTCGAAAATAATGCCAACTGCACAGAAGATCCTCCCGATCGCCGCAGGTAGCAGGGATGAATCGGCTCTGACAATTCCAACTTGCACCGGCAATGAAACGGTCCACATTAAAATTCCTTTGCAGACCAAAGACGGTCAAAAAGGCTAACCCAAGGAAAACGCCTGCCGTGGCGTTCTCGCATGGCAGCATGGCGATAATCCTTCGGCTTGCCCCAGTTTCGCCAGGTCAGGTAGCTGGAGAGCCGCACACCACAAATGCTAACGAGCACAGCGAGCAGCAAGGCCCTTGCCGAGGCGTTGCTCCCCAAGCCAAAAGAGAGCCATGCGAGCATAACGAACCCAAGTCCCCAAAATATGTCAACGATGCTGACCTCCCGGCGAAACAGACTAACGCCCCACAGGACTGAAACCATCAACGCAATCGCAACAAGGTTTATCAGTAGGACTTGCCAAACTGCCCTGGAAAATTCGTGGAATGAGGATGGGGTTGTCAAAGCACTAACATATTAGCAGTGAAACAAGCCCCAGCATTCGGCGCTTAATCAGGTAAATCGGTACGGTTTGTATGAGAAGACTAAAAACTCACTCAATTCAGAGGACTACAAGGTGCAAAAGATTGATCTCTCTAAAACTGGTTTTGTTATCGCTGCCGGTGCTTCTTTCCTCTTCTCTGTCTACTTGTGGTTTACAGGGAGTAGAGAAGAGGGCCTATTCGTCGG
The DNA here is from genome assembly GCA_002713555.1 of Planctomycetaceae bacterium. Next base: position 51,458 of record PATG01000018.1, read on the forward strand.
CATTTGGGTTCCTTCAATACTCAGCTTCGGAGCGATCCTCTTGAGCGGGAAATCTCATGGATAACACCGTCATATTTGCCTTTGGATTGGCTGTATTTGGAGCAACAATAGCTGCCGCATTCTGTGCGATTATCGCGACCGATCACCCTGATGAATAACACTGGCCAAGCTCTAGACAGCGATTGCAATAGGATTTGAATGTATCAATCTGACCCAGAACGTATGGAGTGTATGGAAGTTTGGGGTGGCAATCAGGCCATACAGCGGAAGTTTCAAACGCCGGGACTGAAGATTTGGGTCAATAGCCAGCCCTTTGGTCATGCAGTTGCAGGCGGTGACATCTATTACCTCTCCTGCTGTGCGTCGGGACGCATCACGCGTATGTTACTGGCAGATGTCAGTGGACATGGCGAGTTGGTCTCGAGAACGGCGATTGGATTACGCGACCTCATGCGGCGGAACGTAAACTACATCAAGCAAACTCGCTTTGTTGGAGCGATGAATCGACAATTCACCGACCTCGATGAACAAGGAGGTTTCGCAACCGCCTTGGTAAGCACGTTTTTTGCGAGCACGATGACCTACTCACTCTGCAACGCTGGACACCCCTCGCCCATAGTCTTTCATAGTGAGGCGTCCCAATGGTCAGAGCTGAACAGCGGAGCTAGTAGTTCCAAGATCCTATCAGACACACCGCTGGGAGTCGTGGATGAAGTAGCCTATGGCCAACGTGACCTACGACTCCAAGCAGGCGATATGGTGCTCAGCTTCAGCGATGCTGTTACGGAGTCGGAAGACAGAGATGGTCGCCAACTGGGAGCAGCCGGAGTCTTGCGGCTAGTACGCGAGTTGGGATTACATGACGCTGAGGAAGTCATTCCTTCGCTGGTCGAGCGCATAACAAAGCTAAGTGACAGCAACCTCCGACAAGATGATGCGACATTTCTTTTAGCTCAAGCAACGGGCGGTGGGCCGTCGTTGAAGAAGAGCTTACTGGCGCCACTCCGCTTTATGGGACGGGTAGCGGATCGAACCGAATTGGCTAAACCAAGAGGAAAAATAGCTGAGTAAGATTCGGCAGTTGAAGCCATTCTTGAAAGGTGTTCAGCCGGAATTCGTTTGACCAATTTTTTTTCGTGCCGTTGAAAGAGAGCTGGAATGTGAGCAGTGTGCCGTCGTTACGAATTCGAACAGTCAACAACGAGGAAGTCTCGGGCAGCGGCGATTACGTACTCTACTGGATGATTGCGAATCGGCGAGCTGGTTATAATTTCAGCTTACAGCGAGCCGTGGAGTGGGCGAAGAAGCTCAGCAAGCCGCTTGTAATTCTCGAGGCTCTGCGCAGCGATTACCCATGGGCAAGCGATCGCATGCATCAGTTTATCATCGAAGGAATGGCTGGCAATGCCCTGCAATTCGCTAAAGGGAACGTACTCTATTACCCCTATATAGAAGCCAAGCATGGAGCCGGGAAAGGGCTCATGAAGCACTTGGCGAATCGAGCATGTGTAGTAGTCAGCGACGATTTCCCTTGCTTCTTTTTGCCACGCATGATCGAGGCGGCCTCTCGACATATTTCCGTAAGGTTTGAGGCGGTTGATTCCAATGGCCTGCTGCCGATGCGTGCTACAGAAAAAGTGTTTGCACGGGCATTCGACTTTAGGCGTTTTTTACAGAAGCATCTACTTCCTCATCTGGCAGAGATCCCCAAACGCGATCCCTTGTCGCGTGTGAAGCTTCCCATACTGAAGTCTCTTCCCACAAACATTACAAAAAGCTGGCCGAAATCTGATCCAGCAGAGTTGCTGACAGCTGGTAACTACTTGAAATCACTGCCAATAGACCACGCAGTTCAGACGGTGATGGCGACTGGCGGTTTGCGATCGGCGAATAGAGTACTTCGCCTGTTTCTCAAGAGTCGTCTCCCAATATATGAGTCGGACCGCAACCAGCCAGAGCAGGAGGCGACCAGCGGTCTATCTCCCTATCTTCACTTTGGTCACATCTCCGCCCATCAAGTTTTTGAGGAAGTGACGGCTCACGAGCAGTGGACGCCGGACAAAGTTGCTGCTAAGTCATCAGGGAGTTCGAGCGGTTGGTGGGGAGTAAACGCCGCAGCCGAATCGTTTCTTGATGAACTGATCACTTGGCGAGAGCTTGGATACAACATGTGCTGGCAACGGCAGGATTACGATCAATACGAGTCGTTGCCCGACTGGGCGCAACGGACTCTCGCAGAGCACGCTTCCGATCCCCGCCAGCATGCTTATACGCTGGAGCAATTTGAGACAGCCCAGACACATGACCAACTTTGGAACGCTGCCCAGCGGCAGCTAGTATGCGAAGGCAAGATCCACAATTACCTCAGGATGCTATGGGGAAAGAAGATCCTGGAGTGGTCTACCTCACCGCGCGATGCACTCCACATCATGATCGAGCTGAATAACAAATACGCCTTGGACGGCCGTAACCCGAATTCTTATAGCGGCATTTTTTGGGTGCTCGGTCGCTACGACCGAGCTTGGGGCCCAGAGAGGCCAATTTTTGGCAAGATCCGCTATATGAGTAGCGAAAATACGGCTCGGAAAGTCCGGGTAAAGCAGTACATCCAAAACCATGCAGAGCTCGACATACAAAAGGAGGTCAGCTTCGAATAGTCATGCGGGACTTAGTCATGCGGAACTTTTATCGAACCTGTTCCATCCGCTTTCGGTTCACGCCAAGATCAGAACGCCCACTGCGAGAAGCCGAGCGAAAGTGGATCAGATGTTCCCTTTCGTCGATGGCGAATTCGACGTCATCCACGAAACCGAGTAACGGGCTCGTAAATTCGGCGTGGAAGTAACCGGTACAAGAAGAGACTATCCGGCTGCGCGGCATCGATCGGATAATTGACTCCAAATCGTGTTGGGCCTCCTCAACCGACAGCGACAATGGTATCGGATCGATACGATGTTCGGAGGGCCGACCTGCGTGGAAACACAGTTCGGCGAATCAGGGCAGTCGGCCAAGCGGCCGCCGTGCACTCCAAGCCTATGCGATGGCTGCGAACAAGAATTAATCCATCGTACAGCGACTAACAAAATACACGCAGACACCGCAAGGAAGACTATCAGAGTGGATTTCGCCATCGTCGCTGTTTTTCCTCCCCACAAGTGTAACTGCCTGTATCCCTCGCCTCCTCAATACTATTCTAGGGACATAGCAACCCCCAGGTACACGGTATGACTCGCACGTTCTTAGTTCTACTATTCCTGCTGATCCTCGTGGCGATGCTTGCTATAACCGCGTACGCTTCGCTGAACCGTAGCATCTTCAGCGTGGGACCTGAGCTGACATCCGATCCTTGGTTCCAGGCGACACTAGCGGACGCCTACTTCGGCTTTCTCACTTTCTACATCTGGGTTGCCTATAAGGAACGCGCGGTGTGGCAGAAACTGCTGTGGTTCGTGCTGATCATGGCGCTGGGAAATATCGCGATGGCGATATACGTTTTGATCCAGCTGCGGCGATGGGATCACTCAGGAGGGATTGAGCGACTCTTGATACGTCAAAGCCATACGCAGAACTCCGCAAGCTCAACTATCTGAAAAAGCCCTACGGTCTTTGAGGACTGTACAAACAGCAGTCGACTGGGCAGACATCGTGACTGGGACCCAGATTGCCTTGTGCCAGACGATTTGGATTTTCGCTCGTTCGTTCAACGATTAGTTCGCGCGATGTACTCCGTCGTCAGCCATATGTTGCAGTGTCTCGGGGAGCAACGGTTGCCAGTTTCGATTTCCCCAATAGATGGGAAGTTTCGGGCCGTGGGTGGCGAGTTTGATTTCGAGAGCGGCAATCAAGCGGCGGTTATGTTCATTGATGCGACTGATGCCATCAAACTGCTTGTAATGCTCGGCCACCTCGAGCATTCGCTCGTGGGGAACATTCTTGCCCCGGAGCACCTTTTCTAAGAAAGGAAGAACATCTTCTGGGCCCTCGGGGCCGCCGAAGGAGACGAGGAGAATGGCGTCGTAGTATCCGGAATCGTTATCAGGTCGTAGATTGCTGGCGTTATCTGCTTGCATCTCCTTACTCATCACAGGTTTTAGTGTAATGTCAGCTCTCAGCTCGCTATAGCTTCAGCCAGTTTGCCATCGTCAGTTGCATCGCAGATCAAAGATCTCCACATCAACCCCAGTAGAGAAGTGAACGTATTCAGGAACACCGTCGCAGCACCCGCACCCTGCAGCTACCAACAGATCGTCTTCCAGACCCAACACCTGAGCTAGCTGTATGGGGTAAGGGGCGTGGTGAACCTGCCCTGTGTAGATCTTGCCGCGACGTTCCAGGAACAATAGGTATCGCTCCAAAAAAAAGAATTCGAGGGATTCCGGTCTGGATGCCTCAAGCCTCTCTCCCAGGCGACAGGTCACGTGGTGGGACAGTCCCGAGTTACTTCGTTGCGACCGATATTCAATCGTGTTAGCTTTTCTCATAAGAGACATCTTAGAGTGGAAGTAAGGAAGGCCCCAGAGCTGACGTGCAACCCAAACGGCGATTCGAGACGCTGCATCCAATGAGAAGAAGTAGACGCCGGGCCGACCAGCATGCGTTACGTAGGTCCGGACGTTTGTCTCCAAGAAATCAAAGCCTACTGAGGACGGAGCCCAACGAGGCCTTACACCTCGCATGGAGAACGGCACGACACCAACGTAGGCAACGCCATCATACAGATCTAGCTCTAGTGAACTAGGCACCAGTGGCCGCAGCTCGGAAACCGGAATTGCCCAATGCATAAAGAGTAGCGAACGCCAGCTTTGAAAGCCGACAGCGCGGCCGTTCGGGCGAACGGTTGGGCTGATTCGATCGATCACGCCGAGAGCCTTGTTGAGTGTTTCGGTTTCTGGACAATCATATGGGTCGCTCTCGCGAGACTGAATCGGGAGAGAAGATTGTTCTTCCTCCATCTATCGGCAGGCAAACACCCGTGACGAATTGGTTTGCGATAAAAAAATCGACCGCTTGGGATATGCTTTCAGGGCAATTTGGGTTCTTAGTAAGAGTTGACTCTACCATCTCTTTTCGGTCATCTTCCGATGAATCGGGAGGGAACATCACCGGACCAGGATGAATACAGTTCACTCGCACTTTGGGGTTTCTGGTGGCAAACTCAACGGCTAATGTCTTAGTTAATGTCGGGATCGCCCCTTTGGAGATTAAATAGGACGAATGGTTCAGGTAGGGCCTTTCGATCGCCCAGTCGCCAATGGTGATGATTACACCTCCATCCTTCTGACGACACATAGCAAGTCCGGCAAGACGGGCTGAGAAAAAAGTTCCCAGCGTGTTGATATTGAAGTCTCGCCAAAGATCATCCGCCCTCATTTCCTCGAGAGGTACGGTCGACCACACCGAAGCTGTTGTAACGAGAACGTCAAGACGGCCAAAGCGATCCAACAAGTCTTCAAACATGCGGTCCACATCCGACTCCACGGCTACGTTCGCGCGGTAAGCTTCGCAATCGACGCCCACTCCGCGCAATTCCTGAAGTGTGGAGCGAGCAGCTTCCTCAGAGGAGTGGTAGTGAAGGGCAATCGAATATCCACTCTTTGCCAGATGCTGTGCCACGACGTTCCCCACACGGTGGCGGCCGCTACCGGTAACTAGGGCTACGCGTTTTTCTACTTCAGGATGCATGTGTGCGGTTCTCAGAGTGGTGTTTTCAGGAGGTCGTTAGCAAATCGGAGCCACGTCATTGAAGTGTTCATTGAGTTGGTCTTCCGGGAGATTTTGGTGTATAGACAGGCAGCCGCTGGTGAAGTCCTTTCGGATGAGTCCATTTATATTTGTCACGATAGGCCTGCAAGTTTGTCTGACAACGTGGAAAGCAACGATTTCTAATGCTTTTAGCCTGTTTTTTTGTGGCGATGTGCTGAGAGATTGGGTGTCACTACTATTACCGATCTGATTTCTTCAACGGTCTGCTAGGCCTCGCTATCGTGGCCGATTATTTTCTTATCAGCTTGTAAGCCCGGGGTACCATGATGATCGTGTGCTCCTACCTTTCTCACAATTGATCCCACTTGCCAGAGTGGTTGAATGATCAGATACGCACATTAAGCGTTGCTCCGCTCGCGATCGGAGGAGTGATCACTAAGCGTCAAGATTAAATCTGCAAATCCATCAGCGTCAAGGCTAGAAAAAGAGCGACGAAGACGATGGCCGACAGGAAGACTACGGCGTTGAAGGGGCGATCGTAGCGGAGATGCATAAAGTAAATTGCCACCAGTGCAGCCTTGATCGTGGCGATTCCCAAGGACACCCAAACTTCCCAATCGCCAAAAGAGAACTGCGCGGCGACGACTGTTAGAAGGGTTAGGAGGACGAGCGCAGTGAACACGCCAAATAGCAGCGACAAGGGCATGACGTGCGAAAGCGAGTGCGCCTGTCCGTCGTGTGTGCTAGACCGATTAGGTTTCGAGTTAGCCATTTTACTATCGAATCAAGTAGAGTAGAGGAAATAAGTAAATCCAAACCAAGTCGACCAGGTGCCAATAGAGGCCTAGGTAGTCGACTGGGCCAAAGGTTTCGGGACCAAATTCCTGCCGAATGGCCCGCAACAACAACCAGGCAATCACGCCCATTCCGGCCAGAATGTGAATGGCGTGCACACCGGTCATCGCATAGTAGATGCTGAAAAACACACCGATCAGTCGGACCGATTTCTTCTCAGAGTCTGGGGTCGTCATGTTCGACTGAACAGCTTCGCCAACAACCGCATGGTGCGAATGCGTTGACGTCACATGCTCAACAGCGTAGCCAATCGCCAACCCAGCAAAGAACGTCGTCATCGCAATCAGTATCGAGAGCCAGAATGTACCGGCAACACTCAATCGACGACGACGTGACCAGAGTAAACTGACTGCTGAAACTACCAGGATCGCTGCCGCCGGAGTCGAAAGCACAACTAGTGGCATTATGGATTCTGAACCTTGGCGATGATCTTCCTCAGCGCCCGCGGTATAGGCTCCCGCCCAAAGCAGGCCAGAGTTCCACTTGTGGCTGTACTCGATCGCCTTCACGCCGAGGAAGAAACTCGCACAGGCTAACGTGATCGCGAGTAGATGAATCAACCGGCGACGTTCGCCTATCTGTGCACACCGGACGGCCCAGGCCATCGTGAGGCTGCTCAGCAACAGCACGATCGTGTTGAGTGCCCCCAAGGCTGTATTGAGGTGGTGATGTGCGTCAACGAAGACGTCAGGATGATTCGCGCGATAGACTGCGTAGGCGACAAACAACCCGCTAAAGAACAGAATCTCTGTCACGAGGAACAACCACATCCCCAGCTTGCCCGCGTCGAATTGCTGTTGCGCGGAATCGAAGTGATGCGCTACGTGAGCGTGTCCACCGTGGTTATCGATTGTGGTTGTTTCAGTCGACAATGGCTACTCGGCTAGGTTATTGCCGTTTCCTCTCTGGGCTGCAATTCTCGCTTCGGTGGTTCTAGAGGTTGCCGAACAAATCCTTCGTCTTCGCCAACGAAAACTAGCTCTGAGTAATCGTACGGATCGTTCGCCGCCGGGCAGGTTTCAAAGTTATGGTGCGGCGGTGGGGAGGCACATTGCCACTCCAAGGTGGCCGCTCCCCAGGGATTGCTGGATGCCCGCCGGCCTCGAAGGAGCGACACGAGTAGCACGCCAGCACAGAGAAACAGACCAATCCCTAGCACCATGGCGCCGACCGTCGACACTTGGTGCAGACTTTGGAATTCCGATTCGTAACGTGCGTAACGCCGGGGCATGCCGTTGGTCCCGAGGAGAAACTGTGGAAAGAAGGTCCAATTGAAGCCCACGAAGATAACCAGGCAGGCGACTTTCGCCCAAAACTCGTTGAACATGCGCCCAAACATCTTGGGCCACCAGTAGTGCAGAGCGGCCAAAAACGCAATGAGCGTGCCACCCATCATGACGTAGTGAAAGTGGGCCACGACGAAGTAGGTATCGTGCAAGTGAACGTCAGTGGCCAGAGCGCCTAGGAACAAACCAGTCAATCCACCGATGCCAAACAGCAGAATGAATGATAGTGCGTAGCACATGGGAGTCGCCAATCGGATCGATCCCTTATACATCGTCGCCAGCCAGTTGAAGACCTTGATGCCCGAGGGGATCGATACACTAAATGTCAGTGCGCTAAAGATCACCGCAGCCAGAGGTGAATCGCTGCTGAGGAACATGTGGTGCCCCCACACGAGAAAGCCCAACAGTGCAATGGCGATGCTACTAAAGGCGATGAAACGGTACCCGAAGATCGGCTTTCCACTAAAAACGCTAATGAGCTCGCTAATCACGCCCATCGCCGGCAAGATCATAATGTACACCGCCGGGTGAGAATAAAACCAAAAGAAGTGCTGATATAGCACCGGGTCGCCGCCTAGTTCGGGATCAAAAACCCCAATGCCAAGCATCTTCTCGGCAGTCAGCAGTACCATCGTGATCCCCAGGACGGGTGTTGCCAATAGTTGAATGATCGATGTTGCGTACAACGACCAAAGAAACAGAGGCATCTTGAACCACGTCATTCCAGGTGGGCGCATCTTGTTGATGGTGACGACGAAGTTCAATCCGGTAAAAATAGAACTGAAACCCAGAATGAAGACGCCGAGCGTCGCAGCGATTACCGTAGAACTCGTCGTCGTGCTGTATGGAGTGTAAAACGTCCAGCCCGTGTCCAAGCCACCTAGGGCGAGAGCTAGTAGGAAAAAGATTGCACCACCGACCCAAAGGTAAAAACTCGCCAGGTTCATGCGCGGGAATGCAACATCCTTAGCACCCAACATGACTGGTAGCAAGAAGTTACCTAACGCAGCGGGAATACTCGGAATCAGAAACAAGAACGTCATGATCGCGCCATGGAGCGTGAACAATTCGTTGTACCGGTCCTCACTCAAAAAGGCTTTGCCAGGAGTGAACAATTCCAAGCGGATGACCAATGCAATCAATCCACCGAGCAAGAACGTCAGCAAAATTCCCGCCAAGTACATTACGCCGATTCGCTTGTGATCGAGCGTGAATAACCACGACCGCAGGCCACGTTGGTGCGTAAGATAATTGTATTTGGATTGGACAACGCCCTCATGGACTAGCGATGAACCTCCAGAATTCTTGTTTGCCGCACTCACGGTGTTACTTCCTTCGCCTTTTTAAGGCTCTTGATGTAGGCGATTAGGGCCAAGATCTCTTCCTCTTTCAATTGCCCCTGGTAGGTCGGCATGACTGGCTTGTACCCAACACGGACTTTGGCTTGCGGCTCTAAGATCGATTCGCGAATGTAGTTCTCGTCGACCTCTATCATCGAGCCATCTGTGAGGGCTTGCTGTGTGCCAAAAACGTTCCAAAACGTGGGGCCTACTTTTGCCGAGCCGTCAACTGAATGACACTGTACACAGCCACGGCGAGTGTAGAGAATTTCACCCGCTTCGACCGGAGTCATTGTCTTGAGCATATTCGCTGCGTTGTCGAGCCATGTCTTAAACTCGCCTGAGGGGTGGACAACGACCTTCGCCAACATCGTCGAATGCTGCGTACCACAGTATTCCGCACAAAAGAGTGTGTAATCGCCCGCCGTGTGTGCTTCGAACCACGTCGTTGAATAACGCCCAGGGATAAGATCCATCTTGAGGCGGAATGCAGGGATGTAAAGGCTGTGGATGACATCGTCTGATGACATCACAAGCTTTACAGGTTGGTCGATGGGCACGTGCAAGTTGTTGTCGACGTGTCCGTTGGGGTAGGTGAAACTCCAACTCCATTTCTTTGCCGTGACTTGGATCTCGTAGCTATTGTCGGGGGCCTGTCGCATGTCGAGATAGCTGACAAAGCCCCAAAAGAAAATCACGCCTACTAGCAATGCCGGAATCGCTGTCCAAACAACTTCCAGCAGGTTATTGTGGTTAGGAGACGGCTCAATTTCGAAATTCTCTTTGGCGCGGTACTTGAAAATAAACGTGAACATCGCGACGACAATGATCGCGAAAAACGCGATCGAAACTGCCAGGATAAAGTAAAACAGCTCGTCAACATTGCCTGCTGTCGTCGACGTCGGAGCAGGAAATAGCGAGCCTGAACCGGTGGCGGACAGAATGGGTCGCGACAGCGCTGTTGTAATCAAGGAGGCTCTGGTCATCAATGAGAATGGGTTCACACAGCACCTTCCCGTTCACCCGAAGTCTTCAGAGTAGCAGCTTGTCGTCTGCGTAACCAAACGGGAATCAAACCAACGGCAAGTGTGGTGAGCGTCATGCCTGCTCCCAGTTTCATCAGCCGTCGCGCAACGGGTGCGTAGCGTCCAGAGCTCTCGTCGTAGTGGAAACAATAGAGCAATACCCGGTCGAGGGTCGATCCAATTTTGCCTTGTCCCGCCTCTACGAGTGCGAGTTTCAGTGTTTGTGCCGGGTAGAGTACGCCGTAGAGGTAACGCGAGACTCTGCCATCAGGCGTGCAAACCATGATCGCTGCAGAGTGGGCATACTCCTCACGTTCAGCAACATACTTATATCGAAAGCCTACAGCATCGGCGAGTTGCTCGATCGACTTTTGGTCGCCGGTAAGAAACTCCCATCCATCGGCAGTCGTCGGTCGACCATAGCTTTTCAAATATCGCTGCTTGACCTGTCTGGCTCGCTGTGGCGTTTCCAAGGGGTTGATACTAACGCTACAAATCTGAAACTTTTCTCCTACATCCCAGTTCAATTCTTTCAATCCGTCCACTAAGCCATTGAGTTGCAACTGACAGAGCATCGGACAGTCAGAATAATTCAGCGACAGCAGGATCGCACGTTTACAATTGAACAGATCCGCCAGTCGAACCTTCTTTCCCTCAGCGCTAACAAATTCTAGCTCGAGCGGAAGTGATGCATTCAGCTTCTCATCGATACCTACCCCCTCAAGCGCATCTAAATCACCGTTAAGCTGTCCATGTGCGCAAAGGCAAATGCTGAGTAAAATCATGCAAGATTTAATCAACGGCAATCGCATTATTTCACCTCACGATCCATGGCCCTAACGGCAGCATCACCAGCGATGTTCGCACGCTTCTCTTGAACTATTAACCGCATTGCACGCTCAATGGGCACCGTGACAACGCCTTTTTCGCGATTGGTCCAGCTGTACCGCGATAGTTTGGCGATTTGCTCTGCCAGTTTGCTATCAGCATCGGTAGTAGGCGCTTCAATTACCTTTCGCTGGGTCTCGTTCGTTGCGTAGCTGTAATACAAAGCCTGCACAGCGATTACGCTCACCGCTGTTACCACGACGCTAATCAGCCCCACGGTCACAATCATCGGAATATTCAGATTTTCTTTTTCTGCCATGTCGTCACCTCAGACATTGTGAAAGGCTAGCGATTCGCCCAGATTCGGGTCACCTGTCGGGACGAGAGCAGTACCTTCAAGCTTGCCAGCGAAGGCTCCCGCCCAAATCGCACCAATACCTAGCAGTGTCAACAATTCCATCGCTCCGACCGATACGCGTTCTGGCGAAACCGTCGGGATGGCCAACCAGTAGAGATCGACCCAATGCATTGCAAGTAGAAACATGGACCAAAAGACCAACACACTTTGATTGCGACGAGCTGATCGAGACATCAGCCCAAAAAATGGCAGCAAGAAATGCCCCGCGATCAGTAGGATGCCAACATATTGCCAGCCGTGCTGTTGACGATGCAGATACCACACGGTCTCTTCAGGGATGTTTGCATACCAGATCAGCAGAAATTGCGAAAACGCGATGTACGCCCAAAAAAACATGAATCCAAACAGTAGTTTGCCCAGGTCATGGTAGTGTTCGATAGTGATCGCTCGATCCAGGTAGCCGAATCGTTGTAGTAGAGCCGAAACAAGCGTGAGCGCAGCTAAAACGGCGACCACTGCTCCGGCGAAAAAGTAAATCCCGAAGATTGTGCTAAACCAGTGCGGATCTAACGACATCAGCCAATCGAACGCCGCAAAGTTCACAGTAGCAGCGAAAGTAATCATCGCTGGGCCACTCCACTTTCGCATTTGGGCGGTCGGTCTAAAATCGACCGCATGGTCTTGGGCAACAGACTTCGTGAAATAGAAACGTGCGATAGCGGTCCACGTCGCAAAGTAAAACAAGCACCTCAGGGCAAAAAACGGAGCATTCAAGTAGGCCGCCTTACCTTTGATCAATACATCGGTTTGGCGTAACTCTGCGTCATTCCACGAATAGAGCTCAGAATCGCCCAGTACCATGGCAACGACCACTGGTAGCATCAGTAAGCCCAGTATTGGTATCGTGGAGGTTAGCAGCTCAGCGATCCTTCTGATGACAACACTCCACCTAGCTCTGGTTAAATGCTGCAGAACAACAAAGAATAATGCTCCCAGGTTGATGCTTAAAAAGAAACAGAGACTGAGCAGATAAGCGTGCAGAAAGCGGCTCACGCCAATGGAAGTAAAAGCGCCCACCAAGTACGCAATGACCAACGCGGCCAGCCCCATCGCAATGATTGTGGACGGACGAAGACCCAAGTTGGTTACCCTAAGGTTGGGTGACGTTTTTATTTGTCTGGCAGTTGTGGCATTCATATTCAAGTTCTCTAATTCATCTCTCGCAACTTGGTTTTGATTGTCTCGGGAACATCCTCAAGCGACGCTTGTTGGCTGCGTTGCAGCGCCTGCATGTACAGCACGATCGCCCAGCGATCTTCTACGGGAATCTGATGTCCGTAGGCTGGCATCTTACGTACGCCGCTGGTGATGGAATTGAACAGCTGTCCGGCAGGTTGCGCGATGACATGCGGTGAATGCAAAGACGTTGGAAGTACCCATGTGCCTTGCTCAAGTTCCAACGCTCGTTGCGAAGCCAGACCGTTTCCATAGCCAGCTTTGCCGTGGCAGACAGCGCAATGGATGTCGAATCGCTGTCGTCCTCGCTCCATGAATTGCGTAGTAATCGGCATAGGAACGTCCGCGACCCAATTCCGATCGTTCGGCAGAGTTTCGCTTGAATCGCTCTCGGGCGAGGTTGGTTCGTAACCCAATTCCAGCTCTGGTGACAAAGCAAGACTTCCGCGTGGGATGGTCCCACCCACTCGAGGTCGCATTGCCCGACCGTCGTCAAATAGTTTGGTGGTTGTTTGCGATTTAAACTTTGGCTGAAAATCCATGTTGAAGAAGTTGTGCAGGCGAGGCTTGTCGGATGTCGTGGAGCGAGCGCTGGCAATGAAAACCGGCGGCAGCAGTGCCAGTGACCCTAACACTGCAGTGGTCATCAGGATCGTACGCGGCATGGATTGGGGATTGGGTTCTGCAGTTATCTGCTCAACAAACGTTGCACCAGCCCGCTCAAGCACCACCTTCGTAGCATCGGCATCAAATTGCTCATCTTGTGCGTCGACAGACAGGAAAAATCCATCCGTCGTTGCGCGTGTAAACCGAGGACTACGAAATAGCGGATTCGCTAGCTTCGGTAAGCCATTGATTGCCAACATGCCAAAGAACGCGGTTAATGCCGCCGCCAAAATGATCACTTCGAAGGTGACCGGAATGTTCGCAGGCAAACTAAACAGTGGCTTGCCACTGATGAGCATTGGGTAGTCGACGGCATTAGTCCACCACTGGAAAGCCAGAGCAGCAATACCACCGGTCAGACCTGCACCCAATACGAGCCAAGGCAAACGCGTCGGCTTTACTCCGAGTGCGTCGTCTAATTCGTGAATTGGAAAAGGTGTGAACGCATCGAGCTGAGTATAGCCAGATAACCGCAGCTCACGAGCAGCGTGAATTAGCATACCCTGTGATTGGAACTCAGCCAAAAAGGCACTCGTCTGAGTCTGAGCAGTTTTGGTGTTCTTGTGGTCGCTGGTCATGCTTGCTGACCTCCACCAACATAGTCTGCCTCTTTCGGCTTGTCTGCCTCCTCCGGATACGTCTGTAATCGCTTCTTCTCGCCCAAGCTCTTGTCTGGGTTGGGCATCACAGCCTTCAATTCCGACATCGCCACCATCGGCAAGTAGCGACAGAACAACAAGAAGAGGGTAAAGAACAAACCAAAGCTGCCAATGAACATCAGAATGTCGACGGGCGTCGGCGTGAAATAGCCCCAACTCGAGGGCAGGAAGTCGCGGCTCAGCGAACTGACCGTAATGACAAAACGCTCGAACCACATGCCTATGTTGACAAATACACATACCACGACCATCAGCCACGGAGTCGTACGGAATTTTTTAAACCAGAAAAGCTGGGGCGAAACAACGTTACACGTCACCATTGTCCAATAAGCCCAGGCGTAGGGACCGAGGGCACGATTGATAAACGCAAACTGCTCGTAGCCATTGCCGCCGTACCAGGCAATAAAGAATTCGATGGCGTAGGCAAAGCCGACCATCGTGCCGGTTGCCAGAATGATTTTGCACATATTCTCCAGGTGCCGAGGCGTGACGAGGTCCTTCAAGCCAAAGTAGGCCCTGGCTGGAACCATTAGCGTGACAACCATGGCGAAGCCGCTAAACACCGCACCAGCAACAAAATAGGGCGGGAAAATTGTCGTGTGCCAGCCGGGAATTTGCGAAACCGCAAAGTCAAAACTCACGATCGTGTGCACGCTCAGCACCAATGGCGTGGCGAGCGCTGCAAGCAACACGTACGCCTTTTCATAACGACTCCACTGACGGGCGGACCCGGTCCACCCAAGAGCAGCTACACCGTAGACAAACTGTCTCACCTTGGACGTGGCGCGGTCACGCAACGTCGCTAGGTCTGGGATCATGCCCATATACCAGAAAAGAGCAGACACAGTCGCGTAAGTCGAAACCGCAAATACGTCCCATAGCAACGGACTGCGAAAATTCGGCCACATTGCCAGATGTTGACTTGGATAAGGTGCCAACCAGTAAACCAGCCAGACTCGGCCAACGTGAATGGCAGGGAAGATACCAGCGCAAGCAACGGCAAAAATGGTCATCGCCTCGGCAAAACGATTGATACTCGTTCGCCAGTTCTGTCGGAACAGGAATAGAATTGCAGAAATCAGCGTGCCTGCATGCCCTATACCAACCCAGAACACAAAGTTCACGATTGGCCATGCCCAAAATACCGGAGCGTTGTTACCCCAGACACCGACACCTGTTGTGAATAGGTAGGCTATTAAGCCGAATAACATGAGCGTCAGCGAAGAAGAAACAGCAAACGCAATGTACCACGCCCGTGGCGGGCGCGGCTTCTCGACGATCGAGCAGACTGTGTCGGTGATCGTGCGGTAATCGTGATCCCCATCGACGACCTGTTCGGGTTGCGTTTGGCGATACAGATCCGGATCGAGGGCTAGTTCAGCTGTGGCCATGGTCACTTCCGTGGTGTGTATCGAGTGTTGCGGCCGCCGGCTCCAATAACGGACTCGGATTCCGTACACGTGCTAAGTACTTAGTTCTTGGCTTGACATTGAGTTCCGAGAGCATGCCGTATGACCGTGAGTCGGCATGCGACAGAGCAACGAGGCTCTGGTTATCGTTCAGATCGCCAAATTCAATTGCCTGTGTTGGGCAGGCTTGCTGGCAGGCAGTCTTGACTTCACCGTCAGCGATCGGACGTCGGTCCTTTTTGGCATCGATCTTCACGCCTTGAATGCGCTGCACGCAGTAAGTGCACTTTTCCATCACACCGCGGCTGCGCACTGTTACCTCAGGATTAACAACCAGCTGCACGAGTTCTCGGTTCGCTTCTTCGAGATTTTCGTTGTAGTCCAAAAAGTTGAAACGCCTCACCTTGTAGGGGCAGTTGTTTGCGCAATACCGGGTGCCGATGCAGCGGTTGTAGACCATGTCGTTTAGCCCCTCGTCGCTGTGAACCGTTGCCGCGACGGGGCAAACTTGTTCGCAAGGAGCATTTTCGCAATGATGGCAAGCCACCGGTTGCGTGGCGACCGAGGGGTTCTCGACATCGCCTTGAAAATAGCGATCGACACGAATCCAGTGCATTTCTCGTCCCTTCGCTACCTGATCCTTGCCGACGATCGGCACATTATTCTCTGACTGACAAGCGACCATGCAGGCATTGCAGCCGATGCACTTGTTCAAATCGATCGACATACCCCAGGCGTAGCCTTCGTATTTGGGCTCTTCCCACAAGGATTCCAGCGGCGGGTGATGTGTGCGATGCTCTGCGAAATCAGGATGCTGCTGGTATTCTTTGAACGTTCCTTCACGCACAAGATCGCCAACGCGGCGTTCTGTTTCCTCTAAACCAACCGTGTCGATGGCATGGTGATCCTGCGTAGTGGCAAATTCGTATTTTTTGCCCGTTGCCGTAATTTCGAAATCGGATGTGAAGTGTAAATTGTCTGACGTACGTAGAGGATTTACGTCGACGCCTACCGAATCGACGCCTGACTGCTGGTCACCGCCGACTTTTCCGGCTGCCTTTCGCCCGTAGCCAAGGGCAACGCCAATCGAACCTTCCGCCTGACCTGGTAACAAAAACGCCGGCAATTCTACTGAGGAGGAGCCTGCCTGCAATTTTACGACCGAGCCATGCTGCACACTGAGTTGCTCAGCGGTTTTTGGACTGAGGATGGCGGCATTGTCCCAAGTCAACTTGGTAAGGAAGCCGGGGATCTCTTGCAGCCAACCGTTGTTTGCAAAGCGACCATCCAACACGCTCTCACTGGGGACATAAACCAGTTCGGGTGACGATCGCGGTGCATCAACAATTGCTTGGATCCACCGCTGGCGATCCGTCATCAGCGTGGGGCCAACTTTTTCCACAGGCAACTCGCTGCCGATGTGAAAACCATCGTGCAGCAACTTTGCCCAGGCTTCGCTCGAAAGATTACCGGACAACGACCGAGAAACAGCATCGCGAACAATTTGCTGAGCATCTCGTTGGTCGTTCGCGAGGAGAGCTAAAACTTCGATGGCCGACCGACCGTTGAGCAATGGAGCAATCAGTGGCTGTGAAACGCAATTTGTGCCATCCCAGCTTCGCACATCGCCCCAGGCTTCAAAACTGTGTGTTTCGGGCAAGTGCCACGTGCATAGGACGGACGTTTCATCCTCCCGCCTGCCAAGATGAATCGAGGTTTTTACCTTCGCAATCGCTGCTGCAAGCTTCAAATTACCAGGAGCATCGTAAGCCGGATTGCCACCCAAAATCAGCAGCGTGTCGACTTGACCGCGATTGGTCACCTCAACCAATTCCGCCAACGATTCTGCTTTGGCAATGATCGTTGGGTCTTCGAGCAAGTAAACTGTCTTGTCTACATTGCTCAGCAGAGCGTTCAATTCAAAAGCAAGCGCATGTACCGTTGGCGGTTGCGAAGGACCGACGGCGATGACTGCTTGACCGCGATTCGCGAGCAGATCAATCACCATAGCTTCTGCAAACTTCATCGCATCGGAAGAAAGTATTGGCAACTGTATTGATTGGTCGCGTTCGCTAAGCTCTTGCCGGACTAAAGCGTCCACGTGAGCAAGCAACAGGCCAATATCACCCGACCTGATTGGCAACCGATGATCGGCTGCAGCACCGGTGATTGAAAACTGGCTTTCAGCAGAGTAGATCCGGCTCATACCGACGCGCGGCTCACGCCCAGTGGCAAATCCTCGGGAGTGCTCTAGCGCGTCGGGATGCAGTCCTAGTAGGTCCTCATCAAATGTTGCGATTACGTTTGCTTTGGCCAGGTTATAGCGAGTTCGGAACGAGCTGCCGCAGGCAAGTTTCGCACCAGCTAATTGGTTGTCCCTCGGGATTGCGGAGTGAGTGTGAATAACAGCTTTGGAGAATCGTTCGACGAGTTGACGCAATAACGCTTGCACGGTCAACGACGAGGTTGGCTCGACTAATACGCGCAGCCCGTCTCCACCACTGGCTTCCATTGCACCAAAGTGCTGCTCAGCAAATTCTTCAAATTCCTGCCAAGATCTGCGGAACGACTGACGCCCCCGAGTCTGACGCAACGCGTCGCTCCGGTCGGGATCGTACAAGTCCAGAATCGTTGCCTGCGATAACGCGTCGGACGCTCCTCGGCTACTGGGATGGTCGGGATTTCCTTCGATCTTCACCGGGCGGCCATCGTAACAAGTCGCGAGCAGATGCCTGGGCATACCGGCGATTTCGATTGAGGTGGCAAAATACTCCGCCTCGCCTGGAATTCGATTCTCTGGCCGCATCGCGAATGGGACTATCTTTTCTTCTTCCCAGCGGCAGCCAGTAAGTCCACCCAAAGCCAGCGACGCACCCATTAATTGCATCCATCGTCTTCGCGTGAGTCCTTCTGGGAACTCCGAAGCAGCAACAGGGAACTCGCGATGTAGAAAGTCGCGGAACTCAGCTGTCTGCTGCAGCTCG
Source organism: Planctomycetaceae bacterium (assembly GCA_002713555.1). The sequence goes on from PATG01000018.1 coordinate 69,807, forward strand.
TCTAAGCTCCGCCAGTAGGTTTTTCCGGTCGTTGTTTTCATCGGTGGCACGTCGAACAATTGGTGTTTGGATTGATATCGCATTGGGCCCGGATTCTCGCGCCGACAGCAACGGGATCTTCCTTGGGCTCCCAATCGAGTTGCGTAATGAACTCTTGCGGGCGTAAGTGGGGCTCAGGATTGCGGTGGCAGTCGAGGCACCATGCCATTGAGAGTGGCTCTGCCTGATAAACTTCGTCCATCTTGTCGACTCGACCATGACACGATACACAGCCCACTCCACGGTTTACATGAACGCTGTGATCGAAGTAGACAAAGTCAGGTAAGTCATGAACCTTTTGCCACTCGACGGATTCTCCTGTCGCCTGGCTTTCTCGGACCGGCAAGAGTTTTTCACTGCTAACGTGGATTGCCGAATTCGCAACTGAGCCATCAGGGTTGGCTGCACTGTGGCAGTTCACACAGGTCTGCGTGGCGGGGATAGCAGCGTGAGCAGCCTGGTCCACCGTTGAGTGGCAATAACGGCAATCCATTTTCAGGTTGCCAACATGAACCTTGTGGCTGAACGGAACCGGTTGCTTCGGTGAATAGCCTACATTCGTTGTGTACGGCGAGGTGCCAAAGGCGAGAACTACCGTGACGTAGACTACCGCCGTGATGGCCAATATCGCCAAAAACGGGATGAATCGGTTCACCCAATCGGGGAAATGGAATCGCTGTGAATGTGACACGGTACGGAGGAAACTGGAGTCTACTGCAAAGGTGGTATGCAATTCCGCACGCTTAGGTGCGAGCACTTTCTACACCGATATAATAGGCTGCAAACCCAAAAAACCGACGCGACAAATGGTCGCACCAGTTGCGAAATCAACCGCAAAGAGTCGCAATGTCCAACTGCGACAAATTGTCGCATGAGCGTTGGGGCACACTCACATAAGATGCCTCAAGCCCAGAAGCAGGAACAAGAAGGCGTCGATTGACTAGGGAGCACGCTTCTTTAGTTTGCGTTGCAACGTGCGTCGAGGGATGTCAAGAACTCGTGCCGCACGGGTCACATTTCCACCGCAGTCTGCTAGCACTTGCTGGATGTGATTCCATTCGGTTTCTGCAAGCGATGGACGTTGCATTTCGCCTTCTGCAGTTTGTATCGATTCCTCCGCAGCCTGCTCAAAGGCTTCTAAAATTTGATCCGCATCGGCCGGTTTGGTGACGTAGTTGAGCGCACCCAACTGCATCGCATACACTGCGTTCGCGATACTACCATACCCAGTAAGTACAACCGCCATGGTTTGCGGCGAGCGAGTCCGAAGCTCCTTAAGCAGCTCCATTCCAGATTTACCCGGCATTTTCAAGTCAACTAATGCCATGTCAGGACAGATGGAATCGAGATGTTTGGTCGCCTCATCGACAGAGGCCGCTGTGACAACTTGTAGGCCACGTGCAATAAAAGCGCGCGACAAATGTCCACGCAGGACATCGTCATCATCAACGTACAGCAGGGTTTTCGTGTACATTCGACATCTCTTTCGTCTTCTCTAGAGGAATTCGAACGGTCACTTCCGTTCCCACGTTGGGTGTCGACTTCGTTGCGAACGAACCTCCTAATCGTTCGATCACTGACCTTGCGAGGAATCTACCCAAACCCATCCCTCTGCCCGCTTCTTTCGTAGAAAAAAACGGTTCATCCGCTCGCTCAAGCACATCCTGCGACATTCCGATCCCATGATCGCAAACACGAATCAATAGGTGATCTCGAGTCACAGCTACGCTCAGCTCAACAGGATCCTCTTGAGAAGCGTCTAAAGCGTTTTGAATGATTCCTCGCAGAGCCATGCCAAAGCTCTGCGATGGCACAACCACTGAAGCCGATTTTGCCTCGTCCGCCATCAGCAAGTTGACCTGTCCGAGTGCCCCCGATAGACCCCCTAAGATTTGTCGGAACAGCACTTCGACGTGAATCGTGCTCGGTATCTCTGTGGTGACATGTCCAGCGTCAGTGGACATGCGGTCGAGAATACCTCGACAGCGATCAAGTTCTTCGCGGAGCACTCGAAAATCACCTATGACAGTATCCGATGCATTTGCAAGCTCTAGTTCTCGCTCAAGTTCTTTGGAGATGACTGCAATGGTTGTCAACGGAGTCGCGAGTTCATGTGCCGCACCCGCTGCCAATGTCCCCAGCGATTCCCATTTTTCACTACGAGCTTGTCGGATTTCCGAACGCCGCAACGCCTGATCTCGAAGTTTCAGCTCGGTAGTAAGTCGAGTAACAAAGTAGACAATCACTGTCGAACATGTGACCAAAGCCACTAACAGTCCCTTTTGGGCGAGCGTCGTGGAGCCTGTCTCGCCGATTCCCAGCAAACTCTCCGGTTGTCGCAATTCTTCAAGTGGTACCTGGAAGTAGAATAATGACGCAAAGCTCACAATTGTCAGCAAGTTGAATAACCAAGCCCATTTGAGAGGTAATAAGATGCCGGAGAGGGCAAGATTAACAAAATAGAACAGAATAAACGGATTGGTGTGTCCACCGGTGAAGTACAAGAGCGAATTGAGTACACCTAAGTCCAGAACCATGAGTGCCATGAAAACATGATTCCAATGTGACGGCTGATTAAGAAGGTGGATTTTGCCTTCGTGAGAATTTAGCCAAAACGTAAACCCGAGATTGCTAATCGATGTAATTGCTAAGGCACATAAAAGAGGAGGTATTTGTACTTGAACTCCAATCCCGTAGGTGATGAACACTATGGTTGCGAGCTGACCCGCAACGGCTACCCAACGCAACTTCATCAACCAATTCGCATTGATCACCAAGCTATTCTTCCAGGTGGTAGGGGTCACAGGTTCGAGCACGATAGCACCAGGGTGGTGGAGTCTCCGGTTAAGTGGTTCCATAGTTCAAGGATGTGTGAATGGCGAGTCTACTTACTTTCTGGAAACGGCCTTAGGATTCGATCGTACGTTACCCAAACCGCCATCAACTCCAAAGACTTCGCCAGTTACCCATGCGTTGGCTGGATCAATTAACCAGGCAATCAACGAAGCTACCTCTTGAGGCTCTCCTAATCGCCCCAGTGCATGCATAGCTGTCGAATTTGCGGCAGCTCTTTCGCTTTCCCAAATTTTTCTAGTCATCTTGGTTTGGATCAGTCCCGGAGCCACGACATTGAAACGTAGATTACGACTTGCGTAAGAGGCGGCTGCCGATTGAGCGAGTCCGATAATACCCGCCTTCGCTGCCGCGATCGCTTCGTGGCTCGGAAGTCCGATTCGAGCAGCAGCGGAGGACATGAGTACGACGGATCCACCACGGTTTGCCATGATCTTCCCTGCAGCTCTCACCGTTGCGAATGCGGATGTGAGGTTTGTCGCCAAGGTATCATGCCACTCTTGCTCATTGGTCAGATGCGCAGGCTTCAACAGCAGCGAGCCAACACAGTTGACAATTCCATCAATACGACCAAATTCGCGCGAAGCTTCCGAAACGCAAGTTTCAACGGCCCCGATGTCTCCAGCGTCAATTTGCCATTTGGTAGTCTGCAACTCGCTTGCCAGAGCATCGAGCCTGTCACTGCCACGTGAAGCTAGTAAAACCTTATGTCCTGCCTTGTGCAGCCTCTGCGACAAAGCAGCACCGATTCCTCCCGAAGCTCCAATAATCAAGTGCACTTGAGAATTGCTAGTTGGTTCTCCCATTTCGGGCTCCTTACTGCTCAGTTGATTGCGATTTTTCTGAATTTTAACTTCACAAAATATGCTAGTACTAACCGCGAAAAAGAACAGCTGGTTAACCGGCTACGAAGCGCCTTAATCTTTGAAGTACTGCACTTGTCTTTCCCTTGCCGCCATCTAATGTGCTTAGGAATACCGGAGGCGCATCCGGTTTAACTAAACCCCGATTCGGAGACTTCTACCATGCCGAACACTGCCGAAACTAAGACCTGGCCCGACCTTGCCATCGGACTGTACGACCGCCTGACCGGGCGTGACGCTGAAATCGCCTATAATTTTGACAACTTCGAGTTGCACATCCCCAGTTCAACTGCCTCGGATGCCGAACATGCGCGATGGAAAATGAATGGAGCGCTGCGAATCACGACTCGCAATGCTGCTCAGGCGAAGGGCTAGCCATGACTGCTGATCCTGCCGCTTTTAAATTCAGTGCTGATCTGCGCTGCGAGATCGACTCTTGTAGCCTAACGATTCGTAGCGCAGGTCGTACCATCGTCGTAGAAGTCCCCGATGTGGCAACTGGGCTAAAGTTGTTTCGGCTCATCTTGCCACGCGGCTCTCGGGGTCGACGACTACACCAAATCAAACGTGCACTTGACGTACTACTTGCTGCTGTAGAGATACGGATCGCCGACAAGCCAGTGTTTTGTATCGGCCACGAGAAAGGTAGCCGCATTTGGCGTTTCTTTGGCCTGCCCACGTTAGGGGTACGTGCAGGCAACGCAATTGCAGTCTGGTCGGCGAAGAATGGCACTGTGTAGTGACGGTTCTCGGCGCCTCGTGTGATTTCAATGCCCTCGTAAATCATCAATTTTGTTCTTGCTGTTTGGCTATGCGTAAACCACTCCCCACTAAGAATTGTGCTACCTGCGGACACCCGTTCGCATGGAGAAATAGTAGAACAGGGGCTGTTGGCGAGTACTTCTGCGATCCGCTCGATGTTAATGCGGCGACAAAAGAAGCGATTTTGCTTGATGCCAAGGTTACTTTTAGGTCTTGGCTGTGAGAAAGCCTGAGCTATGACAACGACTACAATTGAACCAGCTCCATCAACCGCATTGAAAGCGACAACTGTAGTCGATCGCGCGCAGAGTCGCGATGTCAGTACTCCGCTCACTTTGGTATCAGCAAAGTTGTTGATGGCGATAACCGGCGCTGGGCTGATTGGTTTTGTCGCAGTACACATGCTGGGGAACCTACAGATCTACTTGGGTCAAGAAGCACTCAACGCCTATGCGAAGTTTTTGAAAAGCATGCCGGCGTTGCTCTGGACCGCTCGAATAGGTTTGCTGGCGATATTCGCATTACACCTGGGACTGGCCGTCTATTTGAAAAAACAAAACAAGTCAGCTCGGCCTCATCAGTATGCCTTGAGCGATCCCGTCGGAGCTACGCTTGCCTCCCGGACAATGTTATCAAGCGGTTTAGTGATCTTCGCTTTCCTGATTTATCACCTACTGCACTTCACGCTTGGAGTCACTGACTCGGGGAGTCATAAGCTGGTCGATTTGGCAGGTCGGCACGACGTTTACTCGATGGTAGTGATGAGCTTTGGCAACATTTATATCTCCGCTTCGTACATCATCGCCATGCTGTTTCTCGGCTTGCATTTGAGCCACGCCATCTCGAGCATGTTTCAGACTTTCGGCCTTACTAATGCATCTTCGCGACGACTCATTCACCGTGTTGGCTTGGTTGTCGCGGCATTCTTGATGGTTGGAAACATCTCAATACCTGTTGCTGTATTACTTGGCTTCATTGGCCTACCGGCGGAAGGACCCACACCATGATCGCTAATAATTTTCAATACAACTCCAAGATTCCCGACGGACCGCTGGAACAAAAGTGGGATCTTCACCGGGCAGAGATGAAACTCGTCAGCCCCAAGAATAAACGCAATCGTCGTATCATAGTTGTCGGGACTGGCCTTGCAGGCGCATCGGCTGCCGCGTCGCTCGCTGAGCAGGGGTATCAAGTTGAGGCGTTTACGTTCCACGATAGTCCTCGCCGCGCACACAGCATCGCAGCCCAAGGAGGCATTAACTCTGCCAAGAACTATCAAAACGATGGTGATAGCGTCTGGCGACTTTTTCACGACACGATCAAAGGTGGTGACTTTCGTTCCCGCGAAGCGAACGTGTACCGACTTTCCCAAGTCAGTACGAGCATCATCGATCAATGCGTCGCTCAGGGCGTACCGTTCGCTCGTGAGTACGGAGGGCAACTTGCCAACCGGTCGTTTGGTGGTGCGCAGGTCTCTCGCACTTTCTATTGCCGCGGCCAGACTGGACAACAATTACTACTGGGTGCTTACTCCGCACTCAGCCGACAGATCGCTGCAGGTCAGGTAAGTCAGCATATCCGGATGGAAATACTCGACCTGGTTGTGGTTGACGGTCATGCACGAGGTATTGTCACCCGAAATTTGGTAAGCGGTGAAATCAAGTCATTTGCCGCTGATGCCGTTGTTCTAGCGACCGGAGGCTACAGCAACGTTTATTACCTCTCAACCAATGCTAAAGCCTCTAATGTGACCGCTGCTTTCCGCGCCTACAAGCGTGGAGCAGCGATGGCAAATCCGTGCTTCACGCAAATTCACCCTACCTGCATTCCCGCTAGCGGCGATCATCAGTCGAAGTTGACGCTCATGTCGGAGTCGCTGAGAAATGATGGCCGAATTTGGGTTCCCAAGCAGAAAGGTGACAACCGTTCGGTAGGCAAAATACCCGAAGACGAGCGTGACTATTACCTCGAGAGAAAGTATCCCAGCTTCGGCAACCTTGCGCCTCGTGATATTAGCTCGCGATCGGCGAAAGCGGTTTGTGACGAAGGTCGCGGTGTCGGACCAACCAAACGTGGTGTCTATCTCGATTTTGCCGATGCGATCGAGAACTTTGGAGTCGAGACGATTCGCAAGCGGTACGGCAATCTGTTTGACATGTACTGTCATATTACCGACGAGGATCCCTACAGTACGCCGATGCGTATTTATCCCGCACCGCATTATTCCATGGGTGGGCTCTGGGTTGATTACAACTTAATGAGCAATCTGCCCGGACTGTTTGTCATAGGCGAGGCGAATTTCTCTGACCATGGAGCCAATCGTTTAGGCGCGAGTGCATTGATGCAAGGTTTGGCCGATGGCTATTTTATTCTTCCATACACCATAGGCGATTACATTGCTCATGCGCCGCAGGACAACTTGACTGCCGATCAAGTTGAATTCAAAGAGACGGAAATCGAAACGCGAGCAAGGATTCAAAGATTCCAGTCCGGAAGCGGCAAGCGCACCGCGACGAGCTTCCACCGCGAGCTTGGCGAACTCATGATGGAAGCGTGCGGCATGTCGCGAAATGAGCGTGGACTCAAGAATGCATTGACACGCATACCCGAACTTCGCGAAGAGTTCTACGCTGACGTTGCAGCCCCGGGTGTTCACGAAGATATGAACAGCGCACTGGAACACACGGGTCGTGTTGCTGATTTTCTCGAGTTTGCCGAGGTGATGTGTTGCGATGCCCTAGCCCGCGACGAATCGTGCGGGGCTCACTTTCGCGAGGAACACCAGACTGAGCAAGGCGAAGCCCAGCGGAACGATGAAGACTACTGCAACGTCTCGGCTTGGGAATTCACCGGAGTTGACACAGCTCCGATCTTGCACGAAGAACCGCTCGAGTTGGAAACCGTCGAACTGGCTGTGAGGAACTATAAGTAATGAATCTTACCGTACATGTATGGCGGCAAGCTCGCTGCGAGGAACGAGGCAGAATGGTGACCTATCCTGCCAATGACCTCTCTCCAGATATGTCTGTCCTAGAACTGCTGGACAAGATTAACGAGGAGTTGCTTGCGACTGTTGATGAGCCTGTTGTGTTCGACCATGACTGTCGCGAGGGTATTTGCGGCAGTTGCTCAATGGTAATAAACGGCATTCCGCACGGGCCACAAAAAGCGTCAACAAGCTGTCAGACATTCCTGAGAAATTTTCGTGACGGCGACAACCTCTACCTCGAGCCTTTCCGTGCAGCAGCTTTCCCAATTATCAAAGATCTGATGGTTGATCGGAGTGCCTTTGATCGGATTATTCAGGCAGGGGGATACGTGTCGACAAACACTGGGGGGGCCCCTGACGCAAACGCTTTGCCAATTGCGCAGCAGACAGCCGAAGATGCGATGGACGCGGCAGCTTGCATTGGCTGTGGCGCTTGTGTCGCAGCATGTAAAAATGCCTCGGCGATGTTATTCACCGCAGCGAAAGTCTCGCACCTGGCAACACTACCTCAAGGCAAGGTCGAACGTGGTGCGCGAGTCGGGCGGATGATCGCCCAAATGGATGAAGAGAAATTTGGCGCTTGCACTAACACTGGCACTTGCTCCGCTGCATGTCCGAAGGAGATTAGCCTGGACTGGATCGCAAAATTGAATCGTGAGCACCTACGTGCAATATTTACAAAAACTCCTTGAGAAAGATGAGAGAAAGATGATGGCAACTTTAGTGCAACACCCTGCTCCTAACTTTGAGTCGCAAGCTGTGATGCCTGACGGATCATTCGCTGACATCCAGTTGGCAGATTACCATGGTAAGTATGTCTTGCTGTTTTTCTACCCGCTCGACTTCACCTTTGTCTGCCCCACGGAAATCATCGCATTCTCCGACCACGTACAACAGTTTGAGGATCGCGACGTACAACTCCTAGGAATCTCCGTCGACAGCCATTACTCGCACCTCGCCTGGCGGAACACTCCACGAGACGACGGTGGGATTGGAAACATCGACTACCCACTCGTGTCAGACCTAAGCAAGAGTATAGCTAAGTCCTATGGAGTGCTATTGCCTGAGGGCGTTGCGCTGCGTGGACTTTTTCTCATTGACCAAGCTGGTATCATTCGTCATCAAGTCGTCAACGATTTGCCACTGGGTCGGAGCGTCGACGAGGCACTCCGAATGGTCGACGCGTTGCAGTGTCATGAAGCCAATGGCGAGGTTTGTCCCGCCAATTGGCATCAGGGAGCAAAGACAATCAAGCCGACTCCTGAGGAAAGCAGAGACTTCTTCAGGGAACAGCAGCCCCCACTTGACCACTTGATCTAGGTGCATAGGAATTGAATATGACGGAATTTGAGAAATGGACATTACTGTTGCACGTGGCCTCGACCCTCACCATGGTCGGTCTCATCTGGTTTGTTCAAATTGTTCATTACCCTCTGTTTTCCAGAGTAGGTCGCAACAGTTTTTGTCGTTATGAGATGGATCACCAGCGGCTAGTTACTTCGATCGTAGCACCAGGGATGCTAACCGAGATGGCAACTGCTATAATGCTAGTTTGGTGCAACCCCATTGGAATTGAGACGGTCACCCTGTGGGTAGGTGTTGCTCTGTTGGTATCTATCTGGCTGATCACCTATTGCGTACAGGTACCTCAACATGCGACCCTTGTGTTGTCGTATGACGAGAAAGTGCAACAGAGCTTAGTCCGAGGGAATTGGTTTCGCACGGCTGCTTGGTCAGCACGTGGACTCTTGGTCGTTTGGATGGTTGGTCAAGTCATTACTACCGTAACAGTAAGTCCTGAAACAGCGACACTCTCAGCAAATGCTTTGCCATGAGCGACACGACTTCGACCACTTTACTTACCGGAGCCACGGGCTATGTTGGCGGTAGATTATTGCCGTTGCTTGAGTCTCGTGGCGAACGGGTACGCTGCCTGGTGCGGCGACCGAATAATCTTGGCAACGCTACAACGTTGGCATCTGAGATTGTCCAAGGCGACGTTCTTGATGCCGACTCATTAGTAGGGGCTTTCGAGGGCGTCGATACCGCCTACTATTTGGTACACTCCATGGGTGCGAGCGGCTCATTTGAAGATCGCGATCGTGTTGCTGCTCGCAACTTCGCACAGGCTGCTCGCGACGCGGGTGTCCGACGTATTATCTATCTCGGTGGCCTGGGAGACGATGACGAGCGGCTATCTCCCCATCTACGCAGTCGCCATGAAGTTGGCGAGGTCTTGAAGGAATCAGGATGCACTGTGATCGAGTTTCGGGCGTCGATTGTGATTGGTTCAGGGAGCCTTTCATTCGAACTTGTGCGGGCACTTGTTCAAAGGCTGCCGGTGATGATTTGCCCCAAATGGGTCGGTGTGCAAACGCAGCCGATCGCGATCGAAGACTTGTTGGCTTACCTGTTGGCTGCGTTGGATTGGAACGGCTCAGAGTGCTGCATCTTCGAAATCGGCGGACCCGACCGGGTCAGCTACGGTGACATCATGCGCGAATGGGCACGCCAGCGCGGCCTCCGGCGCTGGTTGATCTCTGTTCCTGTGCTGACACCACGGCTATCGAGTTTGTGGCTTGGCCTTGTCACGCCGGTTTACGCCCGTATAGGACGCAAGCTTGTCGATAGCTTGCGAAATCCAACCATCATCAAAGATCAAACAGCACTAGACGAGTTCCCCGTCAAGCCGCGTGGATTCAGCGAAGCGATCCAGCGTGCTCTCATCAACGAGGATCACGAACTCACCGAAACACGTTGGTCCGATGCGCTCTCTTCAGCCCGGGGGGTTCGCAACTGGGGAGGCACTCGTTTCGGCAATCGAATTATCGATACCCGATCGATGCACGCGAATGTATCCCCATTCGAGGCTTTCACCCCCATTCGCCGTATCGGCGGCAAAAACGGTTGGTACTTCACCGATTTCCTCTGGACACTACGCGGTTGGATCGATCTTGTGTGTGGCGGTGTTGGAATCCGCCGCGGTCGCCGCGACCCGAATCATTTACGTGTAGGCGATGTGCTTGATTGGTGGCGAGTGGAGGAATACGTGCCTGATCGCAAATTGCGTTTGCTTGCCGAAATGAAAGTGCCAGGCCGCGCTTGGCTTGAGTTTGAAGTCGAACCCGAAGCAGAGGGCGCGTCCGTTCGACAGACGGCGATTTTTGACCCCGTTGGCTTGTGGGGAATTATTTACTGGTATACCCTCTACCCGCTGCACGTGATCATTTTCCACGGTATGCTCAGCCGGATTGTCGACTTCGCGGAATCCGCAAAAGTTGAAGTGTAAATCGCTCTAATTCTGTAACCTATGCCTCAGCTGGTCGATATGACCATATCGCAGAAATCTTCAGAACGTATTTCTCATCGTTCTTGGATGGCCCGACGAAAGAGTTCCCCACATTCTTCTGATAGCACACCTGCTGTGATTCCCAAGTGCGGAAGCCAGCTGCGAGAAACGACTTCTTGGGATGGGATGTCGATTTGTCGCCATCCTAGTTGTAGCAACTCGGCAATGGAGCTGCCGAATACCACTTCAGAGATTCCAGACCAAATAATCGCCCCTTGGCACATGCAGCATGGTTCGGCCGTTGTGTAGAGCGTTAGTTCACACCAGTTCTTGCCGTGTTGTCGTACATAGTCGTTGATCGCCGCGATTTCTCCGTGCAAGGTTGGATTAGCATGCGATTGATTGCATCCCCGAGCCACAATTGTGCCAAGACTACGGTCAACTAGCACTGCTCCAAATGGCGCCCTTGGGTTCTCCCGGGCGATAGCGATTGCTTCCAGCATATAGCCCTCTTGGTCGAATGCTTGAGACATTAGCGCATCTCCAATTCCAGTACGGTTAGATTGCCTGGGCTGTTGTATCAAACCACCACCCCACATAGGCGAGAACTAAGTGGAAAAAACAAACTGCAGTATCTTGTCAATTTACTGCTGGCATCTACTATGCTCATATAACCGTAATCTTTAGCCCAAAAACATAGCTTACACTCAGCGTACGCTCCAGTAACTCCTAGGTAAGTGCAGCGAACAGATTGAAATTATCATTTTCTTAGTAGAACGGAAGCAGAGTGTCACTCGTGTAATTATACGTCCTGCCTACTGGCCTATGCTGGATGATTGACGAATGTTCATACCCTCACCCAAAGGAGCACCACGATGCGATCTCTACTATCGACTTCTGCTGTCATCATATTCGCCGCAAGCTCAATGTCCCTGTTATGGGCAAAGTCCCCTAAAGGAGAAGTCGCACCCTTGACTACTGTATCCCCTAAACCTCCTAAAGCTCTGGCTCATGAAATGAACTCGCTTACTGGCAAGAAGGTCAACTTGGCCAAGAAGTACGACAAAAAAGTGGTACTAGTTGTCAACGTTGCTAGCCGCTGCGGGTTAACACCTCAATACAGACAGTTGCAGCAGCTTCACAAGAAATATGCCACGAAAGGTCTATCTATTCTGGGATTCCCGTGCAATCAGTTTGGCAGACAAGAGCCAGGTTCTTCTAAAGAAATCCAGGCATTCTGCAAGAAGAACTATGGAGTTGAATTTGACATGTTCGAGAAAATCGAAGTTAACGGCGACCAGGCGTGCGATTTGTACAAGCACCTGACGACTCTAGATACGAAGCCGAAAAACGCTGGTAAAATCAGTTGGAACTTCGAGAAATTCTTAGTCGGCCGAGATGGCGAGGTCATTGCACGTTTCGGTCCACGCACGGCCCCAGACGACAAGAAGTTGATTGCAGCGATCGAGGCTGCTTTAGGATCAACCAGCGCTGCGAACTAAGTGGCATAGCTCGGGTCGACAATCCACCCCTCGAGCGGATCTGCTTGTGGTGGGATTGACGGTGCTATCTGATTGTTGAGTGCGAAAGCGGCTGCCTGTACCGCACATAGCACTGAGTCAAGCGAGTCGCCTTTCGCGTCAGCCACAACATGCTGGCCTAATTTTGTAGCGAATTGAACCGATACTCCGTAAGCATCCGTTAGCAAACTCGTTTCACATCGCTTCAGTATCTGACGACGAGCCTGCGTGTGAGCTGTTTGTTTTACTTTCTCACTCTTATAGGAGAGCTTACCGACCAACTGCCGCACGACGAGTGCAGGATAGCCTTCGATGACCACCCGCCCGGACTCGTTGGGACGACAAGGCAGCACTGAGACACCCGCTTGTTGCAAGCGTGGAGCTCCCTCGAAGAACATCTTTCCGACAGGAACTCCGTACAGCATCATCGGGCTGCAACTTCCGGCCAGCTTATCAGTTGCTCGTAGGTGATGCTTGTCGCCCCGCGGTTGCTTCGCTCGGTACTCGCCAATCAACTCAACAAATTCCGATTTCGACATCTGGCCGACCAACTTCACATACTCGTCCCAGACCCCTGGCCAACCAAGTGCCTTCACCAGACGGCGCGGCTGACCGATCGGGAAATCAACGACAGCAGTCCACGGACCAGGCTGAGTCAGCAACGATTCGAAGCCCGCGAATGAATTCCAGGACTCGATCTTTTTAATCATCAACCTCTCGCAATCAAGATCACAAACTGCGCATGTGAGCGGCTTTGCTGTACTGGGTGCTGACGTAAAATCGATTCCCAAAATCTTCATTGTTCGGATGCCAGCGAGTTCCGCAGCTGCTTGGCTTGCTTCTGGACCGCTTTAATTTCGTCGGCTTGCTTGCGGTCGAGATTTCGCAGCTGCAACGACATACGATTGTTGCCTTGGAGTTGCTGCTTGTGGCGAACCAAAAAATCCCAGTAGAGCGTGGTAAATGGACAGGCATCTTCGCCCACTGCCTTGGCCGGATCAAAGCGGCAACCGCTGCAATAATTGCTCATTCGCTGGATGTACTTACCGGTGGCAACGTACGGCTTGCTGCCCATCACCCCATCGTCGGCGAACTGCGACATGCCCAGTGAGTTAGGCAGCTCGACCCATTCGACGGCATCCACGTAGACGGCCAAGTACCACTCGTGCACCGCTTTGGGGTCAACGCCTAGCAGCAAGGCAAACAGGCCGGTGACCATCAAACGTTGGATGTGATGGGCGTAGCCATATTCGAGCGTCTGGCTAATCGCTTGGCTCAAACAGTTCATCTCTGTATCACCGGTCCAATAAAATTTGGGTAGTGGTTGCTTGGCTTTCAAGGTATTACGATCCAGGTACTCCGGCATATAGAGCCAGTAAATGCCTCGAACGTACTCGCGCCAACCAAGAATCTGTCGCACGAAGCCCTCGACACTGTTTAGCGGTGCCTTGCCAGTGCGGTAGGCGATCACGGCTTCGTCGATGACCTCACGTGGGTCGATCAGTTTGAGGTTAAGTGCTGCTGAGAGCCGCGAGTGATAGAGATAGGGCTCGTCGGCCCACATCGCGTCTTGATATTCGCCGAAGCTGGCAAGCCGATGATGAACAAAATCATCGAGCGCCTGTCTGGCTTGTTTGGAGGTCACTGGCCAATCGAAGTGGTCGAGACTGCCGGGGTGCTTGGCGAATTTACGACTGACTAACTGGATCACTTCTTTGGTGATCGCGTCTGGACGGAAACGTTTGTAGTTCGGCAGATTCTCAGGCCCTTGCCTACTGAAGCTACCTCGGTTGTCCGAGTCGTAGTTCCACTTGCCACCCTCGGGCTGCTTGCCATCCATGAGAATCTCATGCTTGCGTCTGAGTTCACGGTAAAAATACTCCAAACGCAGCTGCTTACGACCCTCTGCATGCGCGGAAAACTCTTCAGGCGTGCTGAGAAAATACCTGTCGGGACGAATCTCGAAGTCGATCTTAAGTCTCTCAGCCGTGGTCACCAGGGCTTCCTGTACGCGCCACTCACCTGATTTCGTAACGATCAGGCGTTCTGGCTTTAGTTTTTTGACTGACGCTTCTAGCTCGGCAGACAAGCTTGCCTTGTTCACCCGATCCTCCATCTTGCGATAAGACGTGCGTATTTTGCGATGCACCAGCTGCTTATGGAAATGCCGCATGCTAGTGAGGAACATCACAATCCTCGCTTTGTGGGTCCGGACATGGGTCGACTCTGCGGCCACCTCTGCCATCCAGACGACGTCCTGCTGGCAGTCGAAGCCATCAAAAACCGACGAGTCGGCGTTGAGCTGATCCCCCAATACAATCAATAAATTGCGGCAGGGCTTTTCATGTTTGTTACTACTTGCCATTGCGTCGCTCGCGCCTACAGTACCTTGAGAAATAATTGATTTCAGATCAAGGAACAAAAATGTCTGCTCCCAAGGAAAAAGTAATCGAATTGCTAGCCACTGCCTATAGCATGGAAATCGAAACCGTACTGAATTACCTCGCCAACAGTGTTAATCTTGACGGTGTGAGGGCCGAGGAAATCAAAAAGTCACTCGCTGCGGACATAACCGAAGAAATCATGCACGCTCAACAGCTGGGACAACGAATCAAGCAACTCGGAGGGCTCGTGCCGGGCTCGGCGGCTGTCAAGTTAGGCGGTCAGATCCAGCCGACTGAAAACACCACTGATGTCGTGGCCGTCATCAAGGCTGTGATCGACGCCGAAAAGCAAGCTTGTGCCCATTATAAGGAAGTAATTCGTGCCACCGATGGCGAGGACTACGTGACGCAAGATCTATGCATTCGACTTCTCGCCGATGAAGAAGAACACCTGGTTCTCTTCCGCGGATTCTTGAAAGAGTACGAGTTGAAATAGTCTCGACCCGCCATTCAGTCTAACTCCTGGAACACGCACCGCATGTCGCTCGTGATTGAAGAGCTGTTAGAGTTATTGCCCGAGGGGCTGGGTGAGCGCGTACGGTTGTTGTCAAGCAACACAGTGCATAGCTCAGGAGAATTTGTTCTCTACTGGATGTGTACCGCCGTACGCGCTGACGAAAATCCGGCGTTGGAAGTTGCGATCACCGCGGCCAACGAACTTGGATTGCCCGTATTGGTTTACCAGGCATTATCTGATCGGCATCCGTACGCAGCCGACCGCCATCACACTTTCTATCTAGAAGGTGCTAGAGACGTCCAACTGGCACTAGCGGAGAGGGATATCGCCTACGCGTTTCACTTGGAAAGACCTGGCCACCGCGGATCCCACCTGCAAGCTTTAGCGGCACGTACAGCTCTGGTCGTGACTGAGGATATGCCTGTCCAGCCGCTGCGGGCATGGACTCGATTGCTGAGCAGCTCAGTCGACGCGCCGGTCCTCAAAGTTGATACAGCCTGTATTGTCCCCATGCAGTTGGTCGGACAAGCCTACGAGCGCGCATTCGCCTACCGCAAGGCGACCAAACAGTTCTACGAACAACGTATCAAAAAGCAGCTAGAGCCGATCGTTCCGGCGCATACGTCTGAACTGCCGGATGATTTGCCGTTCGAGCCGATCGATCTGCAAACGGCCAATCTTGGTAGTTTGGTAGCTCAGTGCGAAATTGACCATACCGTTGGACCAGTCCCGCACACGGTTGGTGGATCGGTTGCGGGCTCTGCTCGTTGGCTAAACTTCAAGAATACGAAGCTCTCAGGCTATGCAAAGCTACGTAACAATCCGCTGGCCGAAGGGGTTAGCTGGCTCTCCGCGTATTTGCATTACGGCATGGTATCGCCTCAGCGAATTGCACGTGAATCCGCCGAAATACGTAATGAGGGCGCTGAGAAGTATCTTGATGAGCTACTAATTTGGCGTGAGCTTGCCTACTCGTTCTGCTTCTACCGCGAGGATCACGATTCGCTTTCCGCGCTGTCTGAATGGGCGATAAAGTCGCTTGCAGAGCACGAGTCGGATCGCCGACCTGCATTGTTATCGTGGGAAGCCCTGGCCCGTGGTCGCACTCAAGATATCCTCTGGGACGCGGCTCAAGCGTCGCTTCTGATTCACGGCCAGTTGCACAACAACGTTCGCATGACGTGGGGCAAAGCGATTGTGAATTGGACGAAGGATGCCCAGCAAGCTTTGGCGATGATGATTGATCTCAATCACCGCTATGCCCTCGACGGGGGCGATCCGGCATCCTATGGAGGCATCCTGTGGTGCCTAGGGCAGTTTGATCGGCCCTTCCCACCAGCACGACCTATCTTTGGCACTGTGCGCGATCGCTCGACCGCCCAACACTCCCAGCGTCTGAACTCGCAAAAATATCTCAGTCATACAACTCGACCGCTCTGTGATCCTTCACTCAAGGTTGCAGTAATTGGAGCTGGCATTTCAGGGCTGGTTTGTGCCAGAACACTTCAGGACCATGGCATCAACGTAACCGTGTATGAGAAGAGTCGCGGACCGGGCGGAAGGATGTCGACGAGACGCACGGAAGAAGGGCTACAATTTGATCACGGTGCACAGTACTTTACTGCACGTGATCCTCGATTCCGTCGGTATGTCGATTCTTGGCAGCACGACGGTATCGTCGCACCGTGGAATGGCCGGATCGTTACGTTACAAGGCGGCGAGGTGATCGACGAAAAGGGCGGCAGCGATCGTTTTGTTGCTGTGCCAGGCATGAATGCCATTTGTCGCCACTTGGCTAGCGATCTGGACATTCACTACGGCACGAAGGTGTCACCGCTACAAGAAAGCGGCGACAGCTGGCAGTTAGCAGATGATGACTCAAATGCCTTGGGCGCGTTTGATGCAGTGATCGTTTCGGCACCAGCTTTCCAAACTGCAGTCCAGCTAACGGTGGTACCAGATCTCGCCGCAAAAGCGAGATCATCTGAAATGAGTAGCTGCTGGGCGGTGATGGTTGCACTCCGGCAAGGTTTGGAGCTTCCGTTTTGTGGTGCTTTCGTGCACGAGTCACCGCTTTCATGGATTGCCTTGGATAGCAGCAAGCCGGGTCGCTCATCGCAATCAGAAACATGGATCCTCCATGCGTCACCCGACTGGTCAGAGGCCAACATGGAACGTCAGCCAGCCGACGTTGAAGCCGATCTGTTGGCCGAATTCTGGCGTAGTATCGGCAAGCCCGCAGTCGAGATCAACTATAGCACAGCTCACCGATGGCGTTTTGCCTTGCCCACCAGTCCATTGGAATCACGTTGTTTATTTGATGGGGAATCAATGGTCGGCGCTTGCGGCGACTGGTGTGGAGGACCGCGCGTCGAGGGAGCATTCCTGAGCGGCTCAGCCGTAGCAGGTCGTGTTCTGGGAGAGTTTATGCAAATGAACTCCGCTCTGCAATCTGCATCACAATCCCAGCCACAACTGTCTTGACACCGTAATACTGATTGAACAGTCGCAAAGGAAAGTGAGTACGATGCAGTTTAGTGACGAGGAGATCAAATTAGCACGCGAGCTGCGCGAAGCGGGACTTGCTTGGGAGCCACACTCTGGCCACTATGTGCATGATGAAACAGGTTTCTGTAAACAGACGTCTCCCTTTCAGGAAAAAGTCTATTTCATCCTGAACTACGATTACTTCATGAAATCGGTGGGTGGCGTCGTGCGATTTAAACAGATCATGCTTTGGCTACCTACTTGGGACGATGCGCGAAGACAACTGAAATTGCTCGGAGTTCCAGATGCGAGTGTAGTTGACCGACTTGAGCATACACGGGCAATCGAACAAGGCAACGAACGTTTCATCCTCTATCAACTCATCAAGTCTGCACTCGCTGAGCAAACTGCTCAAGTTGGTTCTGTACACTGGAGTTAATCGATGCAAATCGCCTGGTTCAAACGTGACTTACGCATTGAAGATCACGCACCATTCTTGCAGCCATCACATGCGAGTCCAGCGATCAGCTTCCGCTTGAGCCCGAGGTTCTTAGGCTTGATGGCTGCTCGATTTGTTATTTGGTGAAATAAATCTGCAAATCCCGGTTGCGAAGTCCGTAGCTTCGGGGCGGATACTCGGCTCCTCCATCGTTGCCGGGTTTTTACTCGTTATTAATCCCTGGTAGTTTAAGGCAAAACCATGACTTACGCTCGCGCTAGGCTCTGGCTCGGAATTACGGGTGTCGGCACAATGGTAATCTTAGCGCTATTGCTCCTAATAACACGTAAGCACGAAGCAGTAATGTCAACCGTAGAGGCTTGGCAAGAAAATGATGTCTGGAGTCTGGGCGCATTTCTAGGCGATTTCTTGCTGATCATGTTGCCGCTCGATATACTGGGTGGGTTTGTGTTACCCAACCGATACCAGCGGCAGTCGGCTACGTTTGCCCATTTCTTTGGGCAATGGCTGATTGGTGTGATGCTGCAATCATTCCTTTTCATGTCTACTGGACTTGTTATCTTGGCAATTGGCCGATTGCTTGGACTTGGGGGAGTCCTAACACTAATTGCAACGCTTTGCTTCGCCTATATTTCAATGCAAGGCCGCTTAGTTCGTTTGACGATCGATGGTGCTCAGTACCGTCCGGCGCGCCAATTAGTTATGCTGAGGCGAAGATTGCAGCAATTTCGAGCAGTCAATCGACCAATAGAAGTTCTGAGCCACAGTGACCCTGGATTTACAGGAGGAGTTGTCGGTCTACCAGGTAGGGAAAACATCATCATTCCTCGCATCTGGTTTAACCACTTGTCGACTGAACAGCTCGCCACTGTAGTTACACGTCGGCTGATTGCCATCGAATCAAACAGTCGCAACAAAGGATTGTTGCTAGCGTTGCTCTGGATTCTTACGGGCTTTACGTTCTCCACGTTATTGCCAGGAGCAGGAGTGAAGAGCGTGGCTCAGTTGGTCACGACTTGTGCGGGATTCACACTTTGGACGTTCTTTGGTTTGCTCGTACTGCCATCGGTGAGTCGCCTTGCATCTTATTCGATTGACAGTAAGCTTATTGAGCGCGGAGTGTCTCGACAGCTGTTGGAAAGTACTCTTACGGCACTCGATCGTCTGCAAGATAATGAACCCGATCGTTCGAAGCTGGTTGAAACGATTTTTCATCCCGTGCCGAGCGTGGCTAACAGGTGTGAGCTTAGTATTGGCGACAGCAGTGGTGCGTGGCATGCCGCTCGTATGGTTCTTTTTCTTTCTTGGTCATGTCTCGGCCTCTTGTCGCGAGCCGTGCACTGCAATGTGGGTCGACCAGAGCTTTGGATTATGCTGCCGACCGACTGAAATCGAAATTTGCCGAAGCGATGAAAGTCTATTACAGCGATACCTTCGAACTGCCGCTCCCGGAAAGCCATCACTTTCCCATGGAAAAGTATCGTCGTGTCCGAGAGCGGCTAGAAACTTGTGCTTTTGCCAGCCAGCTTAAGTTCAGTCTTCCGTCTGCCGCTACGGATCAGCAGCTGTTGCTTGTGCATACGCCAGAGTATCTTCGCAACGTCAAAGAGGGAAACTTGACTCGCATCGAGCAGCGTCGGATCGGATTTCCATGGTCGGCTGAGATGGTAGAGCGACATCGCCGATCGACTGGAGCGACGATCGCTGCAGCAAAAGCTGCTCTTAGTGATGACCATGGAGTCCATCTCGCCGGCGGTACTCACCATGCCTTCGCTGATCGCGGCGAAGGTTTTTGCGTCCTTAATGATGTAGCGGTTGCGATCCGTGTGTTGCAGGCAGAAGGAGCCATTCAGCGAGCGGTGATCATAGACCTCGATGTCCACCAAGGCAACGGGACCGCAGCAATTTTCGCCGATGATTCTACTGTCTTCACGTTTTCGATGCATGGGGAAAGAAATTTTCCGCAATCGAAGAACGGCAGCGACTCAGATATTCAGTTGTCCGATGGCACATCTGATGACGAATATCTGCCATTACTCAACGACGTTTTGACGACTAAACTGCCCCTGGAACAATCTGATATCGTGTTCTACGTCGCTGGTGCGGACTGCTACCAACACGATCGCTACGGCAGGCTCGCGCTGACGAAGAGTGGTTTAGCTAGCCGCGACCGACTCGTGTTCCAGGCATGCAACGAGCATTCGTGCCCCGTTGTGGTCGTGATGGGGGGTGGCTACGCTCAAGATATCGACGATATCGTCGATATCAACGTCGGCACTATTGAAGAACTACTCAATGTCTTCGCACCTATTCCACGGTAGCACTTTTCTCTAGAGCTTTGATTTGCGTCAAGACTTGCCATTTTCAAGTCGCTCGCCTTGCGATTGCTATGACTCAATCTGTGCGACTCTTCCAGCAACGGCGATCAAGGCCGGTAGCTTCAGGACACTCGTTGCGGCAGCCCAAGCTGCTGGTCTAGTCGATGCCCTCTCCGGTGCAGGACCACTGACCGTATTCGCGCCAACCGACGAAGCGTTCGCGAAGCTACCTGCCGGTACCGTCGAGAGCCTATTGAGGCCTGAGAACAAAGCCAAATTGATTTCCATTCTGAAGTATCACGTTGTGCCTGGTCGAGTCTACTCCACCGACGCGTTGGCAGTTGGGAAAGCAAAGACACTCGAAGGCCAGTCCGTAAGCATGGCTGTCCAAGGTGGAGCAGCCATGGTGAATAACGCCGAGTTAGTTTCCACGGATCTCGATGCCAGCAATGGTGTGATTCATGTCATCGACACGGTCATTATGCCGCCAGCCAATAAGCAGGCTGCAATGATGCCGCACCAAATGATCGAAACGGCAATTCAAGAAGGAGCACCATTGTTTAACGCTGGTCATCCTAGCGAATGTGCTAAAGTCTACATGACGACAGCCAGAAACCTACTCGCGATGGAAGAGCATGGGATGAGTACGTCGGTCACTCAGACGTTGCAAACAGCTGTCGATAAAGCTGAGCAATGTAGCTGTAGCAATTCCCAAGCCTGGACACTCCGGCACGCCTTGGATTCTACCTACAAGAGTATGCAGGTAACCGTTCGCTAATAGCGTCTTACCTTCAGCCGCGAAAGTCGGTTTCCGGTCATGTTTAGATCGGTAGCCGGCTTTTGCTAATTAGCTCTACCGCGGTCCTTCTTGCCGGCACATGCTGGCTCTCTCCAAAGGTGATGACTGAATGCGGCTTACCGATATTTGCTGGCAAGACTCTCGCTAGCCATGGTGAAGTTTCCACTTTTCTGGTGGAATATAGAGGATTTTACGTTGTCATCACCGGCAAGCTGCCTACAGTGCCTGTATTGTTGATGATCCTTTCTAATTCTTATTCAGCGATTTGAAGCACTATGCACACCGTTTTGGAATCACCTTCTTCGTCCGATAGATCCGCACAGAAGCATCCGCTTGCAGCTGATTTGCAATCTGACACTCACATTTCTAGCCAAAGGTCAACAGAGGTCGACCTGGAGGCGATCAAATCCGCTGTTCGTACCATCCTCAAAGCGGTCGGGGAAGATCCAGATCGCCCGGGCTTGGAAGAAACTCCTCGCCGAGTAGCCAAAATGTACGCCGAGATGTTTCAGGGGCTGCACCTGGATCCATCTCGCCATCTGCAGGTAACTTTCACCGAAGACTATGACGAGCTCGTACTCGTGCGAGACATCCCTTTTACCAGCATGTGTGAACATCATCTTCTGCCTTTCACTGGACTGGCCCACGTCGGTTATATCCCACAAGGTCATGTAACCGGACTAAGCAAGCTAGCCCGTGTTGTTGAGGAAGTTGCTCGTCGCCCTCAAGTGCAAGAGCGGATGACACACACGATTGCGGAGTTGATCGAAACAGAGCTCAAAACCTCTGGTGTAGGAGTCGTGGTTCAAGCTGAGCATTCGTGCATGTCGATCCGAGGTATCAAAAAGCATGGCAGCTCAACAATTACCAGTGCGCTGCGTGGAGCTCTGAAAACAAATCTGTCAAGCCGAAGTGAGTTTCTGTCTTTTGTCGACACCAGATCTATGGGTTAACAAATACGAATTAGTGATTTGCCTCTAAGCGAACAGCAACATGATCATTCAAAAACAGTATAAATTCTACGCAGCCCA
This sequence comes from Planctomycetaceae bacterium, assembly GCA_002713555.1. The sequence goes on from PATG01000018.1 coordinate 92,118, forward strand.
TCGGAATGAAAAGTTGCAGGATAAATGCCGGAACTTGCACGGACACCGATATGGAATTGCCTGCCACTTTGAAGTCGAGCGAACCGGTGCGTTGTCGACGCTCTTCGGTGACTTCGACAGAAAAATCGAGCCCTTCCTGAAAGCTGAGTACGATCATGGCATGTTGATTCATGTCAAAGATCCACTCTATGACACACTAACTCAGCACATGCAGCGTACTGGCGAGGACTTGAAATTGAAGCGATTCTCGCACCCCACGACGGTCGAAAACCTAGCACACATGCTCTTCACGGAAATCACGGAAATGGGTTTTCGTTTAACCTTGCTCGAAGTGCGAGAAACCGATACATCTGTGATAAGCTATTCACGAGAAGATTGGGTCAACGACAGTCGCGACTTTCCGAATAGCACGGCATTAGCCACTGAGTCCGTTTCCTAATCATTGCCTCTACAAAGATCCGAAATCATGTCTACTGCTACCTCGACTAGCCCCGGTGACTCTGACCTTCAATGCATGGAGGTTTGGGGAGGCAATGGAAGCCGAGAAAACCATTTTGTCCGACCTGGAGTAGACGTATGGATTACCAGTCAGGCTGTGGACTGTAATCTCTCCGGTGGCTCTGACCTTTACCTTCTCTCTTCGTGTTCCTCAGGCCGAATCACACGAATGATGGTGGCAGAAGTTTGCGGCCAGTTACCGCATTACACCAAGCTCTCCTACGAATTGCGCGAGTTGATGAAACAAAACATTAACACCATTCGGCAAGCTCGTTTTGTTAGCGAGATTAGTCGTCGGTTCGCCGAGTGCTCAGAGCACGGTTGCTTTGCCACAACCATGATTAGCACTTTCTTTTCCCCAACACGCACCCTGTCTTTTTGTAACACGGGGAATCCGCCGCCACTGTTGTTCAATAGTCAGCAGCAAGACTGGTCGACTCTGAAACAAGTACCAAAAGACTTGACCATCACCCCTGAATCCTGGTGTGTGACCGACTTTGAAGAATACCAAAACTTCGAAACAAAACTCAACGTGGACGATTTAGCACTTTGTTTCAGTAACGCCATTACCGAATGTTGCGATACGCAGGGCAGAACCATAGGTATGGAAGGTGTATTCGAGCGTGTTCGCAAGCTTGATCCAACGCAGCCAGAGCAGCTAATTGCCACTCTCACTGAACAAATCAAACAAGAACATCCCGATAACTTAGCGTTTGACGATACGACAATCTTACTCTGCCAAGGGACGATGACCACCGTTCCTTGGAAGGACAATTTGCTGGCGCCGCTACGGTATTTCCAGGGTGCTACCGACAAAGCAAAGATTGAATAGGAACACGCCGCACCGATGCCAGAGGGTCATAAGATTCATCGTATTGCCAGGGATCATCAACGTCACTTCGCCTGCAAGAGGCTAGAGGTATCCTCTCCCCAGGGACGTTTCACTGACGGCGCGAAACTACTCAGCGGCAAAACACTCAAGTCGGTAGACGCTCATGGCAAGCATCTGTGCTACCACTGGTCAGGTGGCAAGTTTCTTCATATCCACCTCGGTCTCTACGGTAAATTTCGACTCCATCGACCGCCTTTTCCGGAACCATATGGTCAAGTCCGGCTACGTGTTGTTGGCAAGGAAAAGGCTTTCGACCTCAATGGTCCCAACACTTGCAGAATAATCAATCGAGAGGAATGGGCGGCTGTTCAAGCTCGCTTAGGAGCAGATCCGTTGCGTGACGACGGCGACTTTGAGCAAATCTGGATTCGAATCGGCGGTAGTCGTGCAGCTATAGGCACCCTTCTGTTGAATCAATCCGTGATTGCTGGCGTTGGAAATATCTACCGAAGCGAAGTTTTGTATCTGCTCGGCATTCATCCAGAGACTCCTGGCCGAGAATTAGCTCGCGAACAAGTGAAGTTACTCTGGTCCAAGTTAAAATCACTGTTGGAAATCGGAGTGAAATACAATCGCATCATCATTGCCGAACCGAAAGAGATCGGCAAACCACGCAGCCGAATGAATCGTGACGAACGATTGCTAGTTTATAAGCAGCCCGTCTGTAGCCGTTGCGACACGGAAATCGAGAGCTGGCTATTAGGCGCACGCAAAGTGTTTGCCTGTCCGAAATGCCAGTTGAGCTAAGAAGAAGCCTCACCTCAGGGAAAAGATATACTTCAAAGAGATTCCTTTGTCTTCTCAGTGTTGATAGCTCCGACCAGAGTCTGAGCAAATCCTTCCAAAGGTTGCAAGTTGTCGCACCCTGATTCTTTGTCTGCTAGCGTAATCGTTAGATGCATTGTTACAACACAATGTGAAGAACTACTTAAGCCAAATTCTAGCCAGCAGACTTTTTTCTCCGCCGCCCTTTGGGTGCAAACTTGGCCTGTACCGCAGCAACGCCTTCGAGGAGACGATCGACATCAGTGAGTCGGTTGTAAAGATAAAAACTGGCGCGGGTGCTGGCGGTGACACCCAGATGTGTATGCAACGGTTGGGTGCAGTGGTGACCAGCACGAACCGCCACGCCAAATTGATCGTTGAGTACCTGGGCAAATTCATGGGCATGGATTTTTTCAAAGGCAAAACTAACAAGCGCCGCACGATGTTCAGGTGCAGGGCCTAGAATCCGCAATCCTTCAATTTCGCTTAGACCTTCATAGGCGTATTGGACGAGCGCCTGTTCGTGTTGATGGATTGCGTCGAGACCAATCTTGCTGAGATAATCGACGGCCGCTGACATGGCAATGGCCGGCACAATGGGTGGGGTGCCGGCTTCGAATTTTGCGGGGAGTTCAGCCGGTGTAAAGTGATTGAGCTGGACCTCATTGATCATGCTTCCACCGCCCAAGAAGGGCGGCATGGCAGCCAGAAGTTCCCGCTTGCCATAGAGAACTCCAATACCCGAGGGACCTAACATTTTATGTCCACTAAAAGCGACAAAGTCAGCATCCCAAGCACGTACGTTGGTTGGTTGGTGGGGCACGCTTTGGGCCGCGTCTACCAGTACCAAGGCTCCTGCGCCATGCGCATTTTTTGCAATAGCTTCTATCGGGTTCACCGTTCCGAGAGTGTTAGAAACAGAGACTAAGGCCACAAGTCGAGTTCGCTCATTCAGCAAGTTCTCAAACTCAGACTTATCGAGCAGACCATCTTCCGTGAGAGGTACATGGCGTAATACGGCTCCCGTTTGTGCTGCTAGCTGTTGCCACGGGACCAGGTTCGAGTGGTGTTCCATCACGGTGAGAAGAATTTCATCGCCCGGATGGAGATTGGCCCGACCCCAACTTTGGGCTACTAAATTTATGGAGGCCGTTGTGCCTTGCGTAAATATCACTTCCTCGGCATGTTCCGCACCAATAAAGTCGCGTACTTTTTCGCGAGCATGCTCATATTGTTCCGTACTTCGTTCGCTTAAGGTATGAATGCCTCGATGTACATTGGCATAATCGCGCTCGTACACCCGACGAATGGCGTCGATTACCTGTCGGGGTCGCTGGGTGCTGGCTGCATTGTCAAGGAAGATCAGGGGATGGCCGCTTAAAACATCGCTGCTCAGAATAGGAAAATCTTCGCGCAGCGACTCTGGCAAGAGCTGGCTGGGCTCAAGCGTATTCATGGTTGGCCTTCCTCGGCATCAAGAGGGGAGTGGACTGCCGACTGGAGTACTTTCCAGGACAGCAGACAGCACTTTTGACGGTTGGGTGTTAAACGGGGGCCATAGAGTTCAAGCATCTCTTCGGCAGAGAATTTCTTGAGTTCATCAATGGTCTTTCCATGCATTTTTTCTAACAGCATTGAGGCCGATGCCTGACTGATGACACATCCTTCACCTGAAAAATAGAGATCGGCAATTTTGCCACTGCTATCGAGTTGCAACTCGATTCGCACGATATCGCCACAGAGTGGATTTTTGTCTTCGTGCGCATGGGTTGCGCTTTCCAGGGATCCCCTGTGAAAAGGGTCCTCGTAGTGGTCAAGGATGTGTTCCTGATAGAGTTCTTCTTCGGAGGCCATGGGATTATAAAAGTGTGCGATTGAATTGGAGCTGCCGATTCGGACCCTTCAATCTAACATCTTGTGTCTCCTATTGACCATGGGGTAAGAAAGTCACTTCTCCTGGAGTGCCTCTTGTTATCTAAGTATTTGGGATTCTAAGCCCCGAGAGCTGCCCATCCGAAGACTGCTGTAAAAAAAAACAAAGAGAACACTAAGGCCATGGTATCCAAGGGCTAGCCACCATATTGTGAGATATTCACGGACATCAAAAAATGCCTGGAGGGAGAGACGGATGCCCCAGAAAACTGCCACATAAAGACAAAACGCACGCGCCAGGCCGCTGCCACTGGCCAACTCTTCAGCATGCAACACGCTGATGAATGCAAAGGCTAATATCGCCAGCACAACATAGCCTCCATAAACCCAATACATTTGCCGATGCAAACGGGTTAGGGGCTGAAGTTGCTTTCCCCAATTCAATTGATAGGGCACAAGTGCAGAAGCAATCAATACGGAGAATTGGCCGTACCCGGCCAGGGTTAAGAACCAAGCAAGATTTTCATTCATGCGATGGCCCCGGTTGCTTTCATAAAAGGCAGAATAATCTCGAACACAAATGGACGGTGAAACAACAATCCCAGTGGAGCAAGTAACGAAATCACGGCTACGCACCAACCTCGCCAACCCGTTTCATAATCCATTTTTTCAATTCCTTTGACGGCGGTCGCTACGAGAGCCGATAAAACCTGGATGAAAAATCGACACTCGTAACAATCGCCGGCTACAAACGTATTTTGAAACCGGTTCTAGACAATTTTTGTGCGTTCCCCATAACCTAGAAAACTGAAAAAGTGACTTGCAGTTAACATAGTTTCGAAAAGGGAGTTCACTTACTGAGGCAGTTCCCGTAATTATCCAAACTCACCTGCGGAGGATTTCGGTGGCCGCGTTCGCACCGCAGGCCCCCATCACACCACCTCCGGGATGGCTGGCAGCACCGCAGAGAAATAACCCGGGAACGGGCGTGCGATGATCGGCCCAGCCTGCCACGGGGCGAAAACAGTACAACTGGTGGGGAGTCATGGCTCCTTGCATAATATTGCCGCCGGTGATGCCAAATGTCCGCTCAAGGTCCAGTGGGCTCAAGACTTGTCGATGCTCGATGGCTGCTGGCACATTGGGTGCGTACTGGGCCAACAATTCGACACAACGGTCACCAAAGGATTCTTTGTGGTCGTCCCAATTTCCTGAGGCAAGGTTATAGGGTGCGTATTGCACAAACATAGACAGCAGGTGTTTGCCATCAGGGGCGATGGTCGTATCGACACTGGTAGGCATGGTCATCTCCAGGATGGGTTCCTGGCTGGGTCGACCGTACTTGGCATCGTCGTAAGCGCGGTCCAAGTAGTCGAGTGTTGGGCCAATATGCATTGTGCCATGGTGATGGGGCGCAATGCCCGTACTGGGGAGACAGGTAAATTGCGGAGGTTCGGACAATGCCAGATTGACTTTGGCCGAAGCTGATGCGTAGTCAATTTTTGCCACGGCCTCACGAAACTCTGCGGGCAACACATCGGGTGAGAGTAATTTTTCGAACGTCACATGTGCATCCACGCTGGAAGCCACCACGCGTGCTGCCAATTGCGAGCCATCTTTAAGTCCCACACCGCAGACTCCACGGGAGTCGGTTTGAATGGAATGGACTGGAGACTCGCGACGGATCTCAACTCCCAGGTCTTGACATGCGGTGGCAATGGCATCAGAAAGCCGGCCCATTCCCCCCTGGACATAGCCCCACACTCCCCGCGCACCGCCTGCTTCGCCCATCACATGATGCAACAACACATAGGCGCTGCCTGGCGAGCTAATCGAAGTGAAGGCACCAATAATCGCGTCGGTAGCGAGAGTTGCTCTAAGAACCTCTGTTTCGAACCAGCGTTCCAAAATGGGTCGAGCAGCGCCGGTCAGCAATTCTATGGCTGCAGGTAAGTCTACACCAAGTTTTTTGACCGCACCGTAAAGCTGGAGTACTTTTTTGCTGTCACGCAAACGCTTACCCAAACCAATATTCCGCCAAGCAGGCGGCAAGGGTAGGGGATCGGGCGCCGCCTCGGAAAGGACCGGTTCCAACGTTGCCGCCACCCTTTCCAGCAAGGCTTCGTAGCGCGGATAGGCTTCGGCATCGCGGAGGCTGAATTTGCTAATTTCACGCTGGTTGAGTCCTGCATCGGGCCCCATGGTCAGACTGCGTCCGTCAGGAAGCGGAGTGAACGATGAAGGAGACCGAGGTAGAATCTTCAGTCCGTACTCTTTGAGCCGCAACTCGCGAATGATGGAAGTTTGAAACAGGCTAATGACGTACGCAGCGGTCGAGACCCGATAGCCTGGCCACAACTCTTCGGTCGCTGCACAGCCGCCCAATACGTGCCTTCGTTCCAGCACACAAACTTTTCGTCCTGCTTTTGCCAAATAAGCAGCGCAGACCAAACCATTGTGTCCTCCGCCGATAAGGATGCAATCGTATTTGCCGTGTCTGGCCATGGATGAATATTACTTCCGTGCAAAAAAGTGTGTCGGCTGGGAGCAAACGATTGATCATAAAGGGCGAGGCCGTACTGGGAAGGGGGCAGAAGAACTGCCAAGTCGTTTTTCTATCCACGAAGGATACGAAGCACGAATCATAAATATGGCTTGCTTCTTTCTTCCCTCCACCTTCACTAAACACCCAAAGATTTTGCGGTTACTAGCCAGTACAATTCACCGCAACTGTGGCCCAGGGGCTCAAACATTTTCACGGCAGCTATGGCACCTTTGGCAAATCGAATATCTGCCCGGTGGTCACCCACGAGCGCTGCTGTGAGATTGCCGACATCGGGAGCATGACCCACCCAACAAATCTGCTGGCAGTTGGCTTCTTGGGACCAGGCAACGAGTGCTTCAAAATCACTACCCGGCTCCAGAGCAGCAAGTTCGGTCACTGGGGGTTGAGCAGAAGTGTACTGGGCAATGAGATCGGCCGTTTGCCGGCATCGTACATAGGGGCTGGTGGCTATTGCCTCCGGAGCAAAGCCGCGCTCAGCCATCGCCTCCACCACACGCATGTATCGCTCGGCACCATCGACTTCAAGCTCGCGTTGAGAATCGTCAGGCCAGCGTGGGTCACCGAATTCATGAGCCCAGGCATGCCGGGCAATGTAGACGAACATCGCATTCTTTCGGAATTAAGTAAATCTTGAACGAGGAATGCGCAGTAAGCAGTATGAAAGACGGATTCTATAGGAAACGGCCCATCCTGAAAAATCTCCTGTGGATTCAACGATTTCGCCACAGGACTCGGTCTTCGATTTTTAGCTTTGCTTGGACTTCAGTAATTTGAGCTTTGAATCTTTTGGCATCTTGAGGGTACCCTGCCGTGGGCCGAAGGCCTGGAATCTGTTCGATCCAAAAAGCATTGAAGGATCGCATGGCTAACTCGCGATGGTATTTGGCTTGCATCGAAGCAAGTGCCACGGGGAGCTCGGCTTCTCCTTGGCTACGGAAGCAGATTTCAATATTCGCTTCAGGGGGTCCCCAGCGGTAACAGCTTTGGGAGCGACTTTCGACGATTGTTTCGATCCAGTGATCCGGAAAGTGATGCTGCAGGAGTGCCCCGTAGCGATTGCGCCCACCGTGCTTGTCGCAGGTGATAGAGACCAGGGGGGTGTGCGGTGGGATGCAAAGCGATGATCGAATGGGGAGGTTGGTGAGTACTTTTTTTACGAGATCCATGGATTTGTGGGAGAGAGCTGCGCCTTTGGTGCCATAGTGTTCCGTGAGTTGGTTGAACTCTTCTGGATATACGAGTTGAGTTTGGATATCGACCAACTCTACGGCCGCGGATTGGCAAGTTACCGCAAAACGGTCTGCGAGGTTTGCGACTTCTGCAAGCGAACAATCTATAGGTAGCGGGCAATTGTAGTTGGCATACCACGGCAAGGTGGGCGGCGAGAAGAGTTCTTGCCAATCTGTAAAGGATTGGCCACAGACAGTCATTGCTGTGAGCACACCACGTTCTAGATGCCGTAAGCCACAATTACTGTGGCGCCGTTTGGAGTGACGCTGTTTGGAGTGGCCAGCCGGTTTGTAGAGCTGCTTCGAATCGGCGATTGCAATCCGCTGATCATCGGGCACCCGGCTTACCACATCTGCCAGCCGCTCATAGAGATCGATCGTAGAGCCGGTCCGTACTAAGGCCAGACCACCCTCCCTGAGCGGCATATCCTTGGGTTCTTCGCTGCATTCTGCTTGCAGCTCACTCCACCAGGCCGTTGCCCCAATGCAGAGTGGTCCCAGATTGGGTCCATACCCGGCTTCGTCGATTCCAATCATCCATGTCATGAGGGGTAGTATAACGCTCGGGAGTCCTTGAGTCAGCCACTAGAAAAATCCTCCATCCCGTCCACGGTGAATGTTTTTAGCAGCTTCGGCAGCAGAATGTAGTTCGGACATTCTTTGCTCCGAAACCAGATCTTGGACCTGCCTGATGACGAGCCCCTCGCTCGCAGCGGTCAAATGGCTAAGCACACGGATCGTATCGGGGAGTAACCGTTTGTCGCCGTCGACAAGAAGAGTACGTAGTTGGGAAACAACGCTAATTTTTTTACTTCCTAACCATCTATTGTTAAAATTAGAAGCATTGCTTCCTATTGCTTGGAGTGCTTGCAGATGATCTGCGGTACGTTTTTTGTTTTGGAGTACCGCTAGTAAGCGATCGATAACTTCGCCTGAAATGGCAGGACTTCCGGTCTGGCCAATCGTATAGCTGGCGGTACTGCGCACCGATTCGTTTGCATGGAACAAAAGATCAAATTGCTCTGGGAACTTATCCAAATGACGAAATGCTAGTGATTCCTGGCCACTGAGAAGCAGCGGGCCAGCTTGCAGCCGTCTTCAGGGGGCGAATTACTCAAACAGCAGTAGCCCAAACGCTACGGGAACAACGTCAAAACCGGGGACTTTGCGCTCAACGGCGATCGCCCAGGCGGTTTCGGCCAGGGGAGGGGCACCCAGTTCCGACCAGGGTATTGCCCCTTCGAGAGTCCAGTGGGTGGCATTTTGAGCAGAGATGACAAACCAACGTGGATTCCACCCTGGTGTGAGCCAGCAACGGTCGGCTGTCCAACCACGATGGTCCACGGACAACTCAAAACTCGTGGCATAATCACGGTCTAAATCCAAATGGATTCGTACGTGGTCGTGGGTGCTCAGATCCGCATCATAAGTCCGGGCACGAGGGTCGACTTCGTATTGAGTCTGTGGCATTTTTTTGCAATGCACGGCCATGTAAAGAAACTCCTCATCTTTGGCGAACCAGGCTTGGGTCGTTTTACTGGGTGCCGAAGAAGTTTCAAGTTGCCAACAGGGCTCCTGGAGTTGGCCGTCAAGATGAGGTCTTCGTTCTACAGGGGTGCATCGCCTTATTGTCAGAGGTGCTTCCTCGTCCTGGCGAGCCTCGATCAGCCATTGCTCAGCTTGGGCCCGACGATGCCAGGGTTGCATGCGTGGGTTGTGCTTCAGAAGCGATAAAAAACTTTGAGCCAATTTTAGGCGACCACTCCGACGCGCTGCGACTGCAGATTGAAAAGTATGCTCCGGATCATCAGCGAGTTTGGTTTGTTTGTGCCGTGCTTGCCCAGCAAGATGCAGTGCGTAGGTAGCCAACTCTTCGGGAGTAGAGACAGGCTTGCTGGCCTGTATCTGCACGACTTCACTGCTGGTATAAAGTCGAGCCAGTGTGAGCAGCCCCGCTTGGGTAGCCCGTTGATCGGGGTACTGGTCCACGAGTTGGTGGAGTACTTCTGCTGCTTGATCATGTTTTCCGGCAGCCAGATAATCGTTGGCAATTTGTTCGTACAAAGGTGCAGCATCTGCAGGTGGCAGATCTCGCGTGAGTTGTACAAGGTGAGCAACCGTAGCTGGACTTTTGCCTTGACTCAGAACAATTTGACGTATGCGCGCTGCTTGCTGGAGGGCCTCATTATTTTGGGCCGAGACGTTGATTGGGATAAGCGCCAGGCAAAAAAATACTAAAAAGCGGAGCGCATTCATCGGCTATCCATGCCTGAGGAGTGTAGAGTCCGAAGTGGGGGAATTGTAACATGAATTACAATTTTAGGGCAGAGCGGGTTCGCAGGATTAAAGCGTTAAAATAGCAATTTAGCAATTGTGTGAGCTGGCCCGGCATGTCCAAGGTTCATGAGCTATATTTGCGCATGAACGCTGAAACCCCCATCGATGTTTCTTGTAGTAGTGCAGCGCTTACGCTAGAAGGACTCGTCAGCCAGGCAAATCATCTGTACACGCTACCAGCGGTAGCTTGCCAGGTGATTCAGCTGACAAGAAATCCTAAAGTCGATACGCATGCGCTGAAAGAATGCATTCAAACGGACCCAGCCTTGGCGGCCAAAATCTTGCGTGTGGTCAACAGCTCACTTTTTGGATTGAGCCAAGAAGTCAGAGATCTCAACCAGGCCATTGCTCTCCTGGGAACCAAGCCTCTTAAATTATTAGTTTTAGGATTTAGCCTGCCCGAAAAGTTGTTTTATGACGTGGCACGGGAGCAGTTGGATTGGTTCTGGATGTCGACACTAACCCGCGCGGTAGCTGCACGTACAATAAGTGAAAAGTTGTACTACCAGCCAGGAGACGATGCGTTTTTGGCGGGTTTGCTACAGGACATTGGGGTTCTGGTGTTGTTGGGGCAATTGCAAGAGCCCTATGCTAATTTTTTGTCAAGCGTGATCAACGACCATGCTGATTTGGAGCAATTCGAGATAGAGTCGCTTGGTTTTGATCATCGAGCTTTAACCGTTGCGCTACTTCGGCATTGGCAAATGCCAGAATTCCTGGTGGAGTCGATTGCACAGCCGCGTCACGCAGCCGTTTTGGCAAGGCAAAACTTACCCGTGTCGGATTTATCTTGTACGTTACATATTGCTGATTTGTTGGCGGAATTGGTAGGGAGAAATCGGCTGGATGTTTTGCCCGATCTCTTGGAACTAGGCGTCCTCTACGGAAAATTTGACCGAGATAAATTGACCGAAATAGTTTCTTATTTACAGCCACAAGTCAATCAATTGGCTGAAGCCATGTCCTTGCAGTTGCCAAAGCATCAGGATTTTGTTGCGATCATGACCGATGCGCACCAGCAAATCAGTCTATTAGCTGAAAACGTGTCCGCACCTTTGAGCCTGTTGGGAGCAGGGGATGGGAAATCCGACTCTCGTGTCCTGGTCGATGCAGCTCACCTTCGCTCAGCAGTTGATTCTTTCTTAGGGAAACCCCTGCCCAAGGTCGAGTCAAAACCACAATCCACCGACACGGCGTTGTCCGGCACTAGCGACCTGCACAATACGAGTCCTCTCTTCGGTCAGCTCTTAGCAGAACCAGTTTCTAGTCAGGAGAGCGCTTTCGAGCGGATACTCACACTGACTGTGGGGCAATGCCGTGCACAGCGAAAGCCAGTTAGTCTGGTCATTCTAGGAGCAGTTGAAAGGTGTGCCAACGAAAACGAGAATCACCAGGTTATCAGTCAGGTACTGGATGCAGTCTGCCAGGAAACGGATGTCGAGGATTTAGTAGTCGAATCCAGGGGACCCTGCCATAGGGTATTGCTACTTGCGGATTTCGATCGGCAGCAGGCAGTTCGTTTTGGCCAACAGACACTCGAGCGTATACAAGGCATGATCCGGCATTTGGAAGTAAAAGGCAAAACAATAAGTTATCTTGTGGGGGCGGGGGTTGCTTCGGTCACATTGCCACCCAAAAATTTCCCACCTCTCGACCTGCTGGAGACTGCCCAACGTTGTCTCTCGGCGGCACATGCGGGTGGAGTATTTGCGGTCAAGAGCTTGGAAATCTATTAACAGAGCACCTGCCAAAGCATGCCTTCGAAGATGGGTACGCGATCTAAGCCCTTGACGCCTGACGCCACTTCTGTGGTATGATTCTCGGATGAACAGCGAGGAGCATACTGGTGATGAGCCGACTTCAGAATCGCAAGGCGAGGTTCGCTCGGAACACTTGGATAATTCAACAAAGCAAGGGGATGCAAAGAATCCAGGGGATTCACCATCTTCTTCAGTAACTTCTTCACTGGCGGACACGTTGTCTGTACAGAGTTCATCCGGTGGCGACACCTTTAACGAGCCGGCTTTTTCAAAGTTAGCAGAGCTCAAAGTCTCAGATCTTCACTTCCGCCCGCAACGGCGCACTCTCTTGCCAATTGTGTTGTTTTTGGCCACATGTGTATCGACATTTTGGGTGGGCTGCACGAATTGGCAACCGCTTGAGCATCGTTATTTGCACAGCTACGAGGCCATGGGAGCTGTTATACGTGAGAACTGGACCACGGGAATGCAATACATGATTGCCGTGTTGGCTATTCTGTTAACGCACGAAATGGGTCATTTTTTGCAAACGGTTAAACATCGCATTGCAGCCAGCTATCCACTGTGCATCCCAATCCCATTCAATGCGATTGGTACCATGGGTGCAGTCATCGGAATGGACGGGATGCGGGCAGATCGACGTCAGATTTTTGATATCGGCATTGCAGGGCCCTTGGCAGGGCTCGTGGTGGCAATTCCCGTGTTTTGGTGGGGCATCAACGATTTGGATTTATCACGCCTGCCGCATCCCGAAGAGATTCAGCTCTATCTTCCCTGGTTAGGGCAATGGATGCTCGAACGCGCTCATCCCGAATGGACAGGTCGTGACTGGATTGGCTTGTCGCAACTGAACCCCTACTTCATGGCGGGTTGGGTGGGAATGCTGATTACGGGACTCAATATGATGCCTATCAGCCAACTCGATGGCGGTCATACGATTTACGCTTTGTTCCTGAATCGTGCTCACGTACTGGCACGTTGGTTTGTTTCGTTATCAATTTTTTATATTTTGATTCATATCAACGACGCGGTTATGTGGACCCCGATGCTGGTGTTGGTGATTCTGATGGGCATCCACCATCCACCCACAGCCAACGATAATGTTGAATTAGGACCCACACGCTGGGCGATTGGGTTGGCTTCGCTGGTCATCCCACTGCTGTGCTTTCCGTTGCAGGGTTTTCGGCAGTGAATGCCGGGTGGGGTTTTCGGCAGTAGTCTGCCGCTCAAGCACCTTCGTATTGAGTATTCCGGTTTCCTATGGAATTTCCTCTTTGGAAATTTGCGCATCATGAGAAATTTTTAACAGAAGGTAACGAAGGAAACAAAGAAACGGTAACACAGCGCATAAGATATCTTCGTTCCCTTCGTTTTCTTATGTTCAATTATTTGGTTGCGGCCTCAGGCCGCGTGGTGTCTGTTCGGCTCTGTAGAAGGCGTACGAATCCAATAGTTTTTTGAGGCACTGATAGAGCACGGATCCCGGTGTGCCAGGACGGATCGGAAAAGGCGGTGGCTTCATGCTACCGAGAGAAAGTTAGAATCACAGGTTTTCGAAAGTTGTAGAACTTGAGACTACAGCGCAGGGACCAAGATTAGTACACCGCTAATGGACGCTAATTAGGGTTGTCAAATGGGCTGTCGAGACACTCCCGCGCTATGAAGAAAATGAAATAGTTCCATTGCTTGCAATGGCGAGAATTTCTTGTCTTTTACTAAGTGTCGATTAGCGTCAATTAGNGGTTTCTTTAGTTGAAGTANCCCACGCTGTNATGNCGGAGTAGGAAAGGATNAAATATACGGGCTAGACCACCTCGCCGACCAAAGCTGCACTTCGGTGCCCGAACGTATGAAATATTCGGTCTAGGGTGCTAGCAGCAAACGGCCTGGGTTTGCCAGATACCCTTTCACATCATTTAAGAATCGTGCTGCCGCTGCACCGTCGACAGTACGGTGATCGTAGGTGATCGAGAGAGGCATCATCAATCGCGGTTCGAAAGTGTCGTCGATAAATTGTGGCATCATACGACTGCGACCGACCAGCAAGATGGCCACTTCAGGTGGATTGATGATGGGGGTTGAGTAGGTGCCGCCGATAGCGCCCAGATTGCTAATAGTGAACGTGCCTCCGCGCAGATCATCGACGCCAAAACTGCCCGAGCGGACGGAGTCGGCCATGGTAGCAANTTCTCGGGCAATTTGCGGAATACTCTTGCGATCAGCGTCACGTAGCACGGGTACGACCAAACCGCGCTCGGTGTCTACAGCAATGCCAACGTTGACATATTCTTTGTAAATGATTTCATTTGCATCTTCGTCAATTGAGCTGTTGACGATCGGATGTTGTTTGAGGGCTGAAGCAACCGCTTTGATCATAAAGGGCATTGCGGTGAGTTTGATGCCACTTTCAGCATAATCGCCCTTGCTGTCACGACGAATCCGCTCAAGTTCGGTAACGTCCACATCATCGAAATTGGTGAGTTGTGGAATCGAACTATACGATTGAAGCATATTGCGGGCAATCGTCTGACGCATCCGCGACATCTTTTCTCGTCGTACAGCGCCCTGACCATCTGAGTCGGGAGTACCGGGTGGCGTGACACCAGCGGGAGTGGCAGAAGCCACCTGCTCATTATTGGAACGAACATGAGCGCGTATATCTTCTTCTGTAAGGCGCCCATCACTACTACCTGGACGTACTCGACGCAGATCGACTCCCAATTCACGGGCCAGACGGCGAACGGCAGGTCCTGCGGCAGCCGAAGAACGTCCATCTCCAGGTAAATCGATTTGGTCATCGACTCGCGGCGCGACGGCTNCAGGGGGATTACTGGATACGGGTTCAGGAGCGGNCACCAGTGCAGGATCAATGGATCCTGCAGAATCAGGNCCTGCAGAAACTGAGCCCGCAGAAGTTGGCAGCGGCTGTGCAGGAGGCACCTGCTGGGGAGCGGCTCCGCCAGGCACAGTTTCAGAGGACGCAGATTCAGATGGCCCAGTTTCAGGTGACGCAGTTTCAGGTGACGCGACCTGAGGTGTCGCAGTCTCGCCCGCATCGGCTTCGAGCTCAAGGATGGCTGCACCAACCGACAGGGTGTCGCCTTCGCTAACCAACAACTTTGTGACTTTGCCAGCCGAAGGGCTGGGTACCGGCATGGTTGCCTTGTCCGTTTCGAGTTCGACAAGATCCTGATCCACCGTGACGACATCACCGACTTCTACAAGGATCGACAATACGTCGCCTGAATCTATATTTTCGCCCAGATGGGGTAGTGTGATTTGTGTATTCATATTTTGTTAAGCATAGAGGGCCGAGGGTTTTTCAGGATCGATGTCCAGCTTCTTAACCGCAGCGGCAACCGTCTTCATGTCAACCTTTCCTTGCTTGCTGAGTTGATACAGTGTCGCCAGGGCGATGCATTCGGCATCCACCTCAAAATGTCGGCGCAAAGCCTCGCGTGATTCACTCCGGCCCATACCGTCGGTTCCCAATGCAAAAAATCCGTTGGGAGTCCACGGTGCAATCTGTTCGGAGAGAGCACGCATGTAATCACTTGCGGCAATAACGGGTCCAGTGGTGCCCGAAAGCTGCTCTTCGAGGTAGGATCGGCGGGCAACTTTGTCCGGGTTGAGCATATTCCAACGCTCACACTCCTGGCAGTCACGGCGGAGTTGGTTGTAGCTGGTCACANTCCAGACATCGCTGGCGATGCCAAATTGTTCGATGAGGATCTCTGCAGCGCGTAATGCTTCACGTAGAATAGGGCCACTCCCAAAGAGTTGGACTTGAGCAGCCTCGGTTTCGGTCTTTTGCGAAGCCGTACTGGCGACCTGATACATGCCGCGAATGATACCTTCTTCGCACCCTGCAGGCATTTCAGGCATCAGGTAGTTCTCGTTTTCCAACGTGATGTAGTAGATAGCCGTTTCGTTCTCCTGGTACATACGTTTGAGTCCATCAAACAGGATAACAGCCGTCTCGTAGGCGTAAGCGGGGTCGTATGCGCGCACCGTGGGAAAAGCCATTGCGTTGATCAGGCTATGGCCATCCTGGTGTTGCAATCCTTCGCCATTGAGAGTCGTACGGCCAGCAGTACCTCCCAGCATGAAACCTTTGGCTCGCATATCGGCAGCGGCCCAAATCAAGTCGCCAATTCGTTGGAAACCAAACATGGAGTAATAGATGAACATGGGAATCATGTTCACTCCGTGGGATGCATAGCTGGTCCCTGCTGCATTGAACGAAGACATCGATCCTGCTTCGGTGATTCCTTCTTCCAGGAGCTGGCCGTCTTTGGCTTCTTTGTAGTACGAGATTTGATCCGAATCGACGGGTTCATAAAGTTGCCCAGCGTGGGCATAAATGCCGACTTGTCGGAACAGACCTTCCATGCCGAAGGTACGAGATTCGTCAGGGACAATGGGGACAATATGTTTACCAATTCCCTTGTCCCGCAGCAAATCACTGAGCAAGCGGACAAATCCCATGGTAGTCGACATCTCTTTGCCGGGACCTTTGCTGACGAGCTTGGCCATTGATTTCTGGTAATCGGCAAGTTGAGGCACTTCCATCGTTACGGGAGCCGTACTGCGCGCTGGTACGGGGCCACCCAGTTCTTCGCGTTGTTTGCGGAGATAGACCATTTCGGGGCTGTCTTCCGGTGGGCGATAAAAGGGTGCTTCCGCAACTTTTTCGTCGGAAATGGGTATTCCAAATCGTGTCCGGAACTCGCGCAGCTCGTCCTCGTTGAGCTTTTTCTGATTGTGGGTAACGTTGCGACCTTCGCCTCCTTCGCCGACTCCATACCCCTTGATCGTCTTTGCAATTACTACCGAGGGCCTGTCGGTGCACTCGATGGCTGCTTTGTAAGCGGCATAAACTTTTTCTGGGTCGTGCCCACCTCGGCGCAATTTGCTGAGCTTTTCATCCGAATAGTTCTTTACCAGTTCGAGCAGTTCTGGATATTTGCCGAAGAAGTCCTGGCGAATAAAATCACCGTCCTTCACCACATAATTTTGGTACTGACCGTCCACCACTTCCATCATTCTTTGTGCCAGCCGTCCTTGTTCGTCTTGTTCGAGGAGCGGATCCCAATCGTCACCCCAGATGACTTTGATGACGTTCCAGCCCGCACCCCGAAAAGCACCTTCTAATTCTTGGATAATTTTTCCATTGCCACGTACCGGTCCATCGAGTCGCTGCAAATTGCAATTAATGACAAAGGTAAGATTGTTGAGTTTTTCGCGGGAGGCAAGAGTGATGGCTCCGAGTGTCTCGGGTTCGTCGCATTCGCCGTCACCCAGGAAAGCCCAGACGCGTTTGTGGGAAGTATCAACAATACCCCGATCGAGCAGGTACTCGTTAAAACGCGCCTGGTAAATTGCCATAATCGGCGCCAAGCCCATGGATACCGTGGGGAATTCCCAAAAGTCTGGCATCAACCAAGGATGCGGATAGGACGATAAGCCACCTCCCTCACTTAATTCACGCCGAAAGTTAACCAGATTCTGTTCGGTGAGTCGTCCTTCAAGAAACGCTCGCGCGTACATGCCAGGTGCTGCGTGCCCTTGGAAGTACACTTGATCGCCATCGTGACCGTTTCCGCGACCGCGTATAAAGTGATTGAGTGCTACTTCGTAGAGTGTTGCTGATGAGGCAAAGGTTGAGATATGTCCACCCGGTGCAGCCGGGTCACGATTAGCGCGGGTTACCATGGCCATGGCGTTCCAGCGGACAAAGCTTTTGATGCGCCGTTCTAGCTCTCGATTTCCGGGGTAGGGTGGTTGTTTATCGCGAGGTATTGTGTTGACGTAGGGGGTGGTGGCAACGAATGGAAGTTCGACTCCGTTGCGATGCGCCAAACCATCCAGGGCGGTCAACAATTGTTGGACACGTTGTGGACCTTTGCTCTCTAGCACATAGTCGAGTGATTCGAGCCATTCCGTCGTTTCGACTGGGTCGGAATCGCCTGGAATGGGCGACTTGGGAGGATTCACATCAGTATTGGCCATAGTGGCAGTTCCTAATTAGTAAACATCGGACGTGAATTTCAGTGGACCCTTCAGACTTGTGTTTATCATGAGAGTTAATTTTAGTCATCTCAGGGCGATTTGGTAGTCTGATGTTTTCGCCTCACCCGCAAATACAGGGGCACTTTATTGCTTTATTTTCTTTTGGGTCGATAAACCTCCGTAGCCGTACCCAAGTGGACTTCACCAGCGAAGGCCATCGTTTCGCTCAGCGTGGGATGGGGGTGGATCGATTCCGTCAGATCAATAACCGTGCATCCCATTTCAATTGCCACAACCGCTTCGGCAATCAATTCACCTGCTCCTGAGCCAACAATTCCACAACCAAGCAGGCGGTCATTTTCAGGATCAATGAGCCATTTGGTGAGGCCATCCGTTTTGCCCATCGCGATGGCCCGTCCACTAGCCTGCCACGGATATTGAGCTATTTTCACATCGCGGCCGGCTTGCTTGGCTTCGTCTGCTGTGAGACCGGCCCAGGCAATTTCAGGATCGGTAAATACGACAGCTGGAATTGCCATTTTGTCGAAGGCAGCCGGTTCGCCGGCGAGTACCTCGGCTGCAACCTTTCCCTCGTGCGATGCCTTGTGGGCCAACATCGGATCACCCGCCACATCGCCGATTGCCAAAATGTGTGGGTCGGCTGTGCATTGATGGTGATCAACTTGAACAAAGCCGCGTTCGTCGACAACCACATTCGTGTTCTCCAAGCCAAAACCCTGGCTTACCGGACGTCGTCCTACTGAGACCAGTACCCGGTCGTACGATAATGTTTCTTCTCCACTGGCGGATTGCAGACCAGGACCTTGCATCTGAACTCCAACTTTTTTTCCCGAGTCTTTCAGCCCTACGACTTTTGTACCCAGATAAATGTTCTCGTACAGATCTTCCAGGCGTTTGTGGAGTGGCTTGACCAGATCTCGGTCGGCTCCAGGTAGTAGTCCTTCGGTGAGTTCTACTACCGAAACTTTTGTGCCGAGTTCAGCGTAGACAGTGCCCATTTCCAGCCCAATATAACCTCCTCCAATGATAAGTAATTTCTTGGGGATGTCTTGCAGGGCCAGTGCGCCGGTAGAATCCATTACGCGATCGGACCCAATATCAAACATCTGGGGCATTGCAGGGACAGAACCAGTTGCGAGAACACAATGGTCAAAAGTAATTCGCTCGCTGTCGTAAGTGTCAGGGTTTCCCCCTTCGAGTTGGAGCGTTTGCGAATCGACGAAAATCCCCCGTGCATTCACAATGCGCACCTTCCGGCGTTTGGCCAACTGGGCCAGTCCTCCGGTGAGCGTGTCGATCACTTTCTCTTTGCGAGCTCGCATCGCTTTGACATCGATTTTTGTCTTGCCATAGTTTACGCCCCATTCGGACATGTCACGCGCATCACCAATGACTTTGGCGACGTGCAACAGAGCTTTCGAAGGGATGCAACCGCGCAACAAACACGTGCCACCCAAGCGAGGGTCTGCCTCGACGACGGTAACTTCCAGACCCAGATCGGCAGCCATAAATCCAGCAGCATAGCCACCGGGGCCACCTCCGAGGACGACAACAGATGAATGCATAAAACTCTCAATGCGGGCGATAGAAATCTGAGTAATCCCCTATTTTACCGTGCTTGGCCGTTCTCACAATGGCGCTCTGGAAGGTCTGTTTTGGGTTTCTGAGAGCCTATCCATTTATAACGCCGGTAAATTGTGCCAGGGTGCCATTTCGGCCGGGGGCTTGGAATTCCCTCAGATTGGAGAATCCGGCTTATGCATCCATTCTTGAACACTCCAACACGAGGAGCACAAATTTCCTTGCCGCGATAGGGTATTGGCAATTCAGTGGACAGTCGGTAGCAGAAAACGAAGGTGGCGGGTTTGGCGCCCGAACCAGCAAGCCATTGGCCCGACAATTCACGGTGTCAACCTGGACGTGTCATTTTCATTCAGGAACGGAACGCTGGACGTCGAAGCCTAGAGATAAAGATTCTTTCGATGACCAAAAGCAAATCGAACAACCACTACACGGAGGAACGTCCGCGTCTACCCAGTATCATTATGCTGAGTGTGGCTAAGGCCAGAGCACAAGCTGTGGGTTCCGGTATGGCTGCAGTCGAAGCGGATAGGGGCGGAGCGGAAGGACCAAAGTTGTTTTCCCAGTCTGCCAGATCGTTCGCGTCGTACGTACTTCCAAACCCAAGCTGCCACATGAGAAAGTCAAGGCCGTCAACGCTGTCGTCAGCGTCGAAGTTGCCCGGGTAGGTAGAATTTACAAACAGATCCAGGAGCGTGTTGTAGTTTGCAGAGATTCCCAAGTCGTTTGCATTTAGATTGTATACGGCTCTCGGCACATTTTGCTCATCCAGGATTATCACATCACGTAAGGTTACTTGCCATAGATTCAAGATGTTAGTTGCCACATCATCCTGTAGCCAGGGAATGTCTGCATCTGCAGTGAAAGCTGTGTTTCCACCCGAGCCCGCTACATTGACTCCCAAGATCTGGATATCCAGCATCGGGTAGACTGAATCGAGTTCAGACTGCATGCTGTCGAGGTGCACAAACTGTGCACGGCAGTAGCCTCACGTACTGAGGCCAAAGTACCAGCCAGAAACCTGTCCGACATAATCTCGGGGCGAAATGTTCGTTTGGTAGGTTGTTGAAGTGCTGTTCTCGTCAGACAGTGAAAAATCAGGCACGATCCCCTGTCCTACGGCTGACATGCTCCATGAACTGAGGCCGAGAACTGTCAGGATTGCAGCAAGATGCCTCCTTATGAGGCGCGGGGCTCCCTGATGAGATATGGAGGCCCCCTTTTGTGATATGGAAGTCTGACGTTGCACGATGCTTTAGCTCCGACTCGGAAGTTCCTGAAAGCTATCCAGTCTCAGATGAATAGCTAAAAACACTGTCACCATGCACAACGCAGACCTGTAGGCCTTCTGCAGGTTTGGGGGCCTTTTATAGGTTTGGGAGTGTCCCGAAATGAATCAGCGCGATTGACTGGGCGCTGAACTGAGAAGGATTCATTATAGCAAGAGGGGAGTTTGGTTGCAAAGATTTGGCTGGATTCCTTAGCAGTCCAGGTTTTCTACAGAACCGCCTTACCCTTTTCTAGGTATTGGGCTTATCGGACCAGCTTACTTTTTCAGCAAATAACGGAGGGCAGGCTCAAGATCCGGGTATTGGAAGTTGTATCCAGCAACGGACAAGACATCCGGTACAACGCGCGCGCTGGCTAGCAGTAGAGGATCGGCCATTTCACCGAAGGCCAGCCGAGCTGCCCAGGCGGGCATGGGCAAGAAGGTAGGTCTTCCCAGCACACGGCCCAGGGTCTTGGTGAACTCACGATTTGTAACAGCTTGTGGTGTGACCAGGTTGACCGGACCACAAAGAGAATCCTGCTCGAGCACGAATTGGATGGCACCCACAACATCGTCGATTGTGATCCAGCTAAAGTACTGCTGGCCATCACCAATCTGGCCACCGATTCCCAGTTGAAAGGGTAAGAGCATTTTGGCCAGCGCACCGCCCTGTGGGCTAAGCACGACCCCAATGCGTAAATTGGTTACCTGAATACCTGCATTGTCAGCTGCCAAGCAGGCTCGCTCCCATTGCAGGCAGACTTCGGGCAGGAACCCGTCGCCACTGGAGGCCGACTCATTAAGTTCATCCGAAAACCGGTGGCCGTAGTAGCCTATGGCTGATGCACTGACAAACACCTTGGGCTTGCTCGTTAAGCCGGCGAGCGTTTCGCTTAGCAAGGTTGTGCCTTGGACCCGGCTTTCAAGAATTTGTTTTTTGTATTTTTCGCTCCAGCGTCGTCCTGCGATATTGGCTCCAGCTAGATGCACAACCGCATCGACACCCTCCAGCCGACCTTGGTCAATTTCGCCTTGTATCGGGTCCCAAGCCAATTCAGTTTGCGCATCGCGGACGGGACGCCGCACAGCACGAAGCACTTGCTTCCCTTCGGCCTGAAGTGCAGCAACGAGTCGGGTTCCTACAAGTCCAGTCGAACCGGTCACCAGGACCGTTTTTGGGGCAGGATGATTGGCCATGATGTTTTCTCAATAAAATCGAACTGGCACTCCGATGCTGAGTAGACCACGAATCGTGTGAAGGAAAAAGTCCCCAAGCTCTCCGGAAAACCAAGAAATCGCGAGCCAAAGGTTACCACAGCTCAGGGAAATCCCACTGAAGAGACCCTATGGAACACGCAGCAGGAGCGGAAGAAGAAATAGGGGTGGGGGCTTGTCAGGGAATGTCTTGGGCACAGCGAAAACTAGTGTGGCTGGTACTCTCACCCGGAGGGGCGTAGTTCCGGTGTGAGACCCACAGGTTATGCAAGTGCTCCGTGGAGTGCCAACAACCACCACGTCGTACGCGCATTTTTCCCGTTTGTGGGCCCCGTGGGTTATCACTTGGGCTCTTGCCATAGTAATCCTCATCGTACCAGTCGGCACACCACTGCCAGGTATTGCCTGCCATGTCATACAGGGCGAAACGATTCGGCATAAATTGGCGAATTGGAGCAAGACCTCTGAATCCATCTGCGCCCGTGTCATGTTGTGGAAAGGAACCCTGCCAGTAGTTGGTCTGGTACTGGCCGGCAAGTTGCAGGGTACGCCCCCACGGATAGGCGCAATCATCCAGACCGCCTCGGGCGGCATATTCCATTTCTGCTTCTGTTGGCAAGCGCTTGCCAGCCCAGTCGGCATAGGCCACTGCGTCGTACCAGGAGACCTGCACCACCGGGTAGTTGTCTTTACCGGCCAATGAGCTATCGGGACCTTGCGGGTGTTTCCAGTTGGCACCTGAGACCTGGAGCCAGTTGCCCTCTGCCAAGTCAAAAACTAGGGAATTGCCTTGGCGTTCGGCCGAGGTTTGAAATCCGGTGGCGTTGACAAATTTTTCAAAATCCCGGTTGGTGACCAGAGCCACGTCGATCCAGAAGGCAGAAATTCGTACCTGGTGGACCGGTCTGGCGTCCTCGTCCGAGGATTGTGAACTGCCCATCGCAAACCGTCCTGCGGGGATTCGCACCATGTTCCCCTGGGTTTGCATTGGCAGGGGCTCGATCTGGGGTGAACGTTTTTGGGGTGTCGATCGCAACTGCTGCATTCCCCAAGCCACAGGCCAGGGGAGCAACGCGAGCAATGCCCACCAGATTCGTTTGTGGGAGCGCATTGGGTTGTTCGGATTGCAAGTTTGGAAGGAAAGGTTTTATTGCTTCAAGGAGCTTGGAGACCTACTTTCTTTTTTGGTATTCGCGACTCGCTTTTTCTAAGAGACTCCGCTCTTTGGCGGAGAGGCTGTCCTGGCCTTGTTCGTTAATTTTTTTCAGGATGGCATCCACTTGTTGCGTCATCGTCGAGTCCATATCGTTCGGTTCATGGATCCGGAGCTTGGGTCCTCTGCGTGGTAATTTTGGCGTGAAACCTGTCAAGCGATCGGCCAGCCAGCGTCCGGGAGAAAACCCAAATTTGTAGTAGTACAATCCGGCCAGGGCCCCTGCCAGATGCGCAGCACCTGCAATATTGCCGGAACGATTCATGGCGTGATTGATGTCGTAGAGGAGCCCTATCAAGGCAGCCACCCAAATGGGCATGGGAATGATAAACATAAACAGAATTTGCCGACGCGGGAAATTCAGTGCATAGAGGGCAAAAATAGCTGCCACGCCGCCCGATGCACCCACCAGGAATACCGGCGGACCTGGATAGCCGACTTCGATGAGAGACCATACCAGTCCGGCAAAGACAATCGCCCAAAGATAAAGCCACAGGTATTCACGCCGACCATATTTTCGTTCCAGTTCTTGTCCAAACATCCAAAAGACAAACATATTGATCAGGATATGCCCCAGATCTCTTGGAGAGTGCAAAAAGCCATAGCTAAGGAGACGGTAACCGTTCCAGGGTTGTCGAAACCAATCGTCGGTAAGAACGAACCAGGAGGTAAATGGTTCTATGAAAAGCTGCAATCCGTAAACGCCAGCCGTTAGCAGTACAATTTTTGCAGTGATTGTTTTCGGTGAGCTTATCATAAAGCCCGACGGATGGTCTCTGCCGTAATCGCGGTCATAAAGTCCCATAAGTATCTGCTGAATAAAGGATGGATCGTGTTCGTGCGCATTTTCAAGCGAGAGCTTTAGCCTAATGAGAATTTTAGGCTCAAACGTCTTCTGAGGCGACAGCAAGATAACGGCCTGTTGGATCTGCTGGAAGGTGGAAACTGACGGTTTGAGGCGGTCCGTAGGGATCAGCCGATCCGGCACAAATTTGGTGAACCCAGTGTTTTTATATGCTCGGACACCGAAGCGCAGCTGTGGTTGGCGAGATGGCGCAGAGTTTCACAGAAGGGGACCTTTTCCGACAAAGTGATGTGGTTAGGCCCTCCTGAGAAGGAGTGGATGTAGCCGCTAGCACTATTAAAAAATGTTTAACGGCCAGTTAAGACGGGGCCAGCTGGCTTGGGTGCCAGAGCATTGATGCTTTTCATCTGGCTCAATTGAATCTGCGTGTATTGATTTGCCATTTCAATATTTTTGGTGAGCAAATCATCAATGCGTGATTTGGCATGGGCAAGAACTTGTGTCAGTTGGTCACGGTGTTTTTCGATGGCCGCTCGATCTTGCTGCATGCCGTTTAAATCTTGAGCAAGATTCTCGCTCTCTTCCGTTCGAAATGCACTAAGTTCTTCAGCACTTTTAAGTGCTGTCTCAATACGTTTATTGTCTTCACTTACCGAGCGTATTTCGGCTAGCATGACAACGTGTTGCCTGGCCAAATCACTAAACAAATAGGCATAATCTCTTAAGGTACGGTCGTACAATTTTTTGACAGCTTGATCGATATTCTCGGCGACACGTTGGTCATTTTCGTCGAGACCAATTACGTGCCATTGGTCGTCATCATCGTTTGCTGGCTTGCCGTGTCGGATGTACTCTTCTACGGTTGCTGCAGGGAGCATTTGTTGGAGCTCTTCATCCGTATAGTTGGCAAATAACTTGTGCCGATCGGCTGGCATGGTTTCGTACAAGCTCCAAGGACCTTTACTCCGAGCTAACAGCTCTCGTTTACGAGGATCTAGGAGTAAATGAACCGATTCTAGAGTCACTCCATTTGCTTCGACTGAGACTACACGAAACTCATCCAGGTACTGCGGTCCGTTGGCCGGTGAATCGTTATTCGGTGGGCCTGTCTCAAAGGCGAAAACAATCGCATCCTGATCCAGGCCATGGGGTTGCGGATTAAGAATCTCTACCTGAATCCGGCCTTGGTTGTCGATCTGCCCAGTAGGCTGGACTTGGCGCCAAACGCGCCCTCGTTCGCGAAATACAATTTGTAAACGATGGTCCAGTTCGCGAATCCCTTTTTGGTCATCCGATCCTTTCAGAAGCAATTCATTTTGCTGCTCTAAGGTTGCCAGCTGTTTCTCCAGACGGGGGATGCCTGAGCGTAATTCTTGGTGCATGCTCGCAGTTTCAGTCGCCATATAGAGCACGCCTGTGGCTGCAAAAAGTATGCATGTCACCAGGAGGATCTGGGTCCAATGCCAATTTTTGGAACTCAAAAACAGGGTCACCAGCCCCATGAGCAGCGCCAGACCCATCAGGATTTGAAACAAAATCGTCAAACGAGTGATCCTTCTGGGATTGCCAGGGAGAATGGGGGGGAAGACGGAAACCCAGCAATAAGGGGGGGGTTCCCTACNGTGCTCTACATTCGATCCTAAGTAGCCTATCTGGCAGCGTCAAGTTTTTGCTGGCAGAAGACTTATGGCAAGGCCGTCTACAGGCAGGGAACCCGCACAATCGCTACAATGGTCGGTCGGTCAGACGGATCCAGCTTGGAGACGAGATTTGCCACCGAATGGGCTCCAACTGCAAGTAGACCCTGACCCGCCTGCAGACCACCTCCCGACAAAAGGGATGAATCATCAATGGGCTAGCCTGGATAATTCACTTTTTGAAGGGCTGCAAGAAACTTCTCCAACATTTCATCCGTGTGCGCTGCCGTCAGCCCTAGACGAAGTAGGGATTCTTTGGGCGGTACAGAAGGTGGCCGAATTGCTGGCAACCAGATTCCTNGTTGAAGAAGGTTTTGTGAGATCTGGACCGCCTGTCGCGGTGCGCCAATCAGCAGGGGGATGATTTGTCCACCGCTCTTACCCGTATTCCAGCCGAGTTGCTGAAGACGCTGACGAAGTGTATCAGCCTGGTTCAAGAGAGCCTGGCGTTGCGAGGACTCTGCTGCCACGATATTCAGAGCTTCGTACGCTGCTGCGCTAATGGCTGCAGGATGTGCGGTTGAAAATACATAGGTCCGGGCACGATTCGCCAGCCACTTAACGAGAGATGCCTGGCCGCAGACAAATCCACCTGCTGCTCCAAGTGCTTTGCCAAATGTTCCGATCCGCAGATTTGCATATTTTTCTACAGCAAAGTGTTCGGCAACTCCACGTCCTTGAGAACCGAAGACACCAATCGCATGTGTTTCATCAAGCATCAGCATGGCCTGGTATTTGTTCGCAAGTTCCACAATTTGGGGGAGAGGAGCCAAATCTCCATCCATGCTGAACAGCGTATCCGTCACGATAAGCCGACGGCGATAGGACTTGCTATTGCGCAGCATCTCCTCAAGTGCATCCATGTCCGTGTGGGGGTACACGTGCTTTTCGGCACGTGACAATCGGCANCCGTCTATAATGCTGGCGTGGTTTTTAGCGTCACCATAAATAGCATCGTCACGATCGACGAGCGCAGGAATAATGCCTGCGTTGGCAGCAAAACTGGAGGAGAAAAGAAGGGCGGCCTCGGTTTGCAAAAAATGAGCCAGACGAGCCTCGAGTTGGGCATGAATCTCGGACCGTCCACAGACAAGTGGACTNGCTCCACGCCCTATNCCATGTTGCTCACAAGCCCGGATGGCTGCTTGGGTGAGGCGCTCATCCGCAGCCAGGCCCAGATAATCATTGGAGGCAAAATTGATCAGCTGGCGACCGGCAAGTTCGATTCTTGCTCCTTGAGTACGAAGGGGTTGGGGGAGTTCGCGCAGCAGATTGCATTGCTGCAATTGGTGGAGTTCTTCGTCTATCCAGTCCAGTGATTCCATGTTCCAATGATAGTGGGGTGGTTGGTTTTGGGCCATTGGTCGATAGCCTGCATCTTTTGGTGGAACTTCCCTTCAATTCAAATACTGGGATCGAAGCAAAATCGTGTGGGGAAGAAGCAGTTTCACCAGGCATTGCCAATGAAAGGTGATGCGGAGAAGGATATTGCTGAGAATCAGTCCAGTAGGGCAAGTGGCCCAGTTGTCCAGAATAAAACGGTTGTCCAGGATAGAACTGGCGTCCATGGTGAAACGGCAGAGTTTTCTGCTGCCTTAGAGACTTCGAG
The DNA here is from genome assembly GCA_002713555.1 of Planctomycetaceae bacterium. The sequence goes on from PATG01000018.1 coordinate 119,460, forward strand.
CAGTGCGGGAGAGCAGATTCGCGTGCTGTTTATCTTGCAGGAAGTGCCAGCTGGCACAAGCCGTCCAGAGCGTTAGAATGCTTTTTTACTCGCATAGAACATAGTAATAGGAGCCTGGTCATTATGGCAGACGTAACCATCCGTATGCGACCTAACGGACCATTTTTAGTTGAAGGTCCGATTGCGTTGCATGATTCTGAGGGGAACCCATTTGAGCTGAGTCCGGATAAACGATCCATTGCCTTATGTCGATGTGGAGAATCAGCCAATCGGCCTTTTTGCGATGGAGCACACAATCGTTGTGGATTTGAGTCGGATGAGCGTGCCGGCGACGCGTAACGGCTGGCTGTCGACAAGTTATCCCCGACCTTCTGGGTCTGCGAAGCTGTACGATTGGCGATAGGATTTGCTTGGCGTAGCGGTTGCATGAGTTTTATGCGTGACGAACTTTACTTTTCCCAGCGGGTGGCCCTGGTAGCTGGTGGTTCAGGCAGTCGATTGCGTGTTAGAATCCCACCCCCACAGTGAGTATGAAACAGTGCTTATGAAACTGTGGGAGTAAGAAACCGTGGGTAGGAATTTTAACTGAAATTGATTCTGAGCTTCTGCGTTCGTGTCGGGTGGCCAACCTTCTATCTCCCCCTGCAGACGTTCAGACGCATCGATCATGTTTAGGGAACGCTATGGCAGATCAAGAAGTTTCACATGAGAGTAAGCAATCGGAAGCTTCTGCTTCTGCGAGATTAGATTCTGAGCAAGTGGCGCTTCCCTACATTGGCCAATGGAACAGCCTGATCAGCACCACGAACTGGCAACGAGGCCNTATTATCTGCCTCTGGCGTGATGCCATGATGGATAGCGGAGTGCCTGTAACGGAGTACTCGGACGAAGCTTGTGCGCAGCTTGTAGGCGGTGTGACGTGCCAACACGTTGGCAGACTTCGTCGAGTCTTTCAGCGTTTTGGTGAAGTCTACGAGCAATACGAAGGATTGTATTGGAGCCACTTTCAGGCTGCTATCGATTGGGACGACAGCGAAATGTGGCTGGAAGGCAGTTTGCAAAATGGGTGGTCTGTCTCGCAGATGCGCGGCAAACGATGGGAAACATTAGGCGTATCTCCCGAAGAACAGCAATCAGCCAATAAGCAAGAAGTCGCAGAGCAGAACGCGGAGGCGGTTGCAGAAGACTCGCAAGGTTCTGCGCTGGAAGAAGAGACAGAGGAGGGCGCAGGGTCAGGCAAAGCAGATGGAACTGCGACCTCAAAAGCTTCAATCCCACCAGCTACAACCCCACCAACGACTTCGGTTAAATCTCCTGACGCTGATGTGGAGGAAGCATCGCCTGCGGGTGCAGATAAAACAGAGGGCGAGACTGCCGATCCCGTGTTGAAGCGAACCCGTTTGCAAGTGGATGTAGAATCTCTGCCTGACGATCTGGCAGAGGCATTTGAGAGTTTCAAATTGGCCATCATTGCCCACCGTCGTGAAGGCTGGCGAGATACGACTCCTGAATCTGTGGTCGAATGTCTCGATGCGCTGAAACAACTAGCGCTAGCTGAAACGGAGTAGGTGGCTGGTTGCCTACTGAACGGTAGCTTGGTTTTTTGGGGGGGGTTCTACGAACATCAATTGTTCAATAAATTTTATTGTAGGCAAAGGACGCCCGAAGTTTCACGATCTTGTCCTTACTCACAAATACATGTCATCCTGAAGGAGCGCTGCGACTGAAGGATCTGGTTTCTAGTAGAGTTCGTGTTGTAATTTTGGAGAGCACAAGCGCCCCCTTGCCGACACAAAATGGGACCACTGCCCAAGAGATAGCACGCCTCACTCGGCTGCAGGCTAGATTCCTCGGTCGCTGCGCTCGGTCGGAATGACACATGTGGGTAATGACGAAGGCGATAGCCTCGGGTAGCACGCCAAAAGGCATTGATAATCGCCAGGTCATTCACCTGCCGCTGGCTGCGTACTGCTCTGCATAATCGAGCGTCCATTGCTCAATTAACTGTTTAAAACTATCCAGGTCTGCTTCTTTGAGTAATTGGTAATGGTTGCGGCTGAAATTCTCTTTGTTACGAATAGCGCCTTTTGCTTTCAGATCAAGCACATGGTATTCGTTGTGAGGACTAATTGTCATGCGAAGTCGGCTGAAAAGATTATCTCGTTTTCCATGCTTAAGTGAGAGATCATCGCGGCGCAGTGCAGATCCCCAGCCCTTGTCATCAACGACCGTTTCGTGCTCAAAACCAGGAAAATTCTCCGATAGTTGCAGAAGGCACTTTTCGATGTACTCGGTCAACTCCAGCCGATATCCGGAATGCAAGCGTCGCCACTCTTCCTCGCTCATGGCCTGGGCCGCTCGGGCTGCCGCCTCTGCGTCACGTGCCTGATGGCCACGTTCGGTCGCACGTTGAAGTCGCTGTTTGAAATCCATTGCTAGCATCTCAGGTGGTGATTCTTGGGTGCTTTTGATCATCCAAAACGGAGCGTTGAGATGCAACCCCTGCCTGAAACGGCCAATTCCAGCAACAGGACCAGAAAAATGGGACTTTCCTTCCAAATAGGCTCAATGCCCACAACTAGTCCGGTCGATACTCCTCAGTACGAAGGGGGGTGTTGCGTTGTGAAGTAGGGCTAGGAGCCCGCTAGCACGGTAAATCAACACAAGACTCAATCGCTCGAAAGGAATCGCCAGCGATGCCAAATACCCAACTCAAGGTGTACTCGGGTCCTCAGGAAACCAGCACCTATGCCACCTCGGAAGACAATGTCATTGTTTCCGTGGGTGAGGTGCTGCCTCTCATCGCAGATGCAGTCAACAAACAACGCACCTGGTTAACGGACTTTGAGCATGAGGACATCACGATTTCTCGTGATTTGTACGAAGTGCTTTCCGCTTATCAGTTTTTCAGTCGCCCCTCAGCTTGATTTGAGATGATTATGGGGTTCGCCTGAAAAGGCTCTGTTGATAGTGCGGACGTTTCATGCGTTCGGGCACCGAGAGCGGCATTGGTCGGCAAGGTGTTCGAAGTCATTGTCATTGCTTGGCAAGACGTGCGGCTGGAAGGGTCTTATTTTTACTTCGACTCGGCCGTTGTCTCAAATCCTGACTTTGCCAGTTGCTTTGTAATGGCTGCTACGACCACATCCCCTAGAGTGGCCTGGCCTTTGTCCGCTTGGATCCGCTGATGCTCCTGGATCAGGTAGTTTTCGCGTTCTGCGGCGAGCTTGGCAATTTTCTTTTGAACTTCGCTACGCTTCACGGATAGTTTATTGACATAAGCTTTACGTTTTTCAGGTTCCAAAACCCGCAGCACTTCGGGCAGTTGATCTTCGTCGACTTCAGTAAGGATGTTTTCGTTGTCTTGAATTGTGTCGACCAGACAACGCATTTTGTTGCCGTACATCTTGCCGGACTTGACGACCGCCCTACCGACGGCAATGCTTTCGCCGGCGGAGGAGGCATTGGAGTCCTGAGCAAGCTGGTTGGCTGCGTTGTGTTCACGTGTTTTTCGATCACCATACCAGAGATACGTTTTATTGAGTTCCGCATTAAGTTGCAGGATGATTTTGTCTTGGGGACATTTGATTTGAACAACTGCACGATCCTGATCGATATTGAAAAATTCTCCCTCGGCCAGTTGCGCTCCCGCTTGCCATTGACCATCAACGCCCGATGTATGGTTACCACAATGGATTGTGTTGATGATAATACCTGACTGGATGGCACGATCACAGGATTCACGGTAATCCACAGGCCCCTGGGTAAACGGTTCGTTACCAGCAATAAAAATCGTTTTGTAGGCATTGGGCTCTTGGGACCAGTCGAGTCGTTTGGTTGCTTCTTCCAGGACTTGTCCACAGTATTCGTCTCCCCCTTTGGTGCTCAATGCGAATAGTGCCTGCGACAATTTGTCCAGATTATCCGTTAGGGGGACAACCTGGCGAATGTATCCTTCGGCGGCGGGCAATCTGGTGTTGCCATATTCAAACAGAGCCACGCGGAGTATCGGAGTCTGGCCGTGTTTTTTTGCCTTGGCAAATTGCTGAACGATCGTCCAGAGTTGGCTTTTGGCTTGATGGATCAAACCGTCCATAGAATTTGAGGTATCGAGGAGAATAGCTACGTCGACTGCGGCTCGTTTACCAGTGAAAGGTGTTCCAGCCAAAGGCGTTTTGGTTGAGATTTCAGGGCCCACCTTCTTCTCAACGGTGATGACAACTTCAGTCTGCTTCGCAGTGGTGGTGTTGACGAATGCTAACAACGTGCAGAATACCATTAGACCAGTGTAAGATTGCCTCATCGTCAGGTCCTCCAAAAGTTCTCAAAAAGAAAGATGCTCAACCGAACTTTAGACGCAATAGCCCGCCAAAAGTTCCTCGGTACCGAAATTTATTATTCGGCCATAGAATTCCTGAAACAAGACGCTGTTACACGCTCGTTACAGTGGGAGCTGGTGGGACGTCAGGCACTTTTTGTTGGATTCTTTGCCAGAACTTTTTGCAGTTCAGCTAACCATTTGGGGTGTGCTGGCCATGCAGGGGCTGTCACTAGATTGCCATCCACCACAGCCTCAGAGATGGCAACTTCCACATACTCTCCACCTGCAGCCTGCACTTCCGGGGCGCAGGCTGGGTAGGCGGTGGTCCTGCGTCCCCGAAGCACATCGGCCGCAGCCAGCAGTTGGGCGCCATGACAAATTGCCGCAATCGGTTTGTCGGCCTTGGCAAAATACTGCACCATGGCAAGGACTTGTGGATTCAGTCGCAAGTACTCAGGGGACCGACCGCCGGGTACGACCAGAGCGTCGTAGTCGGCTGGATTCGCGTCGGCAAAGCTGGCATTTAACACAAAATTATGTCCGCGTTTTTCGGAATACGTTTGATCTCCCTCAAAATCATGCACGGCTGTTCTTACAGATTCACCCGCTTGCTTGTCTGGGCAGATTGCATGCACCGTATGCCCAACCATTTGCAAAGCCTGAAAGGGAACCATGACTTCGTAGTCTTCTACATAGTCTCCGACAAGGATCAATATCGTGGCCATCCGTCAACTCCTCGAACTTTTCTCATGCACAAAATCTACCAGGTACCGTACATTGTCTACAGACGTTTGTTGGAGCACGCCATGGCCCAGGTTGAAGATGTGGCCTGGGCGATGCGCTGCAGCATCCAATACCTCATTGGCACGGGCGGCGATCGTGTCTCGATTTGCTAGTAATGTCAGAGGATCCAGATTGCCTTGTACGGCTCGGTCGTGTCCAACGGATTGCCAGGCGCTCTGGAGATCGATCCTCCAGTCGATGCCCATCACATGACCGCCCGCCTGGGCCATCAGGGGCAGCAAGGATGGATTGCCCGTACCAAAGTGGATGAGCGGCACCCCGGGAGTGAGGTTTTGGGCAATGAATTGCACATGCTGTAGCACGTAATGGCGATAGTCTTCCGGACCAAGACACCCTATCCAGCTGTCAAACAACTGAACGGCCTGTGCACCAGCCGCTATTTGGGCATTGAGGTAAAGCACAATGGACCTTGCCAGTCGTTGCATCATTTCATGCCAGGCCGTGGGTTGGCAGTACATGAGTGTCTTGGTATGCACGAAGTTACGGCTGCTACCACCTTCAATGGCATAGCTGGCAAGCGTAAAAGGTGCCCCCGCAAAGCCAATCAATGGTAGTGCTTCGGGCAGGTCGCGCCGGGTCTGAGCAACCGTTTCAACAACGAATTGCAAGGCATCGAGATTCTCGAGTTCTCGAAGTCGATTCACATCACTTGCAGAACGAATTGGGTTATCAATGATCGGTCCATCACCAACAACGAATTTGAGATCGAGCCCCATTGGCTCAAGGATAGGAAGCAGATCAGAAAAGATAATTGCCGCGTCAACGCCCAATTTTTCGACAGCGGTACACATGACTTCACTGCAGAGTTGAGGATTCTTGCAAAGCTCAAGAAACGATGTTTTATCGCGCACTTCGCGATACTCTGCCATATAGCGACCAGCTTGTCGCATCAACCAAATGGGCGTATACGGCACCGATTCTCTTCGGCAAGCACGGAGGAACGGGCTGTCCTGCCAAGCCGGCTGTTTTTGACCTGAGGTTTGTGAAATGTTTTCTATAAGGGTTACGGACCTCTGCTGTTTGCGTTGGATCAACTGCGCCGATGCTACAGCCGTTTCGCGAACAAGACTCCCAAGCTTGGGGTGAGAAGGTTCAAAGTCGACATCGATAGCATGTTCACGGAGTTTTTCGCTTGTCGTTGGTCCGATAGAAGCAACGACCGTTTTATGCAATGCCTTCGCGAGATCGTTTTCCATCCCCAGCTTTTTACCAAGCTGGAGCAAATGAATCAGCTGTTGTGCAGAAGTAAAAAGAACCAGATCGACTTCTCCAGCGACCAGGCGTTGGATATTGTCTTCGAGTGGGCCGGTATCAGTCGGTAAATCCCAGCGGTAAATCGAAATCGATTCGACCGAAGCACCACGCGCTTCAAGACCTGCAATTAAACTTACATTGGGTAAACCGTATTCTTGGACTGCAACAACAAGATTTGCAATGGGCAGATTTTCATCGATTGTTGTAAGTAATTCGCGCCAAGTATTTGGTTCGGGAACGCGCCACGTGGGTTCGATGCCCAATTCCTTAAGTGCTGCGGCCGGTTTGGGTCCGCGTGCAATTGTTTTGATGTCGGAGAGCGTATCCAAAAATTGTTGCCGATTGACGTGGCGCTCAATGCGCTCCACCAACATCCTCGTTCCCACGCCGGTAAGAAAGATCACGACATCAACTTGCCCGGTAATCAGGCGATTGGCAAAGTCGATCGATGGACGATCTTCATCGACTTCGACTTCTCGCATTGATGGACTTACGAACGGTACACCATCGAATCGCTTGATAAGCCGTTCTATTTCGGCAGTGCGGCGACTTTCAAATGCGGCGACACGCAGGTTTGCATACGAAGCGGCGGGAGGATTCATGGAGGAGTACACTTAGGTCGGATGTGGCTTACAGCGCTGGTGCGATTGTGGAACGATACCCACTTATGCTAGCTCTCATCAGATGGTATGAAAAGCGACTCTTTAGTAAGACATTGGACACACGAGGCATTAATTGCAGAAAAATAAAAATTCGCGGTGTTGCACCTCCCTTAGATTTTGTCAAGACATTGATTTCTTTATTCTCGATTTGTGTTTTCTGCATTAGGAAAAAAGTTGCTTGACAGATCGAGCGAACATTCCCAGAATGTGCTCCTGTTACTTACACGTGATCTTTATCGTTATTACGAACTCCAATAATTGATTGCCAAAAACGCAGCAGCATGGGCCTATCGGCGGTAGCATCTGCACGAATCTATTAACGCAGTAGTCTAATTTGTCGATCTAGTTTGGCGATACTTCGTGATACGCCAGAAAAGAAGATTCTGAATAGAAGGTGGGACTTGGCGGAATGATACACTTATGCGCTTGCTGTGCGCGCGTATTCAGTGGAATGGGTATTCCCCAGTTGGTAGCTGTGGTATCAAAAACCAAGGTGATGAAGTCGCGTAAGTTGCTTCAGTACGAGAACTATTAAAGATCGGGGTTTTAAGAATCGTTAGCGAGTATAATGGGCCTAGCGGTTCTCCCCGCGTTCGAATATCCGTACCCCCCCCAGAAATTATTCATAAGAACACCATATTAGGAGGTGCACGACCAACGGGACTGACAGTTGGCGAGCCTTTTAGAATTCGTTTCTAGTAGGTTCGCGGAACGGAAGCCCGCCTCCTTGTATTGCTAGCAGGGAAGCGCGAATCGAGGGCCCGGGGCACGACGCCCTAGGGCCCTCGTTTCGTTATTGAGCTGCACAGTCCCTGTCGTCGTTATTGAGCTGCGCAGTCCCTGTCGTCGTTTTTGAGCTGCACAGTTCCAGCTGTAGGCCCTATGCTAGAAAGAGGAATTCTCCCATTCCCGGTCTGTCTGTTAAACAGGGTATTTTAATGACCCGTGATTAGCTGCTGCTTCCAGGAACAGGGTGCAGACAGTTTACCAGTGCATTTCTAACAGGTTCGCAGTTGATTCCATGCCACGTTGTCTCTTGTCGCTAGGTTCTAATCTGGGCGATCGCAGAGCCATGCTAGGCCGTGTTTGTAAAGCCTTGGGAGACATACCCCATACAAGGCTTTTGGCACGCAGTCGTTGGCATCGGACTGCCCCCGTGGGGGGGCCAAGTGGGCAAGAGTATTTCCTCAATGGGGCCGCAATTGTCCAAACGGAACTCGACCCCGAGGCTGTCGTAGAACATTTGCTTGCTATTGAGTTGCAAATGGGGCGTGAGCGATCTGTACGTTGGGATGCCCGTGTGATCGACATCGATTTACTATTGTACGATCAGCAAGTAATAGATTTGCCCAATTTAACAATTCCCCATCCAAGGATGGCTTTTCGACGTTTTGTTTTGGATCCCGCTGCCGAAATTGCCAGCTTTTGGTCGCACCCTAGAGTGGGTTGGACGCTTGGTCGACTATTAAGCTACTTAAAAAACGCACCGCACTGGGTAGAAGTACGCTCTGAACATCGTCATCTCGCGACTTGGCTTGCTTCCGAACTTTTTCAGACATTGAACTTCGCAGGTGACGTCCGTGAGCAAACGGCGTTAGAATCTACGGATCCGGCCCAGAGAGTCACTCGAATTGCCCTACCAATCCCTATGGAGGGGGTCCCCATGGAGGGGGGGGGTGTTCAGGCAACGGGTCATTCTCATGAACTTTTCCCAGCCTTTGTGATTCTTGTTGAAACTTGCTCAAGCGAATCATTGCTAGTAGCTCCAGGAATCGTAAATGAGAGAAACGAAAAAAAAATCTCTAAAAAAAAATTGCTCAAAGTAGAGAAAAAAACATTCCTTGACTGCCCAGGACCTCAAGTCATCCTGCGCTCCAACGACCCAGAATTTATCCGCCAAGAAGCACTTGCGGCGCTCCATGCCATGTGGCCCAACATGTCGGAATAGAATTCGTTGTTAAGAAAAGAACAGTGCCCGTGCCTTCCCCCGAAACCCTAATGACACATTTGTTAAAGTCTGCAGATGAAACACGCGCTGCGGTGAATGCTGCAAAGTCAGCGGGCGATTCGGTAGGTTTTGTGCCGACCATGGGTGCGTTGCATCAAGGCCATCTTAGTTTGGTTGAAGCTTCGTTGGCTGAGTGCGATCGAACAGTTGTCAGTATCTTTATAAATCCCACACAGTTCGGTAAGGGTGAAGACCTGGATCAATATCCACGATCGCTCGACCAGGACATGCGTCAGTTGGAATCTTTGGGATGTTGGCTTGTATTTGCTCCTGAAAAAGAGGAGATGTACGCAGAAAATTTTGAGACTTTTGTCGAAGTTGGAAATGTTGCCATACCGCTGGAAGGCGCTATGCGGCCGACCCATTTTCGGGGTGTCGCGACGGTCGTGCTCAAGCTTTTGCAGATCGTGCCAGCGGACCGAATTTATTTTGGGCAGAAGGACTACCAGCAGACACTGGTCGTTAAAAAACTGGTGCAGGATCTTAACGTGCCTACCGAGATTCGCATTATGCCAATCATACGAGAGGCGGATGGAATCGCAATGAGTTCAAGAAATACTAATCTCAGCCTATCTGAGCGCGGCATTGCTTGTTCGTTATGGCAAGCACTACAACTGGCAGAAAAGCTTTGGCATGCTGGTGAGAAAAACGCGGAAACGATTCTCCAATCTATGAAAAAGACATTGGCCTTAGTGGAGGGACTGGAGGTGGAGTATATTGCCCTATTGCAACAAGGTACAGTCCACGAGGTTACGACCATCGAGGGTCCTACAGTTGCAGTGATTGCTGCCCGCGTTGGCCAAACAAGATTGATCGATAATCACGTGATAGGATATTGAATTTTGATTTGGGGAAACCAACCAAAGGTGCCGACAAAAATCTTTGCCCTTTTAGGGTCCCTGATGGGACTCCTAATTTTGAGACGGCATGAGATGGCCTCCAAATAAAGTGATTTTGGATGCTGCAACTGTGCAAACTTCAAGAATGCCACTTCAACAGGAAGTACTGCCTGCTTCACAATGTGCTCTGAATTATTTCGAATTCCGCTGCAGTGGCTAAACCATTCGATCGGAGGAGTAGTGCCGGTCAAGATGTTGCTGGTTCTGCTATTAGTATGTCTGGGATTGGGTATTCTTGGTTGGTGCAGGCGCAATCATAGAGCCTCCGAAGCCTGGGGTTATCTGCCGGGACTCTTTATTCTGGCAGTTGGGGTTATGGTCTTGCCACAAATGTTTCCTGGTGGTCTACCAATACGTGGTTATGGAGTCATGGTACTGTTGGGTTCTCTATCGGGTATCGGGCTAGCCATGGTGCGAGCACGCCAGATGAATCTCAATCCCGACATTATTTTCTCTCTTGCTTTTGGCATGTTTGTGTGCGGGATTATTGGAGCTAGATTGTTTTATGTGATTGAGTACTGGGACACCCGGTTTCAATTTGATGATTGGCCGAGCACCTTCTTAGCAATCGTCAAGTTTACCGAAGGTGGTTTGGTAGTTTATGGCTCACTGATTGGCGCTACGGTAGCCTTTCTTTGGTTTATGCGTCGACAGAGATTGCCTGCACTGGCCATGGCCGATCTGATTGCACCGAGCCTGCTGGTGGGTTTGGCATTTGGCCGGATTGGTTGTTTGTTGAATGGCTGCTGTTATGGGGGTGAGTCGCACCGCCCCTGGACCATTACTTTTCCCGCTGCCAGTATGCTGTATTCAGAACAAGTCGCTGCTGGCCGCATGCATGGCTTTGAGCTAGTTTTTCCCAAGGGCAGCAATTATCCAGAGGTAGTGCGTGTGGATGAGGGGTCTCCGGCGGCTAAGGCCGGATTAACCGTTGGTAGTAAGATAGACAGCATCAACCAATCACACGGTGATCAGTTCCAGAAGGAATTGCTTCAGTCGTATGACAGCCCCAAACCACTAGTTTTAAAAACAAAAAGTGGGCAACTTTTATCGATTCCCTCGCCAAAGGTTCGATCACGAAGCCTGCCCGTCCATCCAGCACAAGTCTACAGTGCCGTCAACGCTATCTTGTTGGCGTGGGTGTTATGGACGTTTTATGCCTTTCGACGCCGAGACGGCGAAGTGACGGCTCTGATGCTTACCATTTATCCTATTTCGCGATTTTTGCTAGAAATGATTCGCATCGATGAGTCTGCCGTATTTGGCACCGGGCTCAGCATATCGCAAAATATTAGTCTGGTGTTATTGCTGGTAGCACTAGGGATGTGGATTTCTCTCCGCCGAAAAACAAGCTTGCAGGCGACATTTGCTTAGCCCGCATATTTCATACGTCCAGGTTGCGAATCCGGTATAAAAATTCTCGAAATTTTCGCAAGATTATTCCAGCAGTGGTAACTACTCTACTGGAGCGACGCCCGATTAAACGAATGGTTAGATCGCAGCAGAAACTCAAGGAATTGGTAGGCGAGGCCATGGTGCAACACGGGCACTGGTTGGCTACGGTGTTGCGGGCGCGGGGTGTTGAGGCCGGAGAAGTAGATGAATTACTGCAAGAAGTAAGCGTGGCTGCCTGCAAGGCCGTCGATCAACTGCGAGATCCAGAAAAAATAGCCCCTTGGCTCTACCGGATTGCTGTAGTGAGTGCATTGCAGTATCGCCGACGAATGGGCCGCCAGCGCAAAAAAATAGAAAAATACAAGGCGGAGTATTCTGAAGCCAATCGCACAGAGATGGACCCTCTCTCATGGTTGTTGGCCAAGGAGCAGGACCAATTGGTGCGTCAGGCGATTCAGAGTTTGCCTTCGCGAGATGCCGAATTGATGTTACTCAAGTACACCGAGGATTGGACCTATCGGCAATTAGCAGAGCATTTAGGGATTAGCGAATCTGCTGTGGAGGCAAGATTGCATCGAGCACGTGGAAAGATGCGCCGAATACTCAGCCTTCTGGAACCCGATTATTTGGTACTTTAACATGAATCTACCAAACAACGATAACACAGACTTCGATCGCCTGGTCGATGGAGAACTATCCCCTGATGATCGCCGGCTCCTCTTAGCTTCGCTCGACAAACAGCCTGACGGTTGGCGTCGCTGTGCTTTGGCATTTTTGGAAGCACAAACCTGGTCAGGTCAATTGAAACAATGGAAAGCGGATCCTTACGACGATATTGCTACACCCGTAAGTCGTAAGCAGCGAGAGATAGCAACCCAAAGCAAATACAGTTGGCTAGCCTTGGCAGCAGGACTGCTGTTGGCTTTTACCTTAGGGTGGTCTGCCCATACCCGTAACGGCATCCATCCCCAGCAAGAACAAATAGCAGGGAAAGGCCAACAGGTAACTGCGGATGATGTTGTGGCCGAACGGGTTTCCGAAGACGATGCGGTAACATTCATGGTGTGTGACACAAGTGGTAGAAATCGACGTATTCAAGTACCACTTATGGACCTTGAAAATTTGGAGCCTCAGTTTACCAATACGCTGCCTGAAGAAGTGCGTCAGCGTTTTCAGCATCATGGACTGGATCTCCAGCGTCGTCGTCGTTATGCACCCATGTTTTTTCAACAAAACGAACAATTTGTGCCCATGGTTGTGCCCGTGGACGATACCTTTGTAGTCCCCGTAAATCAGCAAGTGTATTGAATTAGTGTATTGAATGCTGTCCCAAGGGGGGGATATGCAGACTGAATCAGAGAGTCCAACCCGCTTCCTGCACCCCTTCCCCCGATAAGGGGAGATTTGGAGAGGGTTTAAACTTAGAATGAAATCCTATTACAAGGAGTCCTGTCATGAAACGTAAGACGGATAGTTGGGAAACTATTTTGGTTGCTTCCCTGGTTCTCATCGCAGGTATTTGCGCTCAATCACAGCAGGCAGTGCGAGCTGATGATGATACCGAACTGAATGGGCCCATTGTTCAAATTGACCAGGATGCGAACCATCAAGATTTGTCAGAACTTACCGCGGAACCCAAAACGAGGATTATCGAAGAACCGACATTTTGGATTGGTATCCGTGGACGCAGTGTTGAGTCGGAAGTATTGCGCACCCATTTACAACTAGCAGAGGACATGGGTGCTGTGATCGAAGAGGTGCTTCCTGAAAGCCCGGCTGCCAAAGCAGGATTGCGGAAGCATGACATCATTTTGCGGGCTGCGGGGGATGCGGTCGACAATATGCGTGTGTTGCAGTCGCAGGTAAACGAAGGAGGCGATAAACCGATCGAACTTAAGATCATACGTTTTGGTAAGCCGGAGAAAGTGGTCGTGGTACCCGAAAAAAGACCTCACGAGTTTAACAAGCAAGTGACGGATCTGGGGGCCAATCGCTGGGGCGTCCTGAATGGAGAACCTCAAGACTTGCTGAATGAACTCCTTGGTGGCGAGGGACGTCTAGGAGCTCATCGTGTCTTTGGTCCTGGCATTATCGTCAATGGGCTGCCCGAGCAAGGTACCCTACCAAATGGAGTGTCTATTTCGTTAAAGCGCCAGAATGGTGGTCCACCGGAGATCACCGTCAAGAAGGGAGAAGAAACCTGGAATATCGTAGGTGACGATGCAAAGACGCTCAATCAACTTCCAGAAGATGTTCGTCCTATGGTCGAGCAGATGTTATCAGGCAAGCGCAACGCACTGGGAGGCGGTTTTTCAAGGGATTTGAATACGGAATTGCAGAGAGTTTTGCCACGTGGTTTGGGCGGAGCAGCAGGCGGTGATCCGGTAACAGACCGTATTGAGCAATTGGAGAAAAAACTACTGGATTTGCAGAAACGTCTGGAACAGGAACCTGTAGCACGATGAGCTAGCGAAGTTCAACAATCGGAGGGTCCTGTTGAGAGCGGCGCAATTGTCCACAGGCGGCATCGATCTTATCGCCTTTACGGTGTCGGAAACGCACACGCAGACCACCACTTTCTAAAATTTTGCGGAACTCGATCTGACGTGAGTAGGTGGGGGTTTCGTAAGGCAATCCGGCAACCGGGTTGTAGGGAATAACATTGAGAAGTGCCTCGCGCCCTGCGAGCAATCGGACCAGCTGATGTGCGTGGTGTGCCTGGTCATTGATTTCGGCAAGTAGTACGTACTCGAAGGTCATCCTCCGCCCCGAAACATCAAAGTATTTGTCAGCAGAAGTCAAAATTGCTTCCAGGCCAATCTTATCATTTACGGGAACTAGCTGGTTGCGCAGCTCGTCATTGGGAGCGTGCAATGAGATTGCCAATCGGTACGATGCGTCGGTGCGGGAAAGTCGATCGATGGCTGCAGGAAGACCAACGGTCGAGATCGTAATGCGGCGAGTGCTGATATCGAGTCCGTCAGGTCGATGCACTTCAGAAAGTGCTGGTAGCAGTGCATCCAAATTAGCCAGCGGTTCGCCCATCCCCATCACAACCACATGGCTGAGCCGTTCGTCATCGTCGAGAAGAATTTGCAAACGCAAAATCTGCTCCACGATTTCGCCAGTGGTTAGATTGCGTTCGACACCATCCAATCCGCTAGCACAAAAAACACACCCCATACCACAGCCCACTTGTGTGCTGATACAAATCGTGCGACGGATACGGTCACGAAGTAGAACGCATTCGATTTGCCCTCCATCAGACAGTTGGAGGAGTAGTTTTTCGGTTCCGTCATCGGCCTGAGTATGGCACTTAATTTGGGTGGTCCACAGCCGCATCGAGGTGGCCAGCTCAGCGCGCAAGGTCTTTGGCAAATTACTCATTTGCTCCCAGTCAGCCACGCGCTGTTGAAAAAGCCACTTGCGCACCTGCTCGCTCCGGAATCGCGGGAGGCGTTTCTCCTCAAACCAGGTCTCTAGAATTTCGTCAATTGCGCTGAGCAAATGGGGAGAATGGTCGGTCAAGTCAGGGACGCGAGTTAGAAAGGATGGAGGGCAGCCAAGTACACAGGTAGTAGGCCCGTGGTGCAGTGAGATCAAGCAAGGTGCTGAGATCAGTTCCCAATACGCTTGGTGGGTGTGATTTCGAGTTGAGAAGAGAACCAAGCGTCGCTGGTGGCTCGATATACTCCACACAACGCAAGTTGTCAGGGTCTTGGTTAGCAAGTTCTGCGGCGCGCTCGATAGCAGTTTCAATAAAACCAATTTTATCAACCAGGCCTTTGTCGAGGGCTTGCTGAGCAGTAAAGATCTGGCCAGTGGCAACCGCATCGAGGGCCTCCTGATTGTCTCGCAACTTGGGCCTGCCGCTACGAACAATATCAATGAATCCAGCAAAGCTCAAATCGACAAGCTGTTGGAATAGTTTGCGTTCTTCGGCGCGCTCAGCCTCGTCCAAAGCCCGCGTAGGACTACCCATCAGTTTGTATTTGTGGCTGGCAATCGAATCGTCTTTAACATTGAAGTCAGCTAGCATCCCCGAAAAATCGTAATGAGGGATGACCACGCCAATAGAACCGGTCCAAGTGGTCGGCTCAGCAAAGATAGCATCTTCTTGATCGCCTATCGCCATGGCGATGTAGTACCCTCCGCTTGCACAGATGCTACCCATGCTGACCACCAGGGGGATTTTGCGTTGCTGGCAAAGTTCTTTGATATGGTGATACAAATAGTCGCTGCCGGTAACCGTGCCCCCAGGAGAATCAATTCGTAAGACAACCGCTACGATATCGTCGTCTTCACGTACACGATCAAGCTGTTCCTTAACAAAGCCATCACCTTCCATAATGGTCCCTGCGACTGTGACAATGGCTATTTTTTTGGACGCTTCTTTCGAGAGTGAGTGATAGCGTTCCTGTGGGCCATGGAGAGGATTAAAATAGCTTTGGTAGGAGTTCACCAACCCCAAGATGCTCATGACAGCTAGACCCAACAGAATGAGCAAGAACTTGCCATAGCGACCCAGGGCCGATGTTTGCTGCTGGATGATTACCTGGGGCGGAACTGTGGTGGATGGGGGCCCAGACATGGGATTCCCTGGGGATTGGCTGCTGGATGGTGGGTCGTAGCTGGACATAGGGATAACTCCAGTAGAGCGAATTGAACATGTAGGGCTTATTCTACAAGCTTGACGAGACAGGACAACGATTGCCCAATCAGGCCTTCATTAAACATAGAGACAGTTGCCAGCGAGCCAAAGAGGCTTATTTCGTTCTGTGGATGGCGTCTACCAAACCCTTTTTTCGTCCAGAGTAGCTATCAAGGCTATTAGGTCTGCTTGGCTAATTGTCTCATTGGCTCTCTCCTCCTAGCTCGAGCCCTCCGATTGCATGTGTTTGCTCATGAGGCGGTCTAAGTGCCTTGCTGGCAAGGTTTATGGGGCATGGACCCATGGGGTCGCAAGCCGAAAATATTCGGGCCAGGCTACCGGAGCAGATCCCTCAAATCAGGAGAGGTTCGCCCGGTGTTGCCTGCATGCCGCCTCAACCGCTACAGTAGTCGTACTTCGTACTCGTGCTGCCTGGTCCTTGCATTGGGCCGTATTTATGAGCTGGCATCGAATTTGTAGGTTATAAGAAACGCAAGCGCCATTGTAGGGCTGTCCCTACTGGATCAATATTCGGAAAGGAGTTCTTCCATTGTTTGTTAGTGCATCCGTAGGGAGTTTCCCGAGTTTGCCCCGGGATGAGATTTTCCCCATCTTGGTGGATCTAGAATTCTCCGCGGTGGAGTTGCCAATTCATGAAGAGGGTCAGAGTTGGGTTACGCCTGCGGAAGTTTTGGCAAACCTGGAAGGAGCCCTATGTACATGCCGCGAAACCAAGCGCCTCTCGGTTTCTGCGCTGAGTGTGAATCAAACGATGGATTGTGACTCGTACTACGAGCAGTTTGCAGCCTGTTGCAAACTGGCTAAGGCTTTGAAAGTTGTGCCATTGGTGGTACCCGCTGCTGAACTAGGGACTCCCTTTAATGCCGAAATCGAACGGCTGCGTGAATTGGTGCGGATTGCGTCGTTTGAGGGTTGTCTCGTAGCGCTGAAGACACAAATTGGTTGCATGACAGAGGATCCGGCGACAGCAACTGTTTTATGTGATAATGTCAAGGGATTAGGACTTGCACTCGATCCCTCACATTACATCACGGGCCCTTGGCAGGGTCGTGATATNACCAAAGTGATGCCCTATGTCTATCATGTGCGACTGCGAGATTCAACAAAATCTGAATTGAATGTGCGCGTTGGGCAGGGCGAGGTTGATTACGGCAAGCTTCTAAGTCAGTTGGCCCATGTCAATTATAACCGAGCACTCACGATCGACATGCCACCTTTGGATGAGCAAGATCATCGTGCTGAGTTGCGTAAGCTGAGGCTCTTGCTGGAGAGCCTGCTGTAATAGGTACTCCCAACATTTGTAGATGGTTGAGATTTTAAACAACCTGCTACTCTGCGCCTTGTGGTAGATTCTTACTCGGGCACGTTCTTCTACGGGCACTTTTTTCAGAATCGATGGAGTGCAGAGGTTTTTTTATGGGCTTGGCTCATAGATTTGGACCTTTTCTGCTCCGGCAGCTTAATTCGTATATTTTATCCGCTCCTGCTAAGGCATTTGCTGTAAGCGTATGAAATATCCGATCTTCAGCCCACTCTCCTGCAACGCTCAAGCTCCTCAGGCCTTGCTAGAAAGGTCCATTGGTCGTTTCACGCTAAGGATTTTAGAAACTTTTTATGACTTCCGGTGTTTTATCTCTACAGCCTGAATATGAGGGTTTTNTAGACCTGGGTTTCAGGGGGACCCGTTCTGGTATGCATTGAAAAATCAGCATAAACTGGAAAACTGATGGTGAGCAAAAGTTTGCGGAGATAACGATTGTCAATCAGCGATTCTACAGCCCAGCGGTACACGGCGCAAGATCCTGATGTGCGTCTCATGCTCCAGGTGCGCGATGATAAGGCTAGCGCCTTTGAAGAATTGGTAGAACGCCATCAACAACGTCTTGTATCTCTGATGACCCATCTGGTGGGGCGACAAGATATGGCAGAGGATTTGGCACAGGATGTTTTCCTGCGGATCTACAGGGCCCGCAAACGTTACGTCCCCGGATCAAAATTCACGACTTGGATGTACACGATTGCTCACAATGTAGCTTCGAATGCCTTGCGTGGTCTGGCACGAAGACGAGAAGTCAATTTGGTAGGTCGAGAGAGTGGAGAGATGGGAGGCAATCCTCTGGATTCGGCCGCCTTGGCTGCCAGTGGGATGATGCCAACACGCCAACTCGATAAAGCAGAGCTCAGTGAAATTGTGAATCTGGCGATTGCCGACTTAAACGAACGACAACGTATGGCAGTCCTTTTGAATAAATTCGAGCATATGAGTTATGAAGAAATCGCAGTTGTCATGGAACTCAGTACCCCAGCTATTAAATCACTGTTGTCACGAGCAAGAGCTAATTTAAAAGAAGTATTGACTCCCTATCTTCAGCAAGGAACCCATGTCACAAATGATACGGAGACCCCCTGATTGTCCTGGCCCGCATTGCGATGACGACACCAGGTCGAGAAGACTTAGAGTGTTTAATAAATTCAGTTCTCAGTTCAGNAATCGCAGCTAATTCTTTGTCGTACAAATTGCCATGAAACCATCCTCCTCATCCGATGACAGCATGCAGAATCTGGAACAGATTGTTGCCTATCTTGACGGTGAACTATCTGCTGAGGAAAGTGTAGAAGTTGAGCGTCAGCTTGCTAGCGATGAACACTATCGGCAAGAACTGCAAAGTATCGAACGGGCCTGGAAGGCACTCGATGTGTTACCTGTCAGGNCGGTGGATGACAATTTTTCGAAAACTACGATGGAGCTTGTGGTCAAGGATGCACAGCGTGAAGTTGAGCAACGTACGCTCGCACTGCCTGTCCAGCGTAAGAAGCGTAAATTGACTACGTTCTTAATGATGGGCACTTGTGCTCTGTTTGGCATGCTTGGTTTCCGGGTACTTTGGCACGACCCAAATCAGCAGCTACGAAATAACTTACCCGTGATACAGTATGTCGATCTCTACACGCAATTCGAAAGTATTTCTTTTCTAGAGAGCCTCCAGCACGAATTGGGAGATCCTCCCTGGACGACTGAATCGGAAGCGCACACGCTGGAAACTGAAATGGAGGAGTTTCAGCTTGTAAGCTCAATCAAGACCCGTGCAAGTTGGCTCGACCAACGATCTCCCGCAGAAAAGGCGTCTTTGCGCGCCAAGTACAACCGTTTTCAAGGTCTCCCTGCCACCGAGCAGCAACGATTGCGGGAACTCCATAAACAGGTTGTGGAGGCTGAAGACGAGAAAAAACTACTCGTGTTATTGCATTACCATCAGTGGCTCAAAGGAGTCCCAGCAGTAGGTCAGTACGAATTGCGCCAGCAAGCCACACCACAAGCTCGTGCACAGGCTGCGGCGAGTCGGATTGAAGAGCAACGCAAGACAGCGGCTCTTGAGTTGACTGAAGAGCAATTGCGAGAACTTACTGCGACATTTTTCCGAAAAATTTTTCCAGTACTTAGATCGCATGGTAATGAGTTGAGTGAACAGCAAAGGAAAGAATTACAAAATACCGAACCGGAGCGAAAACTGGGCACGATCATCCGCCTGTTGAATCAGCATGATAAACATGAATTNATAGAAGAGTTATTGGATGTGCTTCCTGAGGATGCTCGCCAACAACTGCAAGAATTGCCTCCCCACGAACAACAGAGGCAGTTGCGAGCCTGGTTCATGCAAGCACGCATGCTCATTACGCACNCAGGAAAAAAGGGTGAAGTGCTTCAAGAGCAGTTGGAAGAATATTTTGTTGAAGAGTTGCCGATAGGAGTTCAAGAAGAACTACTAGCGCTCCCTCGTGAAGAGATGATGTTTAGGTTAANGCAAAAGTACCTGGGATACTCGCCGCAGAATGATGGGCAGCGATATTGGGAAGAGGGTCATCGACCACCACCCTACCAAGGCTTCGGACCTCCACGCGAGGGTGGTAGGCGACGGGCAGATGGAGGTCCGCACGGAGGGCGACGAATGCGTGACGGCCGAGGTGATCCTACTGGATTTGGGCCACGTTTTCTTGAGGAGGGTGGCAGGCCGGGTCCACGAAGAAAACCCTTTGAGGAACGTCCTGGACGACCTCCGNGTGATCGAAGGGGGGATTTCTAGAGAGGATGCATTTTTCCGTTTCAAGAATTCCCGATAGTTTTCGTCAGAAGGTTTATGAATGCATGAGCTCTGTTACAGCGACTCAGGATATCAATTGCCCCAATGTAAAACCTACCAGATCGTTGCGTGACTGACAGATTTCAAAATAGCGATCCCACCCATTGCAGCATTGGGCCAGGTGTAGCAAGCTGGGGGCCATTGGAGAGAGCGTGTAATCTTGAGGGACGACCTCGGTATATTCACGGAGCGCAAGTTCCGCCTGATCGGTTCGCGCTAAAAGAATAAGATACGTTTCGATGGCAGCAGAACCATACACGTCTGTAGCCACCTGCCGTGCCTGGCATCCGAAATAATCCACGGCCTCGGGGACTTGTTCGTTCAGCTGTGCCCTAAAAAACTTTAAATGGGTCGGGTACAGGTCTTCAAATGGAGGCTGGTCAGGGTACTGCAACTCTTTGTCCAGGCAACTTCCGTAATAAGCAAGATCGATAGCTAGTTGAATTAATGCAGAATCGGTTAGAAGACGCGCGAATCGAACCGTGGTTGCCAGGTGAGATGTATCGATGTGATAAGCCCCTGCTTCGACTAAGTCCGGATGTTGGTGGAGTATTGTGCTGATCGAGTCGATATCAGCTACAGGTCTATTGAGCCGCTTGAGATGGCCTTGCAAATTTCCAAGCAACTCATCGTGCACATGTCGCACCATGAGAGTCGCACAAGCTTTTAAGTCTGTTGCTGGCAATTGTCCCGCTAAGCCTTCTAATTGTGTGATTGCATTGCAGGTGCCCTGCCGTGCGAGTAGCCAGGCGAATCCACGTTCGGGATCAATGGCTTCGTAGAGGGCCAAGGCAATTAATTCGTCAGCATGCTCTTCGTCAAGTACAACAGAGCCAAGCCATTTGCGAAGCATGTGTTTTTCGCCGGCTGCGCGCAAATAGTTCCAGGCTTCCTGTGCCTGCCCTCTTTCTAAGTAAAGTTGCCCCACCTCACGGCAAGCGGTCGTGTAAGCAGTTTCCAATTCAGATCGCAAGGGTTCTGCCAGTGCGTCCAGCGATTCTTCTTGTCCGTGAGACAATCCGAGTCGATGGCGGCATTCCATCAAACGAAGATCAAAAAGTTTATGTAACTCGCCAGATTCCAGCAATTGCTGCGCAGCACGCTGAAACATTTGGTCTGGTTCGTGGGTTAACGCCGCAATTTCTTCAAACATAGTCGAGTAGCTGTTTGGAAATGGTGGATAGAAAACACGAGAGCATGTTTTTAGATCGATTGGAACGGTCGAAATAGCGTTTGCTCTGCTGCATTGAAAGATCTTTGGGGCGGGACAATGTTCGCGACTCCTAAAAGCGGATGGAGCATAAATCATGTCAGGCTAATTATACACGGCTGCCCGGAGAAGAGAACGGGACTGCAGGCTTGGAGTGAGCATGAAGAACTCCAGGCTTTTTAGGCAGGGGTTCTTCGAATGAGGAGAATCACGAGTGGAGGCAGCAGAAATCAACGTCGCAATAGGCTTATAAATCCGAGAAACGAAAATTGTAAAAGCCGACTGATTGCAAGGGCTCTTCTGGTAAAGTCTCGTTGAAAACATTGGCTATGTGTGATCGCAAGGATTGAAGTTCAGGGTCAACAATTTCGCTAGGTTTTAACTGTCGCGTAGCAAGCAGCAAGCGATGGCGAATCTCCGGCCCATTTTTTTCTAGAGATTCCTCAACAAGTTCTAAATTGCGATAAGCAACTTGTCCAAAAACGTGAAATTGAACTTCAGCAACCGCTGTCGTTTCGGCAGGTTGTGGTAGTGAGATATGAAATTTTCCTAAATCAACCTCTACCAATCGAGCCCCAATCGCTTCTGCACGGCGAGCCTCGATCAAGCTTTCAGCATTGAAACATCCATTAAGCAAAAAGCAGGTTGTGGAGATGCCGAAGAAGAGAGCTTGAACTCGCAGTTGGCAACGCATGATAAATTCCTGATTTGGTGGCTGAGATTCCTCGATACGAAGGGCAATTCAATGGGGTCAACCGTTGTAATCGTTACGATGTTCCTGGGGTCGATCACCACCTTGGAGGCCACTTCAAATATAGGACATAAAATCGCCTCAAGCTTGACCTATGTTTAAGGTGTTGAGGAAGAATTCAGTGTATTGCATGCTGAGAAACCAAAGGTTAAATCCATTCGGCAATTTGGCAAGAGACCGGGCCTTGAGTGCACTTCGTCAGATGTTGGTGATTTCCATGATTTTAACTGCGCTAGGATTGCCTGGCTGCGGTGGAGATGTACAAGAAAAATTGGAAGACTATTTGGAAGAATTGGAATTTGATGCTCCGCTAGAAGCCGTCAAAGTTATCCAGTTGGGCGAATCTCATCGCATCTCAATTGCTGCCCGTAAACAAGCCTACGTGGAAGGAGATGAGGAGCCCGTATGGGTGCAATTTAAATTTAAACTATTTGTAGAGGTTGCCCCGGAGAATGAAGCTGCGATTCTAGCGGCCACTGAGCGACATCGAGGTATGATCAATGACATCATCGTGCGTATTTGTCGCAACCTGACTTTGGAAGAACTGGGGGATAGTCGCCGCACATCCTTTAAGTCACGCTTGATTGATGCGTTGCGCCCTTTGCTTGGCGAGAATCGTATTCAGCAACTAATCCTGAATGACGATAGCTGGGAAGCCATTTAGAATAGAAACCTTGGTGTAGAAAAATACGAGAAAGTAAGAATGTCAATCCATTCTAAGAAATATTTGCTAATGAGTGCGTACAGCAAAGTCTGGCAATTTGCATTGGTGTTGCTGGCATACGTTGTTCTGGGTTGTGGGAATCCAACCTTTGGTCAGCTGGCAGAAGAGAATACACCAACGAGCGAAGAAGAAAATATTGAGGAAAAGAACCTGGAAATCGATGCGGTAAGACCTTCACTTGAATTAGGTAGATTCGATTTGCGTGAACTAAGGTTCAGGAGCAATGTAACGGCGAAAATACTTTTCTCTTTGCATCTGGCTCTACCTCATGAGGCAGAAGACAAATCGCTTGAAAAAATCAAAAGATGGCAACATCGATTGCGGGATCAAGTCATCATCGCCGTGCGCAAAACTGAGATAAAAGATTTGTTGGAGCCCGATCTAAGTATCTTGCGGCGCAACATTATGCTCCGCATCAACCGTCTCTTGAAAGTGTCTTTAGTTGAGGAAGTGTTGATTACGGAATTTGCGTTTACAACACATTAGAGCAAACCCCACTATTAGCGGATTGGGGCCCGGTCTTTTTCTGCCATATTAATGCTGTGGTCCTGTTTGAGGTAGGCAAAGAGATCGGCGACCTGTTGCAGGCTGAGTGCATTGAGCAATTCTGATGGCATTGAGGATTGGAAGCTCGGTTGGATGTCATCGATGTCGGATTGAGAGAGTTCCAATTTCTCACCATCTGAAAGTAGTAGGGTGACTCCCAAGGATCCTCGAGGGATGACCTGTCCCAGAAAAGATCGGTCCTGGGAAGTTGCGACCTGAGCGGCGTACTGATCGGAGATGTTATGGGAGGGATACACGATGGATTCGAGCATTTCTTTTCTCTGAAAACGTTTTGCTACTGTGGTCAGGTCGGGACCAAGCGTCTCACTGGAGGCGCCACAGCGATCGCATTTGATACATTGGGCTTTAGCAAATGCTTTTTCCCGTTTTCGATATTCGCCCAGATGCTCCATTCATTTTGCCACAAATTAGTTTTTGTACATTCCTGGCATGGCTTGAGATGTTTTGGCAGTGCAGTGCAAGCTAAAACTCGGGGGTAGCCAGGTAAGGGCTTAGGCTGAAAGAGCAAAATCAAATGAAGTAAATGGGCCAGTGCGATAAATTTACTGTCGATCGCCACGGATGCGGCAACAGAACTTCCAGAGTGCTAGCAACAGAGAGGGTCGCTCCAGGAACGAGTGAAGCCAGGCAGCAGCAGAGCTTCTTGGATTGACCCAATTCGGCGTGTTGGGCTACTATTGCTGCCTTCAGTAGCTTGCCCATCTTGATTGCCCCGCCCAAAACGTCCCCTTTTACCCACGATGCCTGAGACCAGTAGACTATCCACTGCCTTGCCTCTCAATGTCACTAGAGATTGGGGCACTAGGGGCAGGGTCACCAGGGATTGGCCACCTCAATCATTGCTCCCGGTTGGGGTAACGGTACTTTTTGCTTGTATTTTGCCAATATCCGGGTGTGGTCGTGTTTCCAATCAGGGACATGAAAAGGTTGCTTATCTTTCGATGGGGACAGCTGGACCAAACACATTGGATCCAGTTCAGGGATCCACGGTGTACGACAATCGTGGGTGCACTATGGTTTACCAAACGTTGCTGCAGTACGAATACTTGAAGCGTCCACTCGAGTTAAAGGCCCTGCTGCTAACCCAGATGCCAACCGTTTCAGAGGATGGTAAACGATATCGTTTTCAGCTTAAAAAGAATATTTTTTTCCAAGACGATCCGTGTTTTGTAAACGGTAAAGGACGTGAACTAGTTGCGAATGATTTTTTCTATTCCATCAAACGCATGTCGAATGACGAAAATCTTCCCAAAAGTTGGTGGCTGCTTAAAGACACGATTGTCGGATTTGACGAGTATCGGAAGGAGCAGAACGAGTCTCGTTTATCGGGAAAAAAGTTTGATTACGATGCGCCCGTGGAGGGATTCAAGATCATCAATGAGCATGAATTTGAAGTTCATCTCAAACAACCTTTTTACCGATTTCTCTACACGTTGGCCATGTTTCAAACGGCTGTGGTACCACGCGAAGCCGTGGAATATTACGGCAAAAAATTCTCACGACATCCAGTTGGTACAGGGCCTTTTCGGTTAGAACAGTGGGATGCGGGTATCCAATTGATTTATAGTAGGAATGAAAATTACTGGGAAGAGTATTACCCGGAAGATCCCGGACTTCTCGAAGATGGAAGCGAACCTTACGAAGGTTACCTGGACGATAAAAAACTAGGCTTTTATGAGGATGCGGGCAAGCGTTTGCCATTGCTGGATCGCGTCGAACTGAAATGCTACGTTCAGAATCAGCCGAAGTGGCTAAAGTTTCGAAATAAAGAATTAGATTACACGCATGTGCCCGCTGAAAACTTTGAAGAAGCTTATATCAAACGCACAGCTAAAATCCGCCAAGAATTCATTGATGAAGGAATTCGCGCGCATGCCGAGCCGCTGTTAGATTTAATCTATTTCGGTTTTAACATGGAAGATTCAGTTTTTGGAGGTTACGACGAAAAGAATAAATGCCTCCGCCAGGCAATTTCTTTAGCTCTGGATTGGGAAGAACGCAACGAAGCATTCTACAACGACTTGAATGTTATATATGACGGCCCAATACCGCCACGACTTGAAGGTCATCCAGAGAATCATACATTAGCAAATTCTTATCGTGGGCCAGACTTGCCTCGTGCACGAAAGCTTTTAGAAAAGGCAGGTTATCCAGGAGGGAAGGGATTGCCCAGGCTGGTGTTCTATATCAGTCGAGGTGGGACCAATGCAGAACAATCGGAAATGACAAAACGGCAGTTAGCAAAAATCGGTGTGCGTCTCGATATTCGACTGGTTGATTTTGCCACGCTGAATGATGCGCTAAGAAGCAAACGAGCCCCATTCTTCTCATTGGCATGGTGATCCGACTATCCGGATGCAGAGAATAATCTGCAACTCTTTTATGGGCCTTATAAATCACCAAGTTCAAATAATTTTAATTACGATGTGCCAGAGTACAACACTCTTTATGATCGTGTACGTGTCATGTCGCCATCTCCAGAACGCACAAAACTCTATGAAAGAATGCGAGATATGGTCATCGAAGACGCACCGATGATCGGATCCATGGCACGAACGCGTTTTTATTTGATTCAGAAACGACTCAGGAATTTCAAGCCCTCCGAAGATTTTTATAATTGGTCGAAATATTTAAATGTCCAGTAGTGTCTGGATATATCAACCCTAAGTACGTGGGTGCATCAGAAACATGTGGGCATACATTATTCGCCGAGTGGTTTACAACATCCCAGTTTTTTTGGCGATCCTATTGTTGGTGATGGCGCTCTTGCGCCAACAAGACCCCGTACCCGGACTTTTAGGAAAAAATGCAACACAGGAGGAGTACGATAGCAAACGTAAAGAACTAGGGCTCGATCGACCGTTTCTAGTCCAGTATTGGGATTTGATCAAGCAAATTGCAACTTTAGAGTTCGAACAGCAAATGTGGACCCAGCCTGGAATGACGGTGGGCGAGCAACTCAAAACGGCGATCGCGCCATCTCTGGCACTAACCTTGCCTGCCTTGGTATTGACCAGTTTGATTTCGGTGAGTACGGGATTACTTTCGGCATTTGCACGCGGAAGGTGGATTGACAAAATGCTCGTCTTCTTTGCGGTACTCGGCATGAGTGTGAGCTTTTTAGTTTACATCATCTTTGGTCAATACATTGGCTCTTACCAACTAGGTCGATTTGCAGGAAAGCCCATATTTGCAATCCATGGTTACGAACCGGGGATCGAAAATTGGGCCTACTATTTGCTGTTGCCTGTGATCATAAGTGTGATTGTTTCGATGGGATACGATACACGGTTCTACAGAGCCGTCATGGTTGAAGAGACAGGCCGTGACTATATCGTAACGGCCAAGTCAAAAGGCGCTACGAAAACAAAGATCATGTTTGTGCACATGCTTCGTAACGCAATGATACCTATTATCACTCGCATCATGATCACCATGCCACTCTTGGTCACGGGCTCTATTTTACTGGAAACATTCTTTGGGATTCCAGGAATGGGAAATGTATTGCTTACGGCTATTACCAATAAGGATTTTCCTGTCGTGGAGGTCTTTGCTTCACTTTTTGCAGGTATGTTTATTGTAAGTATTATCGCAACCGATGTTCTCTATGCCTTGTTTGATCCCAGGGTACGACTTCAATGATCACAGGATTTCGACGGCTCCTGAATACACGAGAAGCAAGAAAACTAACCCGTGATAAATGGGCCATAGTATCTTCGTGCGTTATTGGCATTTATTTATTAATTGCCTTGGCCGTTATGTGTAATGTTATTACTCAAGAGGACTGTGCTGAGGTCATAGGACCCAACAACAAGCCGGGGTTCTTTCTGTCCGAGTCA
The DNA here is from genome assembly GCA_002713555.1 of Planctomycetaceae bacterium. The sequence goes on from PATG01000018.1 coordinate 146,705, forward strand.
CCCGAACGACGATTTGAGGTTGCGCGTACCAGTATGCTTAAGCCGATCATCCGGGCCTTGGGTCGAGCGGAGCCTGCTCAAGCGCTGGCCGATGTCCGGTTGGGCCAACTAAGTGTGGCCAATTTGCCAATCGAGCAACTGCAAGCAAGAGTCAATGCGTCACTTGATATCCAACACGAATTGGAAAAGAGCGAAAATCTAGATGTGGATTTGCAAATGCTGCCAAAGCTGGAAGAATTTGAACAGCAAGTGGCTGATCTCGTCGAACCACTGACAGATTGGGAACGCTTTTTGCAGAACGCTTCACTTCTACTGGGAACGGATGCCCAAGGCCGCTCGATCTTCTTCAGGGCTGTCTATTCGGTCAAGGTGGCATTGCAGATCGGTGTTGTCACGGCTCTCGTCTCGGTATTCATTGGTGCCCTATTGGGGGGTGCCGCCGGTTACTTTGGTGGCTGGATTGATCACCTTGTCGTTTGGCTTTACACAACATTCTCATCGATTCCAAATTTGGTGTTATTGGTAGTCATTGCATTTGCTTTCTCGGATTCTGAATCGGACGCAAAGGACACATTGCTGCCCGTCTACATCGCTTTTTGTGCTACTTTCTGGATTGGAACGTGTCGCGTGATCCGGGGAGAAACGATGAAGCTCAAAGAATTGGAGTATGTGCAGGCGGCACGCACGGCTGGATTTGGGAGCATGCGCGTGCTGTTTCGACATGTCTTACCGAATACATCACACTTGATGTTGATTAATTTTTCATTGTTGTTGATAGGTGCCATTAAATCTGAGGTGATTCTCAGTTTTCTAGGTTTGGGTGTGAAATCTCAACCAAGTTGGGGAATCATGATCCGAGATGCTGGCAATAACGGAGATGTGATGACCGGATTTTTTTGGCAAATTGGTACAGCTACCGTATTCATGTTTTTTCTGGTCCTTGCTTTCAATATTTTGTCAGACGCTCTGCAAGATGCATTTGATCCAAAGCACCTGTAGTGAAACAAGACATGCCTAATACACAGCCCTTGCTCGAAGTGAATAATCTTAAGGTTGGTTTTCGTACTGACCGAGGCGATGTAACGGCCATTGAGGATGTTTCGTTTCAGGTCAAGGCTGGTGAGATATTAGGCATCGTTGGAGAGTCGGGCTGTGGTAAATCGGTGACGAGTCGTAGCATCATGCGTCTCTTGCCTGAACACAACAGTTTTATTGATTCTAGTAGTGAAATTTTATTTGACGGCAAGAATTTGGCTCAAGCCGATGAAAAAACGTTACGTAGCATTCGTGGCAATCGTATAGCAATGATCTTTCAGGAGCCAATGACGGCACTGAATCCCGTATTTACTATAGGTTGGCAACTTGACGAAGCTCTTAAATACCACACGTCTATGAATCGAATGGAGCGTCGCAACCACGCGATCGAAATGCTCCGCTCTGTCGAAATACCAAATCCCGAGCAAAGGTTTTTTGAGTATCCCCATCAACTCTCAGGTGGTATGCGACAAAGGGTTGTTATTTCTCTTGCCCTTTGCTGTGGTCCCGAACTCTTAATTGCCGACGAACCAACGACGGCCCTGGACGTCACGATTCAGGCTCAAATCCTGCGATTGATGGACGATTTACGCAAGAAAAATGACACGGCTGTGGTGCTGATTACTCACGACTTGGGGGTGATTGCTCAAGTCTGTGATCGTGTGATTGTAATGTATGCGGGGCAAATTGTTGAAACATCCGATGTCCAGTCCTTGTTCACACGACCACAACACCCCTATACCAGGGCTCTACTCGAATCCATTCCCCAACCAGGTCCTAAACACCACCAAACTCGATTGCCGACGATTGAAGGAATGGTTCCTAGTTTGTTTGAACTACCCTCAGGTTGTCGATTCCAAGACCGATGTGCTTGCAAAGAGGACCAATGCGTTGCTGAGAAACCCCTTTTGAGCAACGAAGTCAATTTTCGTAAAGTCCGTTGTTTTTTTCCAATCAACGAGTCGTAGATGCCGCTACTCGAAATTACAGACCTGGTTAAGTACTTTTCGGTACGAGGCGGACTGATGAACCGCGTCATCCAGCAGGTACACGCGGTAAACGGAGTGAGCTTTTCTATCGAAAAGGGTGAGATTCTGGGTGTGGTGGGCGAATCCGGGTGTGGCAAATCAACCCTGGGAAAATTGATTGTTCATTTATTGGGAGCGACAGCAGGCGAGATACGTTACAAAGATCTAGAAATTAGTCAGCTAAGCACAAAGGATTTGATACCCTATCGAAGACAAATGCAGATGATCTTTCAAGACCCGCATTCGTCTTTGAATCCACGAATGACGGTAGGCAATGCGGTGCGTGAAATGCTCGCTTTCCACAATATTGTGGCCAAAGAGGAACTTTCTGCAGCCGTGGACAGACTCTTTGCCAAAGTCGGCATCCATACGGATGCCAAGAATAAATACCCCCACGAATTTTCTGGAGGACAAAAGCAACGTGTAGGAATTGCCCGGGCACTCTCTGTGAATCCTGAATTTATTATCGCCGACGAACCCGTTTCAGCCCTTGATGTTTCGATTCAAGCACAGGTGCTTAATCTGCTGATGGAACTCAAGGAAGATTTTGATTTGACAATGATGTTTATTTCGCACGATCTCAAGGTCATTGATCATTTTTGCGATCGAATGCTTGTGATGTACCTTGGCACGATTGTTGAGGAAATGTCTTGCCTTGACATACAAGCCCATGCAAAGCATCCCTACACACAAGCGCTCCTGGGTGCGAACCCGCTTCCCGATCCGGCACAAAGGCACGAACTGACGGTTTTAACAGGAGAAGTTCCAAGTCCTTATGCTCTGCCAAAAGGTTGTCCGTTCGCATCCCGTTGTCCGCTCGTTACAGAGCAATGCCGTGCAGAAATGCCTCCATTGCTCGAAAGAGAACCGGGGCATCGATTGGCATGCTGGGAACTGTAGCGCTAATTCTCAGCGATCTCTAAGTTGAACAGGTACGACCTCACTCCGCAGTAAAACAACATCTTGAATGTTTCGACCTGGAGCGTGTTGTTCGTCGGCATTGAGAAACATATGATCCTTGCGATCGTTGTCGAGACACTGTCTTTTGTAGCGGATGCTAAAATCCTGATAGAGGACATTTTGACCGCAGCCACCATGATTTGCGCTTTGGAAACCGGCAACCGAAAAACTTGGAGCGTCTGCTAACAAGGGGGCGTCACCACTACCCACGTATTTCATGGGATGATACTCTCCTGTTGTATTAAAGTAGCCTATCCGATAGGCGAAGCTTCCCGACATGTTCTTAATTAGCTCTTGCAAGTCGTCCAGGGGAGCTGCTTCTAATTCTTCAAGTGTGGGCACACGCATAATAATGCGTCCAGAAAAAACATCATCGGCCAGTTCCGAAGATGGGCAAACGAGCAATTCTGCGAGCTGCGCACGTGTTAGCAGACCTCGGTCAGCCAATTCGATAACAAACACGCCAGTATTCTTGCCTGGTTCAATTTGTGGCAGTGTGCCGCCAAGCTGCTCGGCATAAGCTCCAAACGCAGTTCCGAGAGTGCGCATGTTATTCTGGCAGCTGAGTCTGCGAGCTGCTTCACGACTTTCGCGAAGCGCTGGAAGCATGAGAAATACAAGTGCCATCACAATACCGCTGCCGACAACCATGTCCGCCCGGGACCATCGTCGTGGACTTTCAGAGGGGTCGTGTGATTCGGTAAGCGAGGCAGGCAATAGTTGTGCTGATGTCTGTGACTCTGGGGCCAGTTCGGTAGCATGTTGTACAAAGGAGCATGTTCGGTTTACCAAATCTTCGGGGGGACAAGCCTCTGGATCTGCCTCGTAGGCTGCCATGCATCGACGCAGACGTTCAAGTTCATGCTGCCATATGGGGTCGTTCTCTATACGAGCCTCGATACGGACACTTTCGTCGGGACCCAGGTCTCCCAGCAGATAGGCTACAAGCTCATCTCTCATCGCGCTGTCCTGCTTAGCAGAAGATTATCGAATTCCTGAAGACGATTTTCAGATTCCAGGCTGCAAACTTTGCTGAAAGAGTGACAAACTACAAGCCCACCACAGAATGTGGCAGGCTTGTAGAGGTTTTTTTGTGGGTTTGCAAGTGGGGTTGGGATGCTCAGGAAATTACGGACGACCTGTGATGTGAAGATCCCGCCAAGATTGACCCAGGCGTCCAATGGCTGAGTGCAGGCGACTTTTGACAGTCCCCACAGGTACAGACATAAGCTTGGCAGCATCACGGTATTTCATCCCCTGGAAATAAACCAGCTTGACTGCATTGTGTAGAGGGTCTGGCAAGTTGCTAACTGCGTCACGTACCCACTCTGCTCGTTCATTACTAGTTGCCGACTCATAGGGGCCTGACTCTGGGGAAGTAATAACTTCCAGCAGACTACCCAGATCTTCTCCACTTGCATGGTGTGCCTGATCTAAACTCAGCCGGCGATGCCTTCGATTACGTCGTTGTGCATCAATCGCCTGGTTGGTTGCGATTGTATAAAGCCAGGGACGAAATTTTCGACCCGACTCAAAGAGTTCACATTTTAAATGGACTTGAAGGAATGTGGCTTGGAACACGTCCTCGGCCAACGTTCCATCACCGAGAAATCGACGTAAATAATTGTATAGCTCTCGCTCATAGCGTGAAACCAACTCTGTAAAAACGGCAGAGTTTTCCGTGGTACGGTAATCGAGCAAAAGCTCTTCGTCACTGCGCTGTCCGTGTTGGACCTGCATTGCAGTGGCGCTGGTTAAATTCTCAATGGTCCTGGTTTCATTTTTCAGGGCTACTTTTTGCTTGTCTAACATATTCTACGAACTCCTCGTTCCGAGAGTTCGACGCTCCGGGGAGAAAATCCTTTCTCCCTGCCGTCCTAGTAGGAATCCGCTACTCCTCGCAAGCTCCACATGTGCGTGTCCTTGGGTTGCGGAAATGCCGGGGTTCACCGGGCTGATGAGCAGAAGGGCTCGTTTCTTGGGGAGAGCCGTTTCTGATCGCTACTTCAATTGCAAGTCTTATGCCGCTGCATGGGTTACCCCCTTCATTTTACCCAGCTATCAACATTGCAACTGCTTATAAGCTAATCCTTTACGTTAAATAGGGCAAGAAAGGTTCGCGCAATTCTCTAGGTAGTAGCCGCAAGCCAAAATTGCATATTATTCCACCAAAATGGCAGCTTGAGGATTCTGGTTTCAAGACAATGTGATCAAAAATGCCACAGTTGAGTCATTGTGCAACGATCCAGTGGAAAGGACTCATTGCGGGTATTTGTCGGACAAATCCAGTGGATTTACAGATCTACTTTGCAGAAACGGGCAAAATAGTGGGCTAGGATCCTACCCGCGACACTCGATTTCCTCCGACTCTTCGGACCAGACTTCGCATTTCCAGAACACTAATTGTTGAGAGCACACGGTGAACCGGAATTCCGCTGCTGTGTGTAATGTCGTCTATGAGAGTCCCTTCTGTTTGAATCGCCTGCAAAATCTGGCTTTCGACATCGTTAAGTTTTACCTCAGCTGGTACGCGCACCGTGGTGCCATCAGGCCGCTCAGCCGTGTGTGCTAAGGGCCCCAATTCTTCCAGGACATCGTCGATCGATGTTACCAGTTTTGCTCCGTCACGTATGAGCTGATGCGGTCCTTGAGACATTCTACTGTCCACTGGACCAGGTACGGCAAAGACTTCGCGATTTTGTTCCCAAGCATGACGAGCTGTAATGAGTGCTCCAGAACGAGTGGCTGCCTCGATGACAATGGTGCCAAGAGTTAGTCCACTAATGATCCGATTGCGTTGCGGAAACATTCCACTTCGGGGGGGTTGTGTGGGTGTTGCTTCGCTAAGCACGCAACCTTGTGCAGCAATCTGCTGAGCCAGTTCTGTGTTTTCGGGTGGATAGGGTTTTAAAACTCCGTTGGCTAAGACAGCAACCGTGCGTCCCCCAGCAGCCAGTGCACTTTGATGTGCTACGGTATCGATACCTCGCGCCAAACCACTTACCACAGTAATTCCTGCCAGTGCCAATTGAGTGGCTAGTTGTTTGGCCTGTTGTTTGCCGTAGTTTGTGGCGTGTCGTGTACCAACAATTGCCACAGCAAGCTGGTCGATGGATTGCAATTTACCAAGACTAAATATTACACCGGGCGGATCGTGAATTTCTTTAAGCAGTGGAGGATAATCGTCGTGTGACTCCAGCAATATGTGTACATTATTGTTTGCAGCAATCTCGATCTGTTGATCGACATCGATTGTGCTGCTCGACTGGATGATCGATTGGGCCAGTTTTGCACCCACACCGGAAACGTTTTGTAGGTCGCGACATTTAGCCTGAAACACTTGATGCGGTGACTCAAACTGTGATAGCAAACGCATTCGCAGCAGTGGCCCTACACCTGGAACCATTGCCAGACGCAGATGCTCGCGAAGTTCTTCGCTATCTCTATCTTTTGTTGCGTTCATACAATTCCCAACAAAAAAGTATAGCTATTTTTGTGAAAGAGATGCACGCACATCATCGACACGCGCATCGTTGACCAACTCTACATGTCCCATTTTTGTGGGTAGCACGAATCTCAGTTGTCCTCCATCAGCTTTTTTATCATGGTGCATGAGGGTGATGATTTCATCGCTGTCGTATTCGGGTATTGATGTGGGGAGTTGCAGAGCATCAAGGAGTTCCTGTTGGCGACGGACAAAGGCCTCATCGACTCGACCCATGCGTTGGGCCAGACGAGCCGCACACATCATGCCTGCCGAGACCGCTTCGCCGTGGAGTATTTGTCCGTACTTGCCAGCAGCCTCAAAGGCATGCGCAAAGGTATGTCCATAGTTGAGTACAGAACGCAAGCCAGTAAGCTCGCGTTCGTCGTTTTCGACAACGTCGGCTTTGAGTCGGCAACAGCGCTCGACAACGTGGCGTAATGGCGTTGGATTCTTATTGTTTATCTCCAGCGTGTTGTCTTCCAGAAAGGCAAAGAACTGGGCATCTAGAATCACACCGTATTTCACGACTTCAGCCAAACCAGCACGGTATTCTCGATCAGGGAGTGACTGGAGGACGTCGACATCGACAAGCACTCCTTGTGGTTGCCAAAAGGCACCGACCATATTTTTAGCGCCCGGCAAATTGATGCCGACCTTTCCACCTACAGAGCTATCGACTTGGGCCAAGAGTGTCGTGGGGACCTGAAAGAAACCAAGACCACGCGCAAAAGTGGCAGCTGCAAATCCGGCCAGATCACCAACGACCCCACCACCGACTGCGACAACAATAGATTGACGGTCTGTTCCTTCTTCCAGCATGGTTTCCCATAAGTCTGTTGACACCTCTGTTGCCTTGCTGCGTTCACCCGCATCGACAACCAGAATGTGCACATCCCACGCATTTTCAGTCAACTGATCTCCAAGTCGATCTGTGTAGAGCGAGTCGACATTGGTGTCTGTGATCAGGACTGCATGATGTGATTCGGTGCGCTCACGCAAAAAATCTGCAAACGCAGTTAGATTTCCGCTACCAATTTGTATGTCGTAGCTGCGCTCACCCAAAGCAACACGCATGTCTTACCTCGAAAATTTCAATGGAACATGAAACGCAGAACACGAGGAGAATATTACGGCATATTCCTTGGGTGTTTCTGCGATTCCGGTGTTCTTAGTAATTAAGAAACGCGCTGTAGATCTTCGTCGGTGACTACGATGCGACGACAAAAGCCCGTGTGTGTGCGCACATATTCCAGCTCAGTTGCCTCTTCTGGCTTTTCGTGCAGCAGCCTCTCGAGTTCTGCCTGGCGATGTGGATTCAGGTCCGTCTCTTCGGGCCACTCCGTTTCGGTCTCCATGACCAGCGCTTCGCGATAAGGATCAAACTTGTCTGCCATGAATCATTTCCGTCGCCGGGTGTCGATAGGTCAAAAGGTGCTATTATACTGATGTGCGAATTCAGGTTCTAGACCGCCGGAGCAGAAGCGGGTTAAATATGAAGACGAGTCTCCGGTAGAAATTAAGATAGAAAACAGCTAAGTGATGGGAAATGGAACACAGCACAGAGAAAGACCAGGAAGAGTTTTCGGGTACCAAATTGGTAGTCCTGCTGGTTGGCTTGGCCCTATTGCTGGGGGGAGCTTCGTGGTTTTACCAGTACGAAACGACCCACCGTGCAACAGAGTTTTGGGGTACGGAAATAGCTCCTTTGATTGCCAGACCTTCGCAGGTCGAGATTAGGCAGTTTGATCCACCCGTTCTGGGAACAACTCGACTCAGGAATTCGAAGTTTTTGAGCGAGCCAAAAGATCTTAGTAAGGTTCGTGGAATGGTCCATCTTCGACGTGTGTTGTTTGGCGATAAGAATTATCACTGGGAGACTGCAGTTGACCCTGAAGAGATTGCTTGGGGTTGGCAATTGGAGCTTGCTGCGGAGAATAGAACCGCCAAGATTATTCTCGCTGACGATTTTGCGACCATTGGTCATCTGGATAGCGTATCTCTAGAGGTGCATGTCGCAAGTTGCCAGCCGATGGTGGAGACTCTCCGAAAATATTTTTTGGACATTGGCCTACTCGATACAAAAAGGACAGCTAGCACTTCTCCATAATGCTCTGGGAAAGGCGACGGTTGCATCCTATAATCCGCGTCCTTTATTTTCGATCCTATCTGAGAGGACCGCGGACACAATGCGTTCAATCGCGATCATCAATCAAAAAGGCGGTGTTGGCAAAACGACGACTGCGGTCAACCTGAGCGCTGCGCTGGCTGATCGGGGGATGCGCGTGGGGCTGATTGACATGGACCCGCAAGCACATGCTTCCTTGCATTTGGGACTCAACCCCAAGCCAGAGCAACCCACTGTTTACGACTTGATGACGAATGACAGTCCCTTGTGTGATATTTGGCAACCTGTGAATGAAAACCTTTCGGTGGCTGCGTCGCATATTGATTTGGCCGCCGCCGAAGTGGAATTGGCGGGTGTGGTCGGACGAGAACTGATTCTGCGTGATAAACTGGCTTTAGAGTGTGAAGAGTTTGACTACGTGCTCATGGACTGCCCGCCTTCTCTGGGTATTCTGACAATTAATGCATTATCAGCCGTCGATGACGTCTTACTGCCTCTTCAACCGCATTACCTGGCTCTTCATGGCTTAAGTAAGCTGCTGCAAACGATCGACTTGGTAGCAAAACGTCTCAATGACCGTCTGCAATTAGCCGGTGTCGTGCTTTGTCTGTACGAATCGGGAACCCGTCTGGCGGCTGAAGTTGCAGCCGATGTCGAAGAGTTTTTTCAGACCTCCCGCAGCAGTGATGATTCGGTATGGCAGGAAGTGCATTTATTCCAGACAAGAATACGGCGCAATATACGCTTGGCCGAAGCGCCCAGTTTCGAGCAGTCCATTTTCGAATATTCTTCCCAATCGGCTGGGGCAGAAGATTATCTGGCCTTGGCAACGGAATTAAGTGATCTCTACACAGTCCGCTCAGTGGGTGCTAGCAGTAAGCAACCTCAACACAAACGGCTGTCCGCTTAACCTGAACATTCCTAAGGTGGGCGATGATACAAGCATCAATGTCCACTGGTCGCACGACCCAACCAGTTTGTCTGGATAGGAAAAGCAGGGTACAGGTCCTGCCCGATAAATGCGATTGGACGAAGACTTTATGTTCCGTAGCGATTACGAAAACGAAACGGCGGCCACCTTTGGTTTCCTGTCACACAATATCGATTGCTAGGCATCAGTGGTGTGGCTCTTGCTTTTGATCAGATCGTTGATGCTAATATAACTCCTGCCCAGGTTGTTTTTTGCGATTCTGATGAGAAGACCAACTTACTTTAATAAAGAAGTGTGGGACCTGGGGATGGTAGGAATCCACCCCGAATATTTCACCTGGCTAATGGGGTTCCATGGCAATGGAATAAAGAATGAAATTACCTTCGGCAAGTGTAGGTTTCTAATCACCCCATCATTTGCGTCATGTTTTTGAAAACCGGATCGCTTCGTAAGGAATCGAAGTCGGGTTCGTCATGCACAAAATCGCGGAAGTTTCCGTCGATATCCAGCGCATTGGCCAAATGCCGGAGGGCCTCACGGCGATTGTGAATGAGGCTCCAGTAACAAGCCAAATTGTAGTGCAGGATGGCACTGCCCGGTTCAACATCTATGGCGGGTTCGAGCGAATCAATGGCTCGTTTGACGTGTCCGACCCTCTTGTAGCACCACGCAAGTGCCATACGGACGTGAACATCATCAGGAATCAGTTCCAAGCTTCGACGCAATGGAGAAATAGCTTCTTGATAGTGACGTAGTTCACGCAGGCATTCCCCCATAAGGTAACATGCGCGTGCATCATTTTGGACAGCATGCTTGCGTCGTCGGAGTGCTCGCAGAGCATGGAGAGGCATACCTAGCTCAAGATAGCCTTCTGCTTCGCGTCGAACGCGAATGATTCGATTTCTTAGGGAGTTTGACATCGATTGTTGTGCGCTATGTTGCCAAAACTTGATCTCGTACACCAATTGCAAGTTGGTTCGCGATAGTCCGTAGTGGCGCGTTAGCAGGTGAAAAGTACAATTTGAAAAGTGCGTCTAATAAAGTTACTTGATTTTACTCGCCAAATTGCGCACTTCCAAATTATTGATTCCATTTTGAGTCGTAACTCAGGTGTACGTAACCGATAACATTTTTAAATTGGAGCTGGATGGTTTTTTCGATTGAAACGGTCATATAAACTCTTGCATCCGGTGACCATCCAGAGTAGAGCTCGCAGACATTTCGAGCTTAAAGGCAATCCGGGAAGCCTTTCTCACCCCCCATTCTGTCAGAAACGATGCTGCAAATTGACAACATACTTCTGTCGTATGTGGTGATTTGGCAACACTTTAAGAACGGCAGGCAGATCACGATTCTGCCTGGTTTTGCCCATAAATAGTGCTTGGGCACTCCTCTTTCCTCCATCTGGGCATACCGCTTGCGACAGTAGTCGAATCGCTTTGGTTTACCCCATTTCGCAATATTTGCGAGGCAGTCTACTGAGAGGGTGGAGTTTTGTACCAGTCGGTTCTTACTTTGGCCGCCGTAGTTGCGCTGAGTAGCGTCATTGCCTCCCTGGACAACGCACAGGGTCAAAGGCAGGTACTCAGCCAATCTCCAGGATTATCCTGGGTAAGAACTACAGATGGCTGGGAAGATCACGAATTGCTCTGGTCGGAGTATGGTCCAACCGAAAATCCGGCTCTACACCCGTTATTGGTGGCTACTTTTCAGCTTTCAGCTTCGCTTTTCGTCCTGGTCGCTTTTCCGAGCGCGCCTCGTCGGATGTAGCCACCCTATCTCATCCGCATCTATTTTCAACAGTTTGCAAGCAGATTCGATCCGCTGCTGCTGGGGTAGTCTTCGGCTATTTCGACAGAGGAACCTGTTTTTTTGCGACTTTTATATTTTTTTGCACGAAGCTGCGCAAATTTAGCCACTCTTCCTGTAGGTGGTGTAATTTGGTGCCCCTTTTTCCCTAGTGGTACTAGGCGCAAATCTATTTGGTTCGAGGAAAAAAGATGCGATTGACCTTGAGAACATTACTGGCATACATGGACGATATTCTGGAGCCTACCGATCACGAAGAACTGGGTAAAAAAATCGAAGCCAGTGATTTTGCAACAGAGCTCATCCATCGGTCACGGGATGCCGTACGTCGCTTGCGCTTGGGTGCGCCTACGATTGATGCGGGGGAAGATTCCGATGATGTCCTCGGAGGTGTGAGTGTCGCTGATGTCAATGCGGTTGCTGAGTATCTGGACAATACCTTGCCGTCAGGGGATGTGGCGGATTTCGAACGTTTGTGCCTGGAACCTAGTGGCGATGCAGACATGCATCTTGCCGAAGTGGTTTCTTGCCACCATGTGCTCACCATGGTACTGGGCGAACCGGCAGAAATTGACAACAACCTTAAACAAAGAATCTATCAGCTTCCCGCCGACTTAGAGAAGGGGCAGAAGTTACGCATTGAGCCAGCCCATGAGATGCATCAGGCAGCTCAACCAGTTCCAGCTGACACGGTATCTCCCCCTGCAGTTTCGGCATCCTCTCCCCTTTCCGCTGCTCCGGCAGCGACTCCTTCTCCCGCTAGTGCTGGTGCGCCTGCTGCCGTTGGCAACTCAGAAATCCCCGATTATTTACGCGCAGCTTCTAAATCCCGTGGACGCAACAAGCGTTTAGTACTTGCAACAGCGGCGATTCTTTTCGTAGCGTTTGTAGGATGGTTGATGTACCCAGAAATTTTTCCATCCCAAGTTCCCAGTAAAATAGCCAATAGCGAAGCGATTCAATTTGAAGGGGAAGTCGTTATTGAGGAGTTGGCAGAAAGTTCTCCTCCAGAGACGTCCCATTCTACTGTGCCCGCGGGTGGAGAAGCCCCCCCGTTCAATCCGGGTGCTGACCTTTTAGGATCTGTTCCAGTGTCTGGTGATATGTCGACGGTGACTGGGGTAGAAGGAGAGGAAGGGCGAACAATTGAGGAGCAAGCGAGCCAAAATTCGAACAACGCACAACAACCAGACGCTGAGTTGGGACACACGGATAAATCGGCCATCCCGAAATCTTTCGATGGTGGCGAATTGGAAGTAGGTATGCCTGCCGTGAGTGATGATTTGGGCGCAGCAGATTCTGACATCACGGCAAGTGTGCATGGAGATTCTCCGAAGATCGATCTGGAGATAGAAACAGCCTTGCCGGACTCTCGGGCAAATACGCTAGATGCTGATCCTGGTGCCGAGGAAGTCTTAGGCGGCGTGCTGGAGGTAGGATCCAGCCGTACACCGACCGCCCCAGATTCACAAGAGCCAATTCAACTTGGAAATTATCTGGGCAACAATGATATTTTGTTGTGGCTTGATGATAAGGAAAACCAGTGGGTTCGATTACCACCACGTAGTGCACTTTCTGCTGGTGACACGTTATTAGCACTTCCTAAATTCAGGACGCACATTGTCTTAGGAGACATGAACTTCCACCTTTCGGGGGGGACACAATTAAAACTGCCAGCCCATGAAAGTAAGGAGGGTAGTGGTGCTAAATTGGAATTGGTAATTGCCTACGGTCGCCTTCTATTGACAGCAGGCCTTCAAGGCAACCGAATTGCATTGCAGTTTGGTGAAGAAACAAGAGTCTTCGAGCTTGAAAGCTCGTCAAGTTTGGCCTTAGAAGTCAGGCGAGTGTTCGTGCCAGAGAGTAATTATGACGAGCAGTCACCTGTCGAAGTCCTTTGGTACTTGACTAGTGGCAAAATCACTTGGCCCAGTTCTGCAGGAGACGAACAAACGATCCAAGCACCAGTAGTTTGGAAAACGGCCGAAAGTATCGATGGTTTGCCTGAAAACATTTTGGAACTCCCCAAATGGATCGACCAAGAGCAAATGACGGATTCTGAACGAATCGCACGCGATACATTGTCTGAGGAGTTGGTAGTTGGTGAGCCAGTCGCACTCAGGCTGCAGGAGTTGACTGATGAGAAGGGACTTGGTCGTCGTCGAGAAGTGCGTACCTTGGCCGCTGAGGCCAGTGTATACGTGGGTGATTTTGAGCCCTCGGTCAAAGCACTCAATGATAGTGCACAAAGTCGTCGTACTTGGAATGTACAGATCGACGTACTACGTCAGGCGATGGCGCGCAGTCCCCAAGTTGCCTCTCAAGTGCATGAGGCATTTCGTAATTTACGGGGGGAGGAAGCTGCTGAGGGTCTGATGGAGTTGCTGGCGGGTTATTCTTTAAGTTCGATTGGCAAAACGCGCGAACAACGTCTGTCTGGGGCTTTGGTCAATGTGATTGACGGGCTCGAAAATGACAGCCTGGACTACCGTGTGCTAGCCATCCATAATCTCAACGAGATTACAGGAACTTCTTATTTAGATGGATACCGGCCAACTCGGCCTATTCAGCGACGACAGATTTCCGTCAAGAAAATCTGGGATCGGCTAGAATCGGGAGATCTCCTACCAGCTCCCTGAAACTGGCTGGCTCTCTGAAGCTAGCTGGGCTGAGATGTGGATTTCTGGTCCTGAAAGGTGCAGACGTCCCTAGTGCCGTGAATATCATAAGATTTGCCCCTTCTGGCAGTTTGGGGTGTCCAAATGGCCGTCTTAAGGAAGAGAATCACTCCTACAGCCGGTTTGTCGTCGAGCCCGTAAGCCGTTAGAATGAGGGTCTGGGGGAACCCCATCTCGGTGACTAGGCATGTGGGTTCCTGATAAACCTTTGAGAAAGCAATAACCCCTTCGGGAGCATTGTCTGTGCAAGTCAGTATCGCTGTTCGACATGGCCATTTAAGCGAGGCCTCCCAGGAGAAACTGAAGGAAAAAGTTGAGAAAATTGGCCGTTACTTCGATCGCCTGATGTCAATCGAAGTGGTTGTCGAGTTGAAAAATGAACATATACCAGAAGTCGAGATTATGGTGTCGGCTGAGCACAAACACGATTTTGTAGCTCATGATAAGGCGGACAAACTTTTTGCATCCGTTGATTCGGCAGTTCAAAAAATTGAACAGCAATTAAGAAAATACAAAGAAAAATTGCAAAAGCGGCACCGCAAAGCAGAGCAGCGCAGGCAGGATCACGCAGAAGATCTTCCCATAGAGGGCTAGTCGGCTGAATGAAATATACCCATCGAGTCCTATTTGCAAACATCAAAGTTGTTCAATCCTGGAAAGCGAACTTGGAGAATCAGTTCTGATACTGCAGCCTTGCTGCTGTGGGTCTTGAACTGTGGACCGATGACGCAAGATTGGACTTCTATGTAGACTCAATAAAATTGAAAGTAGGTTTAGAAAGTTATGAAGTTTATAGATTTTGTAAGCCGCGAAGCGATTCGCACGAGTGTCGAAGTGGATGACAAAGAACAGGTGATTCGTAGCATGGCTACCGCCCTGCTGGAGTCCGGCAAAATTGATCAGGATCAGCACGATAGTATTGTTGAGGCGATCTTGAAAAGAGAAGAGTTAGGCAGCACAGGCATCGGCCGCGGTGTTGCCGTGCCACATACAAAACATCCTAGTGTCAGCGAGCTTGTGGGTACTGTTGCCATAAGTTCAGACGGAGTTGACTTTGATAGCTTGGATGGTGAAAAAGTGCACCTGCTATTCTTGTTGGTGTCACCGCCGGATCGTCCCGGTGATCATCTGCGAGCGCTCGAAAATATTTCACGCCAATTACGTGACGAAACATTCTGTCGCTTTCTCAAGCAGAGTAAATCGCCTGAAGATGTTTGGCAATTACTCGAAGAGGCCGACAACAATCAGTTTGTATAGAAGTGAATGATGAGGCAACTTACGGTGAATCCGATGGTGCCTCGCCCAAGATACGTATAAGTTTATATGGAAATGCCAATCGCCCAGCGAACTGTAGTGATCAATAATCCGCAGGGGTTGCATGCGCGGCCAGCGGAGGTGTTCGCTCGATTAGCACTAAAGTTTGATTCAGAAATCGAAGTGATACGCGATAGTTTACGTGTCGATGCCAAGAGCATTCTGCATGTGTTGACGTTGGGTGCTGCTCAGGGGACCGAGTTGGTCCTGCACGCCCACGGAGCCGACGCTGAAGCAGCCCTAGAGGCTTTGGCACGATTGGTAGACAGCGATTTTACATCCGATGAAACAATGAGCCAAGAAAGTCAGGGTTAGATCACGGGTGTTGTGGGATGGTTGAGAACGACCGTCATAAGCAATTCCCAATTCACTTTCTTGGCCCCCAGAAACACAGCAGTGTGCAAGACCATGGTTGGCCGATGAGCAACTCGTTAAAAAAAGAAAATCCGATAGTGGCCTGTATAGTCAGTCCTTGTAGCTCCCAGGAATGCTTTGTGGAGGCGCAAGCCTAAAGCCTTAAGGTGAGTTTTTCTTTAATCTGCGAGATGTCTCTCAGCCGGGCATGGCATGCCGCTGCCTAGTGAGGGCGCAATGGAACGCCTCCAGGGTATTGCCGTATCGCCTGGCATAGCGATAGGCGAAGCACTCGTTTTAGACAACGAGGGATTTCGGATCCCGCGGCGTTTCCTGCCGCGCGATGCGGTCGATGAAGAATTGAGCCGCCTGGAGGGAGCTTTCGAAGCTGCGATTGCCGAAGTCGAGCATAATCGCCAGCAAGTCGCTGCCCAGTTGGGTGACGAATATGCGGCTATCTTTTCGGCGCATTTGCAGATGTTACGAGATCGTCGTCTCAATGAAGAGATAGAGGAGATGATTCGTAAGCGGCATTATTCACCTGAGTATTCGGTCAGCCGCGCTCTCCGCCGTTATGCCAAGGTATTTCAAACGCTCGAAGGTCCATATATGGCGGAGCGGGCAAATGATATTTTCGACATCGAAAAACGATTGCTTCGAAATCTTCTGGGTCGAGCCCGTGAGGAGTTGTCAACAATTACTTCTCCTGTTTTGGTTCTAGCCCATAATCTTACGCCAAGCGAAACAGCGAACCTGAATCCTCGATTTGCTCTTGGTTTTGTGACTGAAATTGGTGGTCCAGGAAGTCACACGGCCATTGTTGCCGAAGGATTGGGAATTCCTGCAGTGGTTGGCATCGGCCCTTTTCTCACGGATGTTTCAGGTGGTGACACGGTCATCATCGACGGTGATCAAGGCCAGATTGTACTGCATCCTGACGAAGAGACACTGGCACGCTACCGACACGAAGTTGAGGAGCAACGCTCGCTAGCAACCAAACTAGAGATGTTGCGTGAATTGCCAGCGATTACAAAAGATGGGGAGCTGATAAGTTTGATGGGGAATATCGAGTTTCCCTACGAAGTTGAGCAATGCCAGGAGCGTGGTGCTGACGGAATTGGCCTCTATCGCACCGAATTCATTTATCTAGGACGTGATGATGATCCGACCGAAGAACTCCATTTTGAAGCGTACTCAGGAGTTGTTCAAGCCATGAAAGGCCAACCGGTCATCATGCGTACGTTGGATCTTGGTGCGGACAAAATGCGTTCACTTCCCAATCCCGAAGACGAACGCAACCCATTTTTGGGCTTAAGAAGCATTCGGTTGGCTTTGAGAAATAGAGATTTATTCGGTACTCAGTTGCGAGCCATATTACGCGCAAGTTCAATGGGTGAGATCAGGATTATGTTTCCTCTGATCAGTACCATTATTGAACTTCGACAAGCACGGATGGTGCTCGCCGATGCAATGGAAGATCTGGAAGAGGCAGGAATTGCTTTTGATCGTGATATGAAAGTTGGCATGATGGTCGAAGTTCCATCTGCCATCATGATGATGGATCGTTTTGTCGAAGAAGTAGATTTCTTTAGTATCGGTACCAATGATCTTATTCAATATTGCCTTGCCGTAGATAGGAGCAATAAGGACGTAGCTAATTTGTATACAGCATCCGACCCGGCGGTAGTTCGCATGATCGAGATGGCGGTGCGCACTGCGAATGAGCATGATATTCCAGTCAGTTTGTGCGGACAAATGGGTGGCAATCCCTTGTATACCATGTTGCTGTTGGGATTAGGACTGCGCAGTTTTAGTGTGACGCCTGCGGCAGTACCCGAACTAAAAAGAGTTTGCCGTAGTGTTAGTATTGATCAATGTGAAAGGGTGGCGGAGCAGGTGAGAACCATGGAGAGTGCTCTCGCGATCAAAACATTTCTCATGGAGGAATTGTCAAAAGTTTTTCCTGAATTTCCCCTTTAGAAGACTTGAATCTGTTTGTAACGCGTTGCCCTTTTATATTCCTAGAAGTAAATCAGCCTTGCCTGGAGTAGGTAAATATCAACAAAAATATATTTTAGCGGGACCCGTTCCCTGCGGTAATAGATACAAATTGAAAGTAAATAATCATGAAACACGAGATGCTAATCAATGTTGCACAGCCGGAAGAATGCCGGATTGCGATCGTTGAAGATGGCCAACTAGAAGAACTTTATGTAGAGCGTAGTAGCCAAGATAATTATGTTGGCAACATTTACAAAGGTAAGATTGTCAATTTGGAGCCTAGTATCCAAGCTGCGTTTGTCGACTTTGGTGTAGGTCGTAATGGTTTCCTGCACATAAGTGACGTCGAATCGCAGTACTTTCGCCAAGGGGGGTACGACCCCGACAAGCCCATCCAGCCGGATGGAACTCAAAACGAACCAGAACCAGCAGATGCATCTTCTGAGCGTGGTGGAGGGGGCAATGGTCGCACCAGCACTGCCAGTAGAAAAGTAAGGCCTGGCGCTCGCCCACGAATCAAACCACCCATCCAAGAAATTTTCCGTCGTGGTGATGAAGTTTTGGTGCAAGTCATCAAAGAAGGTATTGGCACGAAGGGTCCCACGTTATCGACTTATATCAGCATACCGGGTCGTTACCTGGTGCTCATGCCTGCGCTGGGGCGAATTGGCGTTTCACGCAAAATTGAAGACGAAGATGATCGCCGTCGGTTGCGAGGTATTCTTCGTGAGCTGAATCCACCGAAAGGTGTTGGCTTTATTGTGCGTACTGCGGGAACCGATCGAAGCAAACAGGAGTTGTCGCGCGACTTGGCATACTTGTTGCGTCTTTGGAAGGTGATTGTCAGACGTATTAAAAAGGTGCAGGGTCCGGTGGGGATTTACGAAGAAAGCGATATGATTATCCGCACCATCCGTGACATATTTACAGAAGAAGTCGATACGATACTGATTGACGAAGTGGGGGCTTATGAAAGAGCAAAAGAATTCTTGCAAATAGTAATGCCTCGTTTTGTGAATCGACTCCAACTTTACGAGGGCAAGGAGCCTTTGTACCACAAATACAAGTTGGACGAAGAAATTTCGAGCATCAACAATCGCCAGGTGCCTCTCAAAGGAGGCGGATCACTAGTGATTGACCAAACCGAGGCACTGGTCGCTATCGATGTTAATAGCGGCAGTTTTCGAACAGATGGATCTGCGGAAGAATCGGCTTTTAAGTTAAATCAAATAGCGGCCAAAGAAATTGCTCGTCAATTGCGGTTGCGTGACTTAGGTGGAGTTGTGGTTAACGATTTTATTGATATGCGACGGGAGCGCTATCGTCGAGTCGTTGAGCGTACGTTGCGTGATGCGGTCAAGCGGGACCGGGCGCGTACTAAGATTTTACGTACGAGCCCATTTGGTTTGATCGAAATGACTCGACAACGGGTTCGGCCAAGTCTCAAGCGGAGTGTTTACAAAGAATGCCCGGGCTGTACAGGATCTGGTTTGGTCAAGTCGGCTGAGAGCATGGCGATAGAAGTGATCCGCAAGTTAATCATGCATGTCCAACATGAAAAAGTTGCTCGTGTTACAGTATCGGTAGAGGAAGCGGTTGCAAATTATCTCAATAATCGCAAGAGGCGTGAGCTTACCAATTTGGAGGATGAGCATAGTATCGAGATTATCGTACTTAGTCACGAGGACGTGTCACCAGAATTCTTGAAGATTGTCAGTGAAGACAACTCAGGACGTGAGATTCGCATGGCTGGCGGCTAGCCCTTTGCAGAGAGCTTTTCAAGTGTCGCGTCAAAACGTAAGAAATGAATTAAAAAAGGCCGAATCTCGAAAGAGATTCGGCCTTTGCATTTATCAAACTGTATGGCCGAATTGTAGAATCCAGCCCATTACAATCTAACCCATTAACTAACTTTTGCTGCCCACAGCCTAATTAGGTTGTGGCGTCACCTTCAGGTGCCTCTGGGGCTGCTTCTGCGGGAGCCTCATTGCAGCTGGGTTCTGCGGAGGAATCACAGCACTTGCCTTTACGCTGAGCACGTCGCAGTTGACGCTTGTTCAAGCAAGAGCATTGGGTAACGCAGCAATCGGTAGTTTCGCAACCACATGCTTGAACTTCACCTTCAGGTGCCTCTGGGGCAGCTTCGCAGGATGTCTGTTGCTGGCGATTTAATAGTTTGCCGATCAGCTTGCCGCACTTGTTGCAATTAAAAAGGCCGGCTTCAGCACTACTCGCGCTGGTGACAACCATTCCGGCTACCAAAATCATCATAGTAGCAGCCCAAATCATAGCTTTCTTCATAACAAAATCCCCTCTCTTACAAAAAACAGTTTCGTGAAATCGCTGGAAAACATAATCCAACTTTGGATTTCAGAAATCAAGGTTAACGCGCAGATGCTACGTTTGTTACCAGACGTAGCAAAAGTAAAAATGGTTCGGTGTTGACCGCCAAATTCCGCACCCCGTTCTTGCAGCGACGGTCAGCAGCAAGGGGTACGTTTATAGGATTTTCCGACTGAATCATCAGGCAAAGAACGATCGATCCATACCAGTCTGCCCACCAGTCGAAAATGGGGTGGCCTAATTAGTGTTCATCCCTGGGGTTTTGCCTAGCTATTCGAATCTTCACTCCTACTACTCCAACCGACACGTAGTCAAGTGTTGTTCGAGGAGGATTGGGTGAAATATGATGGCTAGGTTGACTTTAGCATTTGACCAACTAAGGCCGACCAAAATAACATTACAGTTCCTAGTGTCAAGTGCCCCCTCAATCATCCAATATGGGAGTGACCGTCTTTGGTAAAATGGGCACTTTTATGTTGCAGGTTACGAGAGTTCGAATATATCCCATCTTTTCCCTGGTTCACGACGGCAGAAATCGGCCCTCATTTCACTTCTTGGCTTCAGCTGGCAATCTTCAGGATGTCTGAAATGGCCCCCAATCGCCTGTTCCCAGGCCTTGGCAGGAGAGCGCGCCCCTACCCGCCTCGCCGACAAAAGCTGCGCTTCGGTGCCCAATCTTATGCATATGAAATATCTGGGCTAAACCACCTTGCCACGAAGCGGATCGTGCTGCCCAGCAATGAAACAAATATTCAGGGCGAATCTTTGGTTAGTTGGGTAGCGTACGTAGATAGCGCAAGTAAGTGGAAAATGCAGCCAAATAGCCTGTATTTATGCCAGTGCCAGAAAGGATTCTGAGGTCGGCCAAATGGATTGGCCTATCGCTCAACAGTTGTCGTCGGCTTGGTTGCGATCGATTGCTGGGGGCCAAAAAACTCTTCTGGAGATTCCAGATTCATAACCATCGGTGGTTGGTTGGGACCCATATCAGCGGCCATACCAAAGATACACCAGCGGCCATTCACCAGTCGTAGTGCCACGGACATCTGTTCATCGTACGTGTTCCCATCGCCATCAATATCCGTCCAGATAGAGTCGACTACGGCTTGATTGCCATCGACGATTTCCACCTCGCCGATCTTGTATTTCATCGTATTGCTTGCGGGAGGCACGAAATCGTACTCGTTATCACGAATACATTTTTGAGCAAAGGGTGAGAGAAGCGTAATAGCTTGATCAGCATCACCGAGGCGAACCGCTTCCCAGAAATCTTTGACAACAGCCTTGATCGCACCTTCAGCACCTGCTGAAGAGGCCAAGCCAGTGGTTCCGGACGATGTTCCTGCTTGGGAATCTTGTGGAGCCTCTTGTGAACTACAGCCCGTGATGAAAACAAAAGCAATCAGTAATAGCATCCTGCACATTGCGCAACTCCCCTCGTGGGTAAGCGTTTGGGTAGTCTATCCCGAACTGGCGAGCGCTCTGGAAAAATAAGAGCGGCCAAAGTGTGGCAAAATCGTTCAGTAGGGTCAAGGCAACTCCTGATCCGTACTAAATCTGGATGCTAGCCTACTATCAATCCCTCGTCGGAGTCTTTTTGGTCGCGTAGGTAGAGTGCTAGCTGAGCTTCAAAAGTACCCGAATCGATTTTCCACGAGGGTGAACTATCGACGTGCGATTGGCAGTGGGCTACGAGAACTCGATGCAGAAACTTAAAAAGTTGTCGTGGTACACGCAGCCCTGCAAAGGCATCAATCAGGCGAGAGTCTTCAATTTCGTCAGCAAACAAGCTGCGCAGTCCGGAGGACTGGCTGTCTTCACAGCATCCGGCCACGCGAGCATTCGCCAAGTCGTACAAGGACTGTCCAGTCCATTCAAGAGAGGGAATCATATTTTGCTTGTCGAGGCGAGCACGTTGATAAAAGTCGTGGTCTTCGTTTTGTACAAAGTCAGCAAGCTCAATAGGAAGAAGCAGTTTCATGCCCAAGCCCGGTTGTTTGAGAAACTTATTGTCTAGCATCGACCAGACAAGACCCCGCATATTTTCTAACGATCCATTGATTAAATGAGGTTCGTTGATGCGATCTACGAGCACCACAATCCCAGAAAAACCACAGGCTTTCAACACGCCTTGGAATTTATAAAGCAATTCGTACCGGTCGTCGGTACGCATTTTATTGGGCAACGGTTGGCTATTAATGTCGCGTCCGGAGAACTGCATGAACACTTGTCGAAGTGGGTTTACGTCTCGAGTTATGCAACGTAGTTTGCGTGAGACACCATAGGCTTGCATCCACCAGCGCCAAACTTGGGCCATCCAGGGGGCCCATCCTAAAGCCATGATTAACCAGGGCCAAACGGTAAGCAAGATTTTCCAGTCGCGTTGCCACCAAAGGACATANGTGAGNACCGNAGCTTTTACAGCCAGGCCAATGCCACGTACGGCCCAGTTTTGCCAGNGCATGTACCACAACTTTCGGCGTAAGCGATACCAGCGCGTTTGGAAAGCTTCGGTCAATGAATTATCGTAGCAAGCAGCCAGGAGAAGCAGGTCACGCTTTTGAAATCGATCGAGTCGTTTTTTAACATCATCAGGAAGATGGTTTGCCACCGAGCCACTCGGTTGGCTGCTATCGAGCAATCGGTCGACAGCGCTGGTAATTCCCAAAGAAAGAATCGCATCCATGTGATCCCACAATTTCCATTCGGACAAAATTGTGGTTGGGTTTCGACGCTTTCGTCCGCTGAGCCGATCTGCAAATCGATCCAGGAAGGGGTTGAAGTCGTCGTATTCGATTACAAAAACACGATTGTCGGAGTGGGTTTGATNGTGTTCTTTGATTTGCTCTGCCACCTGGATGCGCATGGCTGTCTTGCCAGCGCCTTTTTCACCGAACACAATCGATGTTGCCGGATTGGTCGGGTCGCCATACAGCTTGTCCCAATTGGGATGGAAGGTGCTGGTGCGACAGCGCCCCAGAAAGACTGGGTCGGTTTGAGCATCTTCATCAGCAAACGGATTTACTGACATGCCGTGGTGCACTAGAAAATCGTGAAGCTTCATGAAAATCAGGTTCTGTGAATGTTTGGACGTAGCTTGAGGACCCAGGTCTGCAGAAATGCAGATACTAGGCGAATTCCCAGGTTCTCAAGTATAGGTCGTCAGTAGAGCATCAGGGACCTATCTCAGGGAGTCCCACGGGAACCATCATTATGGGTGAAATCGTACTTCTGTATTCAATCGGAACAAACTGTTCCTTAAGCGTCTCGCGGGGTACGCTAAATCAATGGGGATTGCTGCTGAAGACCTCTGNGGTGCAATGATGAAAGAAGAACCTCGATATGGCTACTATCCCTGGTGGCCACAGGATGGAAACGATTGGCTACANCCAGAAGATGTAGAGTTGGCCCGGAAAATCATACCCAGCACGCGCATTTTCAGAAGAGAGGGCCAGCAGGGGCCGTTTGAGGTGCTGCATTATGGCGACCAGCGATTGCGTGTGCATCACACACTTTGGCAGGAAGTGCAGACCGAAGGTTTTGAGGTGGGTGACTGGATCGAGGTACTTTCTCGTGGTCATCGGAATACACCACGCACAGCGACCATTCGTGAAATACGTTGGGACCCTCACAGCCCGGCACTTCGTTACCAGGTCCAAGAAAATTGCCAGCCAATCGCGAAGTTTTATACTTCCGAGGACCTGCGCCACGTAGAACCAACGGATACACGGTAAAGGCATGCGCCCCTTCCGGGAGCTGACCCCTTATGGATTTGCGAACTTGGCGTCCTCCAGTCCCAATTTTTTCATCTTCTTATACAGGGTCGTGCGATTAACACCTAATGTGTCGGCCGTGGCGTTTCGATTCCAGTTGTTGGATTCGAGAACGCTCAGGATGATCCGTCGCTCAGGTTCTTCGAGGGCTTCTTTAAGTGTCATATTGCTCATGCGAGGCATGCCAATGGTGGGTCCACCAGTGATGTCACGGGGCAAGTCTCCGACAACAATCGTTTCTTCTTTGCCAAGTAAAACAGCTCGCTCCACGACATTTTGCAATTCACGAATATTGCCTGGCCAAGGATAGACTTCCAGTACATGGAGGGCTTCTTCGCTAAATCCATGGACAGGACGATTGGTATCTTCGCGAAGTTCATCCAAGAAGGATTCGGCCAGCAGAGGGATATCGCTATGGCGATCGCGCAAAGCCGGCAAGTCGATATTGATAACATTAACACGATAGTAAAGATCCTGGCGAAAACGACCTGCACGAACTGCTTCGCTGAGGTCTTCGTTGGTGGCCAGGATGATTCGCACGTCAACTTTGAATGTTTTGTCACCACCAACTTGCTCAAATTCCAATTCTTGTAGCACGCGCAGTAACTTGACTTGCATGGCTGGGCTGGCGGTACCAATTTCGTCGAGAAAAATCGTACCGCCATTGGCTTGCATAAACTTGCCAACCTTGTCACTCGTGGCCCCTGTGAAGGCGCCTGCGACGTGGCCAAATAGTTCGCTTTCAAGTAGATTTTCGGGCAATGCACCGCAGGCGACTTCGATAAATGGTTTGGCGGAGCGGCTGCTCTGACGGTGGATNGCCCGAGCAATCATAGACTTGCCTGTTCCGCTTTCTCCNGTTATTAAAACGGTCGCTTTGGTATCCGCTACGCTCTCAACCATGTCGAACACTTTGAGCATGCCTTGGTCTTGTCCCACGATATTGCTCAAGGCATCCTGCTTATCCAATTGCTTGCGAAGTTGGGTGTTCTCTTCAAGAACTTGACGTTGGTTGAAGGCGCGTTCAATCGACAGCAACAATTCATCGTCAATAAGAGGTTTGGTAAGATAGTCGGCAGCACCCGCACGTATCGCTTCAACGGCTGCGTCGGCATCGCCAAAGCCAGTCATCATGACGACGTGGCTTTCAGGATAATTTCGCTTAACCTGTTCCAGGAGATCAAAGCCATCGCCATCTTGCAANCGCACGTCAACAAGCAGCATTTCGTAAGCTTTGTGACGAAGTTTTTCCAGAGCTTCAGCACACCCACCGGAGGTGTCTACTTGTAGGCCCTGATCTCGGAGCCAATCAGCCATCGACTCAAGCAGTTGCTTATCGTCGTCCACCAGCAGCAAAGTTCCCTGTATCATCGCGNNCTCTACTCCCCTACGTAAGGCGCTGGAGTTTCCAAATACATGNGGGATTACCCAGCGCAGGCTGTTTTTAATTTTTAAAGTCCTAGGTCAAAACGGCGATTGCGCTGGGGAGAAAACGCAGATTGGACACCGCCGCTGGGGAGGTTTTACCATAGGCTGTCGCTAAATATGTACGTTGCAAGAAGCATAACGTCAACAAAATAACCTCTGGATGCTCCTGGAAGTCAACAGCTCTCAATAGCGATCGTAACGGTTATGTGTCCTGGGGGATGTTCCAGAGAGCAAGTTGACAGATTGCCAACACATTGCCCTNCAATGGATGGTTGCTCCTGGCCATTGTCCGGAATTCATGGAATGAAAAACGGGCCTTCGATTTCATATTTATCCTACCGTATGCCATGTATATGGAACTCTTAGTCTGAATCGTATACTCCTACATCATGACGGTCGTTTTGCTGGGGGCTTCGTTGATTCGGTCGCGCTTTCCTGAGCAGCAGTCCCTCCAGCACGTTCCGACAATTATGGCGATTTTAGGTCTGGTGATGGCAGCCAACAAAGATTGGTTGAGTCCTGTTTCTTTTGCCTGCCTGATTGGATTTCTCTGGTTGCATCTCTTGGGGGCTCGCTACCTTTACTCTTATGTGCCCTACGACGACTGGTCCTTACAACTGCTTGGCTTCTCATTGTCGGATCAGATGGGTTGGCAGCGAAATCATTACGAACGGTTGGTTCACTTTTGTTTTGGGGCGCTATGCCTGGTGCCTGTCTGCGAAATTGCNTACCGGCGCGGAAAGAATCTGCGCATGGCAATTCNGTTGNGTTTCTGTGTTNTGATGGCTGCCAGCGCACTGTACGAAATCTTCGAATNGCTAATCTCAATCTGCATGGCGCCCCGGAATGCAGAATATTACAATGGTCAGCAAGGCGACTTTTGGGATGCCCAGAAAGACATGGTGCTGGCCTTGGCAGGTTGCCTGCTTGTGATACCTCTCACCCCATGGCTTTGTCGTCGATGTTCGGATGGTCTTCCGCGACGAAACGCGTGATCTATCCGAGCGGGCAGTTGCGGAGAGACTGCCCATTTGGGCCTTTTCTGGGGGCGAGCTCTCAGACGCATTTTGGGCAGGCGATCCCCAGCGGGCCCAAGGCACCCTGTCGCAAGCTCCACATGCTTTACCAGGATTAATGACTTAGCCCGCTTCGCGACGAATCAGATCGAGCTAGAGAATCAGGGGTTTGGGGGGGGTTGGGTAGGTTTCCCTNTGCCTGCTGCTGGTCAAGCCCCGGATCCAGGAGATCCGCAATTGCTAGCCCCTCGACGAAACTCATTGAATGAGCTAACCTGGGNTGCTTCCGTTCATCCCNCAATCCNTAGCCCCCCACAACTACCATGTACGCGATCATTGCCGATGGAGGCCATCAATACAAAGTTGAAGAAGGTCAAGAAGTGGCGATCGATTTCCGCGAAGTCTCAGCGGGAGAGAAACTCACTTTTGACANGGTATTAGCTATCAGCAATGGCTCAGGTGATCTTAAGCTCGGTACACCAACGGTTGAAGGTGCCAGTGTGCAGGCTGAGGTTGTGGGTGCAGAAAANGGCGAGAAATTGGTTGTTCAAAAGATACGTCGCCGCAAGAATTCCCGCCGCAAAACGGGCCATCGTTCGATGCATACGCGTGTAAAGATCTCTAAGATTTCTGGCTAGTGCAATCTTCTTAATTTCTGCAGCTTGAAACGAGCACTTGATTTCTACGGCTTGGCGTTTTCTGATCACGGGCCTATTTTCCGCAATAGATCACGACCTATTCTGTAGAAATCCTGGTTACAGCAGTAAATCCTGTGGTTGCCTGAGCTTCCTGGAAGCTGGCAACTTCTCCATGTGATGGGTGGGAGGGTCCCATCATTGGTATTTCTCATGATCCACAAGAATAGGCAGCCTGTAATGGCGATTTGATGATTTGTGAGCGCGTCAGGAATTGTGGTGGTAGAATGAGCCATATTGCTACCTTGCTGCCACGATTTTTATAAAAAGCAGGCTGTTATCTGTTTGTCCAGCAAGGCAAGCAAGTCGAATCTGGGATGACAACGCGACACGGCTTACTGGAGACACTGTGAGGGCCTAGCGGCAAAGGGACCTCAAATATCACGAAACCACTCAGATCACTCCTTTTGGGCATTATGAGAGGTTTTGGCCAGGTGCCTGACTTTATTGCGGTATCCAGGCAAACTGTTTCTTGCCGCACGTCTCACTTTGGAATTTGAGGTTTCAAGGTCCTGCTTTGGCTGGCGTGTATGTTTTGCCAATGGGGACAACGACTTTTATCGCCTTGGTAAGAAGGGGGGGGTTTAACGGCACGAAAGGTGTTTTTTTCGAAGGATTTATTGCCGGCATAGGCACTCATTTCAGAACGCTCAGAAATACAGGAAACTACAGCAATAGAGGGCTTGAAATGTTCTTCATGCAATGCCAACCAACTCTTTGCTAGCACTTAACATTTGCCACAACTTGTTGTATGATAGCAGGTTATAAAAAACACAAATTTAGATTGACGAACTCATTGAAGAGTGTAAGATCGTGCTCTTCAAAACAACTGGATGTTGTGGTGAAAAGGGCGTCTACTACAATATCTAGTGGCTTAACTCACGTAACAACTCGTTTTTGACGAGTCAAGGTCATAGGCAACCCAAAATCTAGTGTACGAAGGTAGTTGGTCGCAGCAGGAACTTGAGTCGCGTTGCGATTGCCTGCCAAAGGAAGTTGGCGACACAAAAAGGTAGCAGTTCGTGGGCCGATTGCTTGGGATTGGTAACTAGTTTTTGGATGTTGAAGTTTGGCAGCTGATGCCAAATATTTTATGCAGCCGATTGGCATGGCGAGCCGATCGGAGTTGTGGGTGGACGTGTACGCTTGTACATTGCATGGCGTGTGTAATAGGTAAGGATGCCCCTTTTTTAATTACCAACAGGAGGTTGTGCCGTGGCTACTGCCGATCTAGGAGTCTCTAGTGCCGTGTCTAAGAACCCAGGATGCGAAAAGTCGTCGTCTGAAACATTGTCTGAAAGTTCCACTTCGGAGTCTTTAAAAACCTCGAAGCAGTTTCATGGACGCCTGAAGTTCGATACGGTCTTTTGTCCTCCAGAGGTTGATAGTCCGTTCGACACGGCCAATTGGGTAACGCGCAGTGCCGCGATCAAAGGCGAGAACGGTGATGTGCTGTTTGAGCAAGACAATTGCGAAGTGCCCGACACCTGGAGCCAACTGGCAACGAACGTCATTTGCAGTAAATATTTTTACGGTGAAGTCGGTACAGACCAGCGCGAGTACAGTGTGCGTCAGCTCGTGCATCGCGTAGCCCGCACCATTGCCGATTGGGGTTTGGAAGACGGTTACTTTGCCAGCGCTGACGATGGTGAGCGGTTCTATCGTGATCTGTCGTGGCTCTGTTTGCATCAGCATGGTGCGTTCAACTCGCCAGTATGGTTCAACGTCGGTTTGTACCATCAGTACGGTGTCCAGGGAGCAAAATGTAATTGGCGCTGGGATCCCATTACCCAAGACGTCGTACAGCCTGAGAATCCCTACGAATATCCACAAGGCAGCGCATGCTTCATCCAGCATGTTGAAGACAATATGGAAGACATCATGGAACTCGCCCGTAGCGAGGCCATGTTGTTTAAGTTTGGTTCAGGTACGGGAACCGATCTGTCGACGCTTCGCTCGCAGCGTGAGAAGCTTTCGGGGGGCGGCAATCCCAGTGGTCCGTTGTCGTTCATGCGTGTTTACGACCAGATCGCTGCGGTCGTCAAATCGGGCGGTAAAACGCGTCGGGCTGCCAAGATGCAATCGATCAAAGTCTGGCATCCAGATGTGATGGAATTCATTGAGTGCAAATGGAAGGAAGAGCAAAAGGCTCAGGTACTTATTCAGAAGGGTGGCTACGAGTCGAACNTTAATGGCGAAGCCTACAGTTCAATCATGTTCCAGAATGCCAATCTTTCGGTGCGCGTGACAGACGATTTTATGCAGGCGGTCGAAAGGAACGAAGACTGGACCACCCATTGGGTGACCAACAAAAACATCGATGGCCCAACTTATCCAGCGCGTGAAGTGATGGGGCGCATGGCCGACTGTGCCTGGAACTGTGGCGACCCTGGGGTGCAGTACGATACGACCATTAACAATTGGCACACCTGTCCAAATAGCGGTCGTATTAATGCCAGCAATCCGTGCAGTGAGTACATGTTCCTCGACGACACGGCTTGCAACCTGGCAAGCATCAACTTAATGAAGTTTCGTCAAGAAGATGGGTCGTTCGATTGCGATCGTTACAAGTCAGCTTGCCGAACATTTTTCATCGCTCAAGAAATATTGGTCGATCACGCCAGCTATCCTACGCAGGATATTGCCCGCAATAGCCACAAGTTCCGCCCCTTAGGATTGGGCTATTCGAACCTGGGTAGCTTGTTGATGTCGAACGGAATAGCCTACGATTCGGACGCTGGACGAGGTGTGTGTGGAGCGATTACTTCGCTCATGCATGGCACGGCTAATCTTACGAGCAGTGAATTGGCCGAGGCTGTGGGTACGTTCGACGAATACGAGCCGAATCATGAGCCGTTTATACGCGTAATGCAAATGCATCGCGACGCTGTCGAAGAGATCCAAGAAGAATGTCCGTCGTATTTGGTGGACTCTGCCCGCAGCGTGTGGGACAAAGTGCTTGGAGCGGGTCGGGTTCACGGCTTCCGCAATGCACAGGCAACAGTGCTTGCTCCAACGGGTACTATCAGCTTTATGATGGATTGCGACACCACGGGTATTGAGCCGGATATCGCACTGGTTAAGTACAAGCAGCTGGCGGGTGGTGGCATGCTGAAGATCGTCAATCAAACGGTGCCCTTGGCACTTGAAACACTAGGTTATGACCAACCTCAAGTAAAATCGATTCTCGAATACATTGACGAGCACGACACGATTGAGGGCTCCGAACANCTTGAGGATAAGCATTTGCACGTATTCGATTGTGCGTTTCAAGCGCGTAACGGCTCGCGGAGCATTCCTTGGCNAGCTCATGTCACCATGATGGCCGCTGCTCAACCGTTTTTGTCAGGAGCGATTTCCAAGACAGTGAACATGCCGCGCGACACAACGCCTACCGAAATTGGTCAGGCCTACATCGACGGTTGGAAGCTGGGTCTCAAAGCGCTGGCGATTTACCGCGATGGTTCCAAAGATAGTCAGCCTCTGAATACTGGTACGGAAGCCGATCAGGCCAAAGACAAGCTCGCCAGCTTGGCTGGCAAGCCGCGACGTGAGCGGTTGCCGGACACGCGGCAGTCGATCACGCATAAGTTTAGTATTTCTGGCCACGAAGGTTACATCACAGTGGGTTTGTTTGAAGATGGCCGTCCTGGCGAGCTCTTCATCACTATGGCTAAAGAAGGGAGTACCATTGGTGGTTTGATGGATGCTTTTGGAACAGCCGTATCGATGAGTTTGCAGTATGGAGTCCCGCTGGAGGATTACGTCCGCAAGTTTTCCCACATGCGATTTGAGCCACTAGGTTTTACAAAAAATCCAGACATTCGTATTGCAAAGAGTCTCATCGACTACATCTTCCGTTGGTTGGGCAACGAATTCTTGCCAGGCTACAAGGAGGCCAATCGAAACATGNCCCCGGANGGAACAGCAAAGGCGGAAGGTGGCTTGTCCGTGGCCCAGCCCGTTACTCCGACNCACTCAGGGGGCNATGTGCAGCAGGCCGTTTCGAGTTCGGATGAGAAAGAAGCAACGCCTAGCCTGCAGGGCTCCGTATCCAAAACCCCCGTTTCCAGAAGTTCCGGTTCCGAGAGCAATGGTCCGCTTCAGGGCTACAGCGATAAATTATTGGAACGGGCAGGAGTCAAGCTCAAGCCAACCGACGGCTCGGTTACGGAAGGAGGTCGTAGTGAACAGTTTGCCGGTTTCCAGACCGATGCGCCCAGNTGCGATAGTTGTGGCTCGATTACTGTCCGCAATGGCAACTGTTACTTGTGCCACAACTGTGGCAACTCGATGGGGTGTAGTTAAAAGACACCAGACGCAAGTTGTGAGGAGCTCGATACCTAACTAAACAGTAGCTTCACTAAAGCTGCTCGTTACGCAGGAGGCAAAGGGCAACGAGGCCCGCGAGCAGTTTTTGAATGTACTGCGAAGCGTGGAGGATACGTATCGAACGTTATACGAGTACTACGTAACCCACCATAGGCATCCCAAGACTATCGACTCAAAGATTAGTACCGGGTGACACCGCGACGGGTGTCGGTTCCTTAGCGAACCGACGCCCGTTTTCTAAACAGTGCATGGGTGGTAGACCCAACAGAGTTCCCTGATAAATCCTAAACTTCGTTTACTTTGTTTCCTTCTGTTAAATCAATAGTTTGCGCCTAGGCTGTAGAAAATTGAACAGAAGGAAACGAAGGGAACAAAGGATGGGCGCCAGGATAGGTGGGTGGCCATGAAGGCCATTAAGTAGGGTGTTCCGCGTTGCTACACCCCCTTACNGTCATGCTCGCAAACGCCACAGAGGACGTTTCCTAAAGGGTTCTTGGGTGAAATAATAAAAGGATTGTCATACCCAGGCTTGCCATGCCGAATCGCAAGAATCCCAGCCCAAATGCATTGATGGCTGACAGTGCGTATGGCTGTAGGGAAACTCGCAAAAAAGCAGGATGGCAATAGAGGCTAGCCAGAAAGCTTGCTGGACTTTCATTGGGAAAGTCGGGGGTGTATCAGGCATTGGCATTAAAATAGCTCTTTTCAAGGAGTATTGAAAATAGCCGAGTAGAAGCACCTAACCTAAAAACTTATACTAGAGCAAATTACTTGATACCGAGNTTGAATGNCTTCAGAACTATTGGCATTTCATAGTATTTGGTCCAGCACGCATTAAAGTATTTGGCTCTAAGGAAGTTTCGCAGGTCGTAAGTTNTCATTGCTACCCCTTTCTGATGCAAAAGAATCATGAATCTAGTTGGTAAAAAAACGGTGTGGTTTGTTGCTCCCTTGCTCGTNTTGGTAGTTGCTATTGTGGCGGGNCTAAATTGGCGTAGTGTATATCCAACGGAGCAGACAGCAGAATTAACCTTTGTCATCGAAGAGGACTTTACCAAGGTGCGAAAGATTATGGTTCGTACCAATGCAGCGAAAGAAATTGTCACCATGGGAGGAGGNAGTGAATTTGTAGACCAGCAATGGGAGAGTGGCAGCGCCGATGTTGGTGGAGAAGATTTTGGCCAGAANCTTTTCAAGAATGTCCTATCCGGGGATCCAGATTGGGAACTCAAACTCGCGGGAACCTTGAAGGTTCGCACGCTCGACGAATATGTGGGCCAGAATGTTGTGACATTGAAACAAACGGTAGAAATACAACCGGACTTTATCCATTCGGATACAAATTTACTAACAGGCTCAGAGCGATTGTTAGGTTATGCCATGATGACCCGACTAGAGCGCGAGGAGGATCACACGCGTGTCAAACTAAAGCTCACGCAAGAGATAAAGACGGACGCCCCTTGGTTTGCCCANGGCATAGCTGAACGGCGGGTCCTCGCTGCGGTCGAAATAACATTGGCGAATCAAGAGACGGCCATGCGTCAGCTTATCGAAAACAATCGGGATAAAATTGGGTTGTTTCCGCTGAATTNAGTATCCAACACACATCATGAGTGCACTGGAAGTCTACTTTTGTCTCGTGTATTTAATTTCCATTGTCTTCCACCACTGACCATCTTTATCTGGGACCTGTTGATAAGCCTCAAAGGATTTATGGTCCTTGTCCGTATAAGCTGAGACCATCTCGCGACGAAACGTCCAGCCGAAGATCCGTGATAGCACTTTTTAAAAAAGGGCAATCTGTGTGCTGAATCCGAAGGGTTGGCGTACTGCGNTGGCTCTCTATTTTGCCTNCCTAAGACCGAAACGGGGCTCCCATTGACCAGTATCGAGAATCTCCCTAGTCTCTCNGGCCTTCAACCCCGCTTTGCTCCGAGGAAATATTATGGCGAATTATCAGCCGCCCGTTTTANCCGCCGATCNCACTGAAGATATTCCGGTGCCGATGCTTGATGTATCACGTCAAAATGCACCTTTGCGCACTGAGATCGATGCGGCAATCGCCGAAGTCTGCCAATCGGGAGCATTTGTNCATGGACCGGCTTGCCGAGAGTTTGAAGCGGACATCGCAACATATTGTGATACGAAACATGCCGTAGGCTGTGCATCGGGCAGCGATGCATTGCTGTTGGCACTGATGGTACTTGGAATTGGTCCAGGAGACGAGGTTGTCCTGCCCAGTTTTACGTTTTTTGCTACGGCAGGAGCCGTTTGGCGATTGGGTGCAAAACCAGTGTTTGCAGATATCTTACCCGAGACGTTTAACATGGATCCGGATGATGTTGCACGCAAGATTACACCGGCAACCAAGGCCATCCTCCCTGTTCACCTGTTTGGTCAATGTGTCGATATGCAAAGGCTACTTGATGTAGCGGGTGAGATACCGGTGGTTGAGGATGCGGCTCAAGCGATCGGTGCCGAACTGCATGGCCAAAAAACGGGCTCCCTGGCAACCATGGGATGTTTTTCTTTTTATCCCACCAAGAATCTCGGTGGTTTTGGAGATGGCGGAATCATCACGACAAACGATGATCGTCTGGCAGACAAAATGCGTATCTTACGGGATCATGGACAACAGCCTCGCTATTCACACGCAGTGGTGGGCCTCAATAGTCGGCTAGACACACTACAGGCTGCCGTGCTCAAAGTAAAACTGCCTCGATTGGACCAGTGGGCCGCAGGTCGACAGCAGAATGCAAATTTTTATGCTGCTGAGTTTGATCGTTTGGGATTGGATCAATTCTTAGGTATTCCTCGAGTTGCCCAAGGCTGCCAAAGCGTTTGGAATCAATACACGGTACGTGTAAGTGATGGACAACGTAATGCTTTGCAAAAACATCTGGCAGATCGAAAAATTGGTTCGGCAATCTACTATCCGATCCCTCTCCATCGACAAAAATGTTTTGCAACTTTGGGCTATCAAAAAGGGAGTTTGCCAGTGACGGAGCAAGCGGTAGAAGAAGTGCTAAGCTTGCCAATATTTGCAGAACTTGCACCACAGGAACAGCAAAGAGTGATCAAGTCGCTGGCGGAGTTCTTTGATGTTGCTTATACGGAAGGCGAAAATCAGCAGGCTGCTTAGCCTGGATATTTTTAGAGACTCAGTCCTCTTCGTCTTTGGCGCGTTTGAAATCTTTCGAACGACCACTCGGTTTAAGCGCAACGAGTGATCCAAGAAAAAAGCAAAGCAAAATAATTGCCCAGGCCATATGAGGTGCTTCACAGGTAAGGGTTATAGGTTGAGGGAGACAGAAAATATTTCTGCTAAGGCAGAAAGTCTTTGCTCCAGTCTAATTGGACTTGTCGATGGAGCCAACTCCCTGGCAATCATCAGTCCATGATTTTTTACCCTCTTTTACACTGTCGACCGAAGTCCACCTGGCTGCGGTCAGGTTCTCAATGGCATTCTTCAGCATAGAATAAGCCTGCTTTTTGCCAGGAACGGCGGGGATCTGTGATTCGAACCTTATCTTGTTAGTCCCAGGGTTTTTGTAGATTGTTCTTGTGCCGGGCTCCAAAGGTTCGCACAATAATCAAAAATTGCAAATTGAAGACATGTTTGGCAAGTGGTCTAAACCCGGTTACCAGTTTTAGGCAGGAATTTCATGTCAAGCCTTAGCCATTTGTTGTTGTTCGCCCAAGAGGTACCGAGCGAGGGAAATCCGCTGGCTGGTATTGTCGGACTAGCCGTGTTTGTTCTGATAATCGCTGCTGGTATCTAGAAGACGTTTATAAAAGCAGGTAAACCGGGTTGGGGGGCTATCATTCCCATTTACAATGTTATCCTGCTTCTGCAAATTGCAGGTCGACCCATCTGGTGGATCATTCTGATGCTCATTCCGTTAGTGAATCTAGCTGTGGGAATTGTGGTAGGCATAGACATTGCTAAGAATTTTGGCAAAGGCGTCAGATTTGGTTTGGGGTTTGCGATACTTGGATTTATTTTTTATCCCATCCTGGGTTTTGGCAGCGCGCAGTATTCACCCCATGCGAGTTCTTGAGACAAGACTTACGACGTAAGCAATGCAATATCCGGGACGAGCCTGGGTATTGCAGATGTTTCGACTCCGGGCTAGCTGGCTGGCTCCAGAATACTGCGCAGAATCTCGAGAAGTTGGCTGAGGTCGTCTGTCAAAGGAACCGTTTGACTTTCGCCCAGGATTAGATTCTTGACCTGGCATTCACCGGCCGCAAACTCGCTTTCGCCAATGACGAGTGCCGCACGGAATCCTCGGCGATCGGCGTATTGCAATTGTTTACCTAGCTTTTTGGGGTCCGGGTAAAATTCGGTAGCAATTCCGGCCGCCCGTAATCTGGCTGCCAGACTCAGATAGTCGTTACGTCGCTGGGTGTCAAAGAACGGGAGGAATACGTCGGCAGGCGTTTGTACATCTTCAAGTTTCCCTAGTTCTTCCATGGCGGCCAGCAGCCTGTCGAGGCCCAGGGAAGCGCCTACGCCAGGCAACTCCTGGTGCGTGTAAAGTTGCGCCAGGTTGTCGTAGCGACCGCCACTACAGACACTCCCAATCTCGGGGAGCTCATCCAGAAAGGTTTCGACGACCATGCCTGTGTAATAATCAAGACCTCGTGCAATCGAAACGTCAAATTGCAATCTCTTGGCAGGTACTCCTGCGGCCTCCAGGGCCTCCTGCAGGTCAGTAAGTTGTGCCAGGCCTTGTTCTCCCAGTTCGTTGCCGGAGAGCAGGGGCGCAAGCTGTGTTAGAATGCTCGTGTTGTCCCCTTCGAGGTCTGCCAGTTGCAGAACGGCTGCTGATTGTTCGGGTGTTGCTCCTGCTTCTTTGGCCAGTTCTGCCGCCACAGCATCGCGACCAATTTTTGCCAATTTGTCGAGGGCGCGCAAGACCTGGGTAGTCTGTTCGGTGAGGCCGATTTTTTGGAGTAATCCATTCAGAACGAGCCGATTATTCACACGAATCGTAAACTGCTGGAAACCAAGTGCAACAAAAAGGTCATTAATGATTAACACGGTTTCGATATCGGCCGCTGGTGAAATTGTTCCGATGGTGTCGAAATCGCATTGCATGAACTCGCGATAGCGACCACGTTGCGTATTTTCACCCCGCCATACGTTGGCAATCTGGTAGCGTTTGAAGGGAGTGCCGAGTTGCTGAATATGCTGTGCGACAAAGCGTGCCAAGGGCACTGTTAAGTCGAAGCGGAGTCCCACCGGACGTCCCTTTTGGTCCTCAAACTGGTAGAGCTGTTTATCGGTTTCTGCCCCACCTTTGCCAGCCAGAATATCTAAATGCTCCAGCGATGGTGTATCGATGGGGCTAAAGCCATAAGAACGGTAGACGCTTCGCGCAGTTTCGATAATCCACTCACGGGGTATCATCGTCGCTGGCGGATAATCGCGAAAACCCTTGAGCGTCCGCGGTTTGATTCTTTCAGGCATGGGAAGAAGTTGAGAGTCGAAGGGTTGGGGTAGGGCAATCTAAACCGACTTGTTGCCACACTTTGTGGGGTAAGGATAGGGCTCGACGCTCGGCATCACGTGTTGTTCGCTTCGTGAGCGATCGTGCATTACGTCCCAACCCAAGGGCAGAGGGGGCATGTTCTTGTTAAGAGGAATAATAGAAAATGCAGAATACCTGCAGCCTAAAGGACTGCTAGCAGCTCAGGTTGGCGACTACGGATGCTCTTGTTTTTGGGTTGATGGACAGCCTCAGTGTATTCGTGAACTTGTTCAGGAGTTTCCAGATAGAATTCGTAGGTCCAGTCATCTTCGTATTCACAGTTTTCAGTAGTGTAATCGCGGCAAATTTGCGGACGCGTATCGTAGATGCCACACAGGTTGTTTGATTGCAAGTGCTTGCATTTTGTGTGTACCAGCAAATACCAATCGTCATCTTCTTTGAATACGGAAGCCTGTTCATGTAGCAGATACCACCGGATGAACTCCATGTCTTCAAAGGAATCGGGTGTTTCGATGGGCATTGCAAAATACCTGCAACATTTTGCAGTGCAGTACTCGCAGAGTACCTTGCCTTCTGGAAGATCATCCCGATCAATACGCTGAACTCCGTATCCAGTGGCCATGCCAATTTCCTGTCAAATTGCGTGTTAAGAAGTATAAAGTACTGGTGACTAATTTAACATGCTGGACGATCGCTGAGAAGTATGCAGGCAGCTTCAGCCGTTTTTATGAGGCCCTGCTTTACGCATCATTCTCAGCACGCTTTCTTCCTGTGTGACTTGGAGTACCTCTTGGTTTGTAAACCACCTCAGATCGTGTGACTCTTCGCTGAGGACCAATTCCTGGTTTGCCCCAGCAACGACCAGAAAACGAATGTCATGATGCTCGTGGGCATCTTCAGTCATGTTGCTTGCTGCATCGAATCGTGCGGGAATCTTGTGCACATCGATATCCAATGGCACCAAGTCCTGGCAATCTCCTAACAATGCTAGTTGAGTGAGTCCGGACTCCTCCTCCGCTTCACGAAGGGCGACTTGCTGGATTTCTGTTTGACCATCGGCGTGCCCACCCGGCTGTAGCCAACGGTCTAATTTGCGATGATGCAATAGCAAGCATTTGGTCCGATCATGCGATAATACCCAAGCCGAACCGGTTATGTGCCCTGGACGACAGGTTCGCTGAAAACAGTCCGGCGCACTTTCAACCAGATGGCGAATTCGGGCCAGCATCTCAGCCTCGTCAGGGTAGCGAGAGGAGTAACGCCTGAGCATATCAAGAAGTGGCAAGCGGTGCATGGTGGGCTATTTGATTGAGGGGTATAACGTTTCTTCCGATAACGGGGGGAAGGCTTGGGGGGAGTGATGGTAAGTTTTAGGGTTGGTAAATTACCCACTTCTCATTCGAGTGATACTTTGTTTGTGCCAGTTCACGAGTTCTTGATTGGGGCCACGATGCCATCGGCTCGTTGGCACCCCAGCCTGCAGTGAGCGTTTGCACAAGAGTTTTTTTAGACAGCCGAACATTGCTTACAAATTGCGAATGGAGGCGCCCTTGGCGGTACTCCGGTTCGCGGGTAGGTGTAGCCAGCAAGTCACTTATTTGCTGCAAGTCAAAATCGTATAGCAAGGTGCCATGATATAAAACGTTTCTTCGTTTTATACGCATGGCATTCCCCGAAAATTTCTGCGGACTTCCTGATGCGCTTGGAAGCAAGGCCAGGTCACTCGTTCCAGCTTTTGCAACCCTAGGTAGGAAAGGGGAGAGAATATCAGTCATCCGTTCCAGGACAAATTGATGGCAGCGGTCGATGGCCTGCAATTGAGGGTATGCTGCCAAAGGCAGTACAACCGCGTACATCAGGCATCCGGGGCCAGCTACGATGGTACCCCCACCGCTCGAACGACGAAGTACGGCAATTTGTGCTGCCTGGCAGGCCGTCAGGCGGACTTCAATTTCATGGGAAGAGGAACGACCCAGAATGACCCCCATTTGAGGAGATTCCCACAGACGAAGAACACCCTGTGGGATTTCACCGGCTTCAGAAGCTTCGAGCAGTGCTTCATCGAGCGCCAGGTTTTCGGCGAGAGTTTCGAGTGTGAGGTTCAGAAGATACATGATTTTGAGAGCAGGGATAAGATTGTAGTTGTAGTACCCGGTGCGGAAGCCATTTCCCAGAGGGTTCTCGTGAGATTTTCGTGGAGGCCGAGAGCCCCTAATATTGTGGGCCTCGCCGTCGGTCAGTTGGTCTGTTACTCTGTTGGTTGAGGCATAGCTATTCGCAGCCTATTCCACTCCCGCCTTGGCCTATCTTCCCACGAAACATGATGTCCTCCAACCCGGTGCCTGATCATCCTACCCCCGATTCTGTAGGAGGTGCAGAGGATTCTACAAAATCGAGTGAGACATTTTCTACTAAGGCGCCAGCCACGGAAAATGCTCAGCTGGCTGAAGAACTGCTGCCGCCCATAGAACCCCCTAATGCAAGATTTATACTGCAGTTGTTTGTGATTCCTGCAGTGATCGTGCTAGCCGTCGTATTGCTATGGCTTCTAGTAACGTCTTTGGCGACTCGAGGTGAACAAGATCCAGATAAAATAGTCCAGGCGCTCCGCAGTTCAAGTGCTGCACGTTGGCAACAAGCAAAAGATTTGACCAACATGCTGCGGCTTCCAAAACGTTATCCGGAGCTTAAACAGAATGCCTACTTAGCGCGGCAGCTGGCCCAATTGCTTGATGAAGAAATTGATGCCCAGCGGACCGATGACAATTCAATCCAGTTGCGCTTCTTCTTGTGCCCAGTGATGGGGCAATTTGAAGTTGACGAAGGTCTGGAGGTACTGCTGAAAGCGGCACGTGAGGATGTCAAAATGGATGTGCGCCGTCAGGCAATCAATGCCTTGGCAGTTTTAGCACATACTTTTAACACGATGCAGGAACCAAAAACCCTTGAACACGAAGACTTGGTAAGCACATTCAGCCAGCTTTCTACAGACAAAGAGGATCTCATTCGATCTGAAACCGCTTACACACTTGGTGTCTTAGCGTTGCAGCCGAAGACGGATCCGTCCTTTACGGATAATCTGATACTATTGATGGACGATTTGTTTTCGGATACCCGATACAATGCTGCTTTAGGCTTGGCACGTCAAGGAAATCCAGTTGCCGCCGAAGTCTTGGTAGAAATGCTCGATCCGGAAGCAATCAAAATCAGCATTGCCAAGGTCGATTCAGTTGCGCTGGAGGAATATTTGCCGGCTTTACAATCTTTCAAGCGCAATACGATCTTGCGAAATGCGCTGGACGGCATGAAGGTGTTGATGAAAAAAAATGAACATCTCGATCGGCAGCCATTGCTTAACGCCTTGAAGCAATTCGTGGAGGGAGCTTCATCCTGGCAGGTCGCCGGCGAACTTCCCAAAGAACTCGTTGAATACGCCCAAAACATCCAGCAGCAGTATGCTGGCGCGCCTCTGCCCTAAGTTACAGAGACTTTCTTCTTTTTTGCGGTAGCAGCAGTGTCTAAGGTCGCCGGCCTCACAAGCCTGGCCAGGCAACGACTTTGAGCGTATCACGACGAGAAGGATGCTAAGCTGTAGCGAATATGCTGATTGTAGTAACGGTATCTGCATATTTTTTCTGGGACACCTTCTCGCGCTCTTGCTGGTTCGTCTCATCTGGATTCCCATGGGTATATGCAGTGTTAGGTTCATAGCATGCATGTTCCCGTAGGTCCCCGGGGAGGTGGGATGCTAGCAGAAAACGACAAGATAAAAAATTTGCCTGAACGCAGTTTGTCCGCAAGAATCTTGTAGGTGGTCTCTCGCGAGTGCCGCGTTCATGCATTTTGAACGCTTGGTAAGCACTTAGCTGGAGACTTGTCGAAGAGGGGGCCTTTTCGATGGACTCTGCGCTCAACGTGTCCTGGAAGTTACTTTTCAAAATTTGGTTTATGAGGTTGGTGTTATGAACGGCGTACGCTGCTTGTTATCTGCCAGTTTGCTTACTGCATTTT
Organism: Planctomycetaceae bacterium; assembly: GCA_002713555.1. The sequence continues at coordinate 187,523 of PATG01000018.1, forward strand.
TCAGCTGTTGTATCACGGCCCGTCTAGAGGCTCAATGCGATACTTGTGTGGCCCCTGTCTATCGATTGCAGTGCTGCACGGTCTATGAGGAGCGACAGGCCTGCGCTTATCGACTGGTTCCTGAAACCATCTGCGAAGAAAAGGTCATTACGAAGAAGATACCGGTATGGGAAACCCAAACGTATGAACGTCGTTATAAGGTTTCGCGTCCTGTCCAAGAAACCAATATCCGTGAAGAGCGTTACACGGTACAGCGACCTGTGTATGAGACGCAAATTCGAGATTGCAGCTATGATCGCGTTCGAAATGTTGTTGAAACGGTTGAGCGTGAAGAGCGCTACACGGTCCAACGTCCCGTCTGGGAAACGAGTGAAAAAGAAGAGTGTTACACAGTCATGCGTCCAGTGATTGAAACGGTTGAACAGGAGAGGCGCTATACTGTAATGCGACCCGTTGTACGATACCAAACTCGATATGTTGATCAAGGTTGCTATGTCAATCAAGCTGCAGCTGTGCAGTCTGCACCAACACGTCGAGGTTTGACTTGGATGGGGGCTTCACCGGTGATCAACCCGACAACGGGCCTGATGCAATATCAACGACCTGGTCTGGTTTGGGCCAACGTGCAAGCGCCTCCACAACAGGCGGTTCAAAAGTTTTGGCGTCCCAATTTGGTGGCCCAGCAAGTGCCTGTGACAACCTATTGCCAACAAGAGGTTGTTCAAAAAGTACCCGTCCAAGTTTGTCGTATGGTGCCCCAGCAAATGACCCGTAAAGTACCCGTACGTACATGCCGCATGATGCAAGAGGAACGTGTACGAAAAGTGCCGGTCACAACATGTCGCAAAGTTGTTGAACGCATTGAACGAAAAGTTCCAGTGCAAGTATGTCGAATGGTTCAGGAAGAGCGTGTCCGGCAAGTACCCGTCACTGTTTGTCGTTATGTGCAAGAAGAGCGGGTTGAGCCCGATCAAGTAAGAGTTTGTCGCATGGTTGAGAAGCAGGAAACCGTCACTGTCCAACGTACGGTGGTACGCAAGGTTCCTGTTCGATACACGTACCGTGTACCTCGTACAATCATGATGCGTGTGCCTGTTGAGGAGCCTGGCTGTGCAATTTTCATTTCACCAGAGAATTCCAGGCAAGAAGAGCAAGTCGCAGAATCTCAGCAGCATGCTGAAGAGCCTGAATTTATTGCTACCAACGGCTAAAAAGCCGTTGAGTTCTCTTTGGCAGGTAGCACTACGTTGACAATTGCAGGTTCTTGTCAGAAACTGGTGCTTTGTCACCAGCGTTTTTGGGATTGCCATTTCACGTATTTTGTTGTGGACCATCAGGGGTGAAAACCCATCAGGGTGAAATCCCGTTGTAAACCATCGTTCCAAGTTGCCAGTGAACGAGAACTGATTCTAGATATTTTTCGATACCTCCCAGACCACACTCCCTGGTTGATACTCCCCAAATAAACCTAACATGGCTGCACCATCTCCCTTCTCGTTTCCCACCAAGGATGAGCCATCCGCTGACAAGCAAGGTTTGCACGGCGAAAAGATTCGATTTGTCGGAAAAATGACGAGTATGTCCCGACGTGAAGTTGTCGATCTGGTTACCAGGCACGGTGCGGAAGTAACCGATGACGATGGGTCCTCTGCAACACTTCTTGTCATTGGCGATAGCCATCCTGATTTGGCAAGTGCTTTGCAAAGTGATACGACGCGCTCTACTCAAAGTCTTGGAAATGTGGATGCACTGGATAATGTGGATGTGCGGGGCACCACTGTACTTCACGAGTCGGAACTTTGGCAGCGGATGGGTCTGGTTGGTGGAGAGTGTGATCAGAGTGTGGGCGTTCAAAAACTTTACACACCTGCTATGCTTGCCGAGCTTTTGGATGTCCCGGTCACAGCCGTTCGTCGTTGGCATCGCCAAGGAACACTTGTAGCATGCCATAGTGTGCGCCGCTTGCCCTATTTTGATTTTTCAGAAGTCGCTGTGGCAAGGCATTTGGCTTCTTTGTACACAGCCGGCTGTTCCCTGCGAGTGATCGATCGCAAATTGGCAGAACTCAAGCGATCCTTACCCGAAATAGATCGTCCACTATGCGATCCGTCGATTGTCGTTTCTGGACGGCAACTTTACTTGAGGCGAGGAGATGAACTTGCTGAACCAGGAGGTCAGCTACTGATTGACTTCGACAAGCCTGATGAGGAGCAGTCAGCAGTAGCGTTGACCACTTCGCAAATGGTTTACCCAATCAGTATCGAAGAATTGACTCACGCCGAACCTCAGGATAGCGCCGATAGTTTTTCAACATTGGAAGAGCTGCAACTAGTAGCTCTTGAATGGGAAGATCAAGGCGAATTGGCACGTGCGGCTGATACTTACCGAACAATGTTGGTTGCGGGTGGACCAACTGCAGAATTGCACTTTGCACTTGCGGATTTGCTATACCGATTAGAGGATCTACCAGCTGCTCGCGAGCGTTATTACGCCGCCATTGAGTTGGATGAGGAGTACGTCGAAGCACGTGCGAATCTTGGATGCGTATTGGCAGAAAATGGTGAAGTAGAGCTTGCGGTTGCAGCTTTTCAGGGTGCATTGGCGTACCATGTGGATTATGCTGATGTACATTACCATCTGGCAGGTGCTCTCGATCGTCTCGACAAGCAGAATGAAGCGGAACTTCATTGGCAAACTTTTTTAGCTTTGGCACCCGAAAGCCCTTGGGCAGAAATCGCTCGAACACGTTTGGGTCTATCAGAAAATGGCTCAGGGGTCCCATCTAACCCAATATCTTAACAAACGGCTGCAGTACCAGTTTCTAAGTTTCATAAATTGAATCGAGAAGTCATTGTTTTAGTGCTTCGACCGGTACTTCCAATGGCATCAAACCTTCGGACGTTCTGATAACCCTATGCCCGACATTTTATTCCACTACGAGCGGGTCAACCCTACCAGTTGGGCTTATCTTTCTGCATTGCTTACACTTGCGATTTTTTTCAAATTCAATCGCGTTTGGAGTGTACGCAATTTTGATCTGTTTCTACTAATCCTCTTAGCACCAGGGTTGCTATTAGTGCAATGGGCGTGGGAGAACGCAGGCGTCAAATCAAATGCGTTGCATATCGAGTACCTGGGATTCCTTTGGTTGTTTGCTGCAGGTGGTTTGCTCCTTGTCCGTTTGCTGATAGATCCTGCAATGGTGCGAAGACCTCTTTTGGAACCAAATCTCAATACGCCAGGATTATTGTTTCTGGGTGGATCGCTACTTTTTTTTCTGATGGCCAATGTCGTCACTGGCAAGCCAAGTGCAGGCGATTTGTCGCCTGCGCGTCGAGCCGAACAAGTACGTGCTGATGAACAAGGTGTCACTACGGGTCGGCCCTACGATAGCTTTGCAACAGATGGCCCTGGTTTTTGGTTGATCTATAGTCAACCACGAATTCTCACGCAACAGGTCATAGCAGCCAGGACATTGCCAGGAGAAGAAACCTCGAACAATGCAGAAGAACAAGAACTCAAAGTCCGTCAGGCAACTGCCCGTGTCATGGCAATGCTATCGCATATGATGATAGTGTTGGGCATGATCGTGATTGGCCATCGTCACTACGATAATATTTCTGCAGGAATCGCTTCGGCTGGCTTGTATCTTTTAATGCCCTACACAGCACTCTGGACAGGAAGTGTCCAGCATGCCTTACCCGCTTCACTGCTCGTTTGGTCGGTTGTTTTTTACCGCCGTCCACTACTGGCTGGAATGATGATTGGGCTGGCATCGGGAACAATATACTATCCAGCTTTTTTACTCCCCTTGTGGTGTAGTTTTTATTGGCAACGGGGAGTAAAACGATTTCTGACGGGTGTTGTGCTCATGATCGTTGTTCTGGTCCTGACTATGGCTTTTACTGCGACCAGTTGGGAAGAATTTCTGGCACATCTTCAGCAAATGTTCGGAATACGCTTGCCGCCCACAAGCGACCTGGGAGGCATTTGGCATACTTGGAGCCCTTTTTACCGCTACTCCATCCTGGTCGCTTTTGTCGCACTTTCAATAAGTTTTTTCGTTTGGCCAACGCAAAAAAATCTTGCCTCGCTCATTGCATGTACCGCAGCCATTATGCTTTCAGTCCAATTCTGGCATGCTTACGAGGGAGGAATCTACATTGCCTGGTACTTGCCACTGCTACTCTTAACGATTTTTAGACCGAACCTGGAAGATCGACAGGCACTGACCAAACTTAGCGAAGGCTGGTGGAAAGTACGACAACGGAAGAAGCAGATTCCTGTGGAGTCTACCGGCGGGTAGCCAATTCATCTTACTGCAGTCGTTGCAAACAATATATCCGGGCTAGTATCGAGAACCCACGTCCACAATGCTGCAAGCAAGGATGGGTTCCATACCCAACTCGCGGGCCTTGGCAACCAATTCTTCGCTTTCACTGCCTGGATTCAACCAGAGTTCATCGCACCCCTTGGCTGCAATTTGATCGATGAGTTTAAGTCCCAGTTCTGGTGGTACATACAAACTAACGCGATTGAATTTTGAAACGGGTGCGTCAAGAATACTTTTGAATGCAGGAAATCCCTCGATTTGGTCCTCGTGGGGATTAATAGGGAAAACATGATATCCCTGGGCCGCATGGGCCCGGACAGACTTATTGCCAAATTTATTGCGATTCGCGCTGGCACCCAGGATGGCAACCGTCGGTTGTGCCCCATCGTTTGCAGGCTCATTGTTGGATGACAACATAGCTCAATCCTTGCACAAAAGTCTATTGATCACGACGTGTGTCTACGAAATCTTGCATTTGCTCGCTAACATACCATCGTCGCCACACTTTTTCATCAAACTCAAAGTCTACCGAGCCACCTGAGAGTTCTACCAAAGCATGTCGAACCGCCATATTTTTATGGGGGATGATTAGGACTTTGGAACCTCCCCCCAAGGAAAGACCGCCACCACCACCGCCTCTGCTGTTGGAAGAAAAGCCTACATTGGTTTCGCCTGGTGGGGCTTCCAAATTCTTGTATTTGTGTTTTGTCACCAACGCATCAATCAGTGGGCTGATGGCAGCAGGATTTCCCAAAGCCTGGAGTGCCTCTGCAGCACGATTTACGATCTCGTTATTATTTCGTCGCTCATCCAAGGCGTTCACATAAGGTGTCAGGCTGATAGGCTTACCTCGGTCCAACAAATAGTCTAAGCATTGCTGACGAACTTCGGGAAGTGGATCATCGAGCGAAAAATCTATCAGGGTTGTGATGGCCAGCGGATGCTCAAGTTGTGCTAAGGTCTCTGTTAGAAGATATCGCACGGATTGATCTTCTTCACGACTAAGCACTTTGACGATTGCCATCGTTGCATAGGGGTCGCGAATGGCTGAAAGATTACCTATCGCTTCATCAGTTCTGCGAGGATTGTTTAGCCAGCCGCACCAGGTACGTATTCGATCAAGCCATTCCGCCTCAACAGCTTTGCGATGTTCTTGAATTTTGTGCAATTCAATATATTGTGCCGTATGATGAGTGCCCTTATAAAAAATAAGACCGCGCTGCTTCATGATTTCTTCGCGTGTGAGCCAACGACCTTGATGTTGCTGCAAGCCAAGGCTTAGATTTGCTTCTTCGTCTTCTGGATCGAGCTCGAGGATGCGTTGGAGATGGTGATTCGCAAACTTGCTCAGTTTATTCTTCTTGCACCACTGGGCCAATTGGCGATGAGAATCCACCGTATCCGGGTAGGAACGACTCCGTCTGGTATACTCCAAATCGATATCATCTTGTTTTTCGACACGCTCTACCTGCCGACGGGATAGTGTGATGGTAGCCCCAGCATGGCTATTGATGATGTATTCCTTTGCAGGACCACGCTCGATTAGCTCGCCATCGATTGCGCCACCACCCTGAAGGCGAAAAATATCCGCGAAAGTGGGCGAGCAGAAGCCGATTGCCAACGTAGCGAGTACGATTGAAAAACACAGATTCTGGTATCGGAACTTTAGACTGTGGGAGCAGGGTAGCATAGGATTGCCACAGGTAGGAAAATGGGGGCTTGGTCGATTCGGTCGGAGTCCCTATGTTCAATTATAGACGTAATAAAACTACTCAGAGGCCCAAAAAATGACAAAGTCCTACGAAAGTCCGACAGCAGCCCAGCATCGCCAGCAAGCTCTCCAAAAAATAGGCTGTGCAGTAGTCACAGTGAGCGATACTCGTACGTTGGACACGGACATAAGTGGTCAGACTATCGTCGAGCTCTTGGAGACGGCTGGTCATGCGGTCATCGAGCACGTGTTGATACCTGACGAGCCCATGGAGATCAGCACTTGGGTACTTCGTTTGGCAAACACAGAAAATGTCCAAGCGATATTGCTGACAGGTGGAACGGGTATAGCGGACCGAGATCAAACACCTGAGACACTCGGCAAATTATTCACCAAAGAACTGCCAGGCTATGGTGAACTCCTTCGCATGCTCAGCTATCAGGAAATTGGCCCTGCTGCGATGCTCAGTCGCGCCGCGGGGGGAGTCGTCGACGAAACGGTCGTGTTGACGATGCCTGGTTCTACAAGCGCGGTGCGTCTTGCTATGGATAAGCTCATTTTGCCGGAACTGGGGCATTTGGTTGCGCACTCTGGGCGTTAGCTCGGGTTTCCCACTACAGCAGCTTGCCAAGCTTTCTTTTCTAAGTGCTAGCACTTGCAACTCCTCTAGTGAGTTTGCGCAAATTTGCCTAATCTTCCTTTCTTCAGAAATGGATAGATTGTCTTGCAGTGATGTAAGTCAAGGATTCGACCTTTAAATAGCACGCACCCAAGGAGGGGGATGTGCAGCGGATCATGTCGTTAGCGATGCTTGCCGTCATGGGCGGTCTTGGCTACTTGTTTTTGCAAGGGGGCGGTCTCAAACAGATTGCCAATTCGCCACAATCCGATTCGCAACAGAAGGCCACACCAACTCCGTACCAAACGCCAGGATCCTGGAACGCGCCTGCCAGGCAGCAACCCTACCAGGCAGATTCGACGAGTTCCCAGCAGCCAAAGGCTCAACAGGGAACTTTACCTTCCCAAAGATCAAGTGGGCCCACTCTACGGATTGCTTCTTTCAACATTCAGGTTTTTGGAAATGCCAAAGCCAGCAAATCGTACGTAATGGCGACTCTGGCTAAGATTATTCGCAGATTCGATGTCGTGGCCATCCAGGAGATCAGATCAAAGAATGAGCACCTCATTCCTAATTTTGTTGAGCTGATCAATAGCACAGGCGTGCATTACGATCACGTTATTGGCCCTCGGTTGGGCTATACGTCGGTTAAAGAGCAGTATGCTTTCTTGTACAATACCGAACGCGTGCAGCTCGACTACCATCGTGTTTATACGATAGGAGACCCAGATGGCCTGCTCCATCGTGAGCCGCTCGTGGCTACTTTTATGACTCGAGGGGTCGATCCGGATCAAGCGTTCACCTTTACGCTTGTAAATATTCATACAGATCCTGATGATGTGCAAAGTGAGGTGGATGCGCTGGCGGAAGTTTATCGCGTAGTGCGTCGAACGGGTCGTGGCGAAGATGATATTATCCTGTTGGGAGATTTTAATGCGGACGATCGTCATCTCGGGCGATTGAACCAATTGCCGGGTGTGGTGCCCTTGATTTCGGGGGTTGCAACTAATGCCCGACAAACCAAACAATACGATAACCTGCTTATTCATAAGCCATCGACTACGGAGTATTCTGGTCGCTCTGGAGTTTTCGATGTGATGCGATTTATTAATCGTAGTTTGCAAGATACTCTGCAAGTTTCCGATCATTTTCCGGTTTGGGCCGAATTCAGCATCTACGAGCGCGACTACAACGGTCGCATTGCCAGTCGCAAGCTAGGTGGCCGAGCCATCGAGTGATTTGTCTAGCGGGCCTGCTTGGGGCATAATAGGGTTCTGGCTATTCTTTGGACCCCACGCCGACTGTTGATTCTACGATGATATCCTCAACCGCTAACAAGTTTTGTGTGTTGGGTGCAGGTACTTCGGGTTTGGCCGTGGCCAAAAACTTCCTCCAAGCAGGAATTCCTTTCGATTGCTTGGAACGCGAAGATGATATTGGTGGCAATTGGAACTTTGGCAAACCGGCTAGCAGTGTCTATGCATCAACGCATCTGATTTCGTCAAAGCGTTTAACCGAGTACACCGATTATCCGATGCCGGAGGACTATCCAGAGTTCCCCAGCCATGCACTTGTGCTAAACTATTTGCGCGACTACGCGCGCACCTTTGGTTTGTATGAGCATATCCAATTCAATACGACAGTCTCTGAAGTTGAGCCTTGCGCTGATGGATGGCGGGTCTTGCTCCAGGGGGACAAAACGCGATTGTATCGTGGTCTTGTGATTGCGAACGGACACAATTGGCATCCTCGGATGCCAGAATTTGCCGGCAAATTCTCGGGAGAGGTACTCCATTCTTCGGAGTATAAATATGCGGACACGATACGGGATAAACGTGTGCTGGTAGTGGGAGGCGGCAATTCGGGGTTTGACCTGGCAGTTGAAGCAGCCATTCATGCGAAGGACGCCAGTATTAGCTTGCGACGTGGCTACCATGTATTGCCAAAATTTTTCAAAGGAAAACCAATTGACCAGTGTGGCGAAACGGTGCATGCCTGGCATCTGCCTCTCTGGCTGCGAAGGCTGGCTGCAAAACTGGCGATCCGTTGGGTATTGGGTCCACCCCAAAAATCAGGCCTGCCTCAGCCGGGTCATCGACTCTTCGAAAGCCACCCAATAATCAATTCACAATTGCATTATCATGTTGGGCATGGCAATCTCAAAGTGCGGCCTGATATTTCTGTATTTGAGGGTGATACGGTGCGCTTCGTGGATGGAACCTCAGCCGAATTTGATTTAGTTATCTATGCCACAGGGTTTAATCTGAGTTTTCCGTTTATCGATACACGGCATCTAAACTGGAAGAACAATCGTCCAGAATTATTTATGAATGTGTTCCATCCTGAACGTGACGACTTGTTTTGTGTCGGTCTGATACAACCGGACAGTGGGCAATGGGGTCTGGTTGACTATCAAGGGCAACTGATTGCGCGCTATTTGCAGGCCCTCGAAAAAAGATCAACTTCGGCTCGTTGGTTTTCTCATCTCAAGCTATCTCCTACCCAAGATTTAAGTCGTGGGATTCGTTATATCGATTCGCCACGCCATCTATTGGAAGTTGAACACTATAGTTACCGACGTCGACTTCAGAAACTGATCGCAAAACTGGCCTAGCCCAGAAACAGAGATGCTGTTTAGAGAAGAAACGGGCTAGAAGTCCAGCTCCATCCGGTCCTGGCCAATTTCGATGCGGGGGAATATCTTACGTGCGGCACTAAGATTCAAGTCCTCATCTTTTGCCAGAAGTGGGTTGATATGTACGAGTACCATGCGCCCTACCTCTGCCGCAGCAGCAACTTGGGCGACAGGTGTCAGGCAACTATGTCCTGTAAGTTCGGCTTGCTCGGGCATGGTGTCGTCAAAATAGCACTCGTGAATCAAGAGATCTACGCCATGAATTTTTTGAACGTAGTTAGCGTCAGGTGTGGCAACGGTATCTGTGACATATGCAAAAGAACGCTCGGGCCAATCTATTCGATAACCAACCGATCCACCCGGGTGTTTGAGTGGAAAGTGGGTTAGCACTCCGCCGTCTACAAGCGTTATTTTTGGAGCTAGGGGGCTCGACTTAAATGACGGTTCTACGGGGAACAGCAGTTCTGAAAAAAGATGTTTGCGGATTGCAGCAAGTTTTTCAGGTTCTCCGTGGACAGTCACCTGTGGGATGTCGTGATCATTCAACACATCAAAAAGAAAAGTCAGTCCCATGACATGGTCCAAGTGTGCATGGGTAAGAAAAATATCGAGAGTGTCCGTCTTCAGATATTCACTCACACGGTACATGGCCGAGCCAGCATCCAGCAACACGCCCAGTTCCGGTAACATCAAACAGGCGGTTTGCCTACGGTCGTTGGGATGGTAGCCGGTTGTTCCCAGCAACAGTAATTTCATGATAGCCTTGGCTCCGGCGAGAAAGTACGATAGCCATTGTACAAGCGGTTTGCTTTGGAATCTATTGCATTGGAGCCGATTAAGAGTTTCTTGATCACTGTCTTGACGGTCTTGGAAATTGCCGATGTCATGTACTTTACCCTTTCGGAATGCCACCTTTTTGGTACTGTTGATGGCCTTACCGATAGCGATCGGAATTATTTACGCGATAATAGGGGAAACTGGCCACACCCGCGGGCCGGAGTCCGAGGTGGTGGTCTACACGGCTCTTGATGAGGAGTTTTCTCAGCCTGTTTTCGATGAATTTACCCGTATCACGGGTATTGCCGTGCTGGCAAAATTCGATACCGAGTCCACCAAGAGTGTGGGTCTCACCCAGGCTTTGCTAGCCGAACAGGCCAGACCTCGATGCGATGTGTTTTGGAACAATGAGATTATCAACACATTGAGACTGGATCAGGCCGGCTTGCTGGAGAGCTATGCCACGGCTGCCGCTCAGGATTTTCCGCCTCAGTTCAGGTCTGCCCGTGGGTCTTGGCATGGTTTTGCAGCTCGGGCCCGTATCCTGATTGTCAATACGGACTTGCTGTCTCAGGAAGATTGGCCAGATTCGTTACTGGACCTGACCAATCCAGATTGGCGGGGGAGGGGGGGGATTGCAAAACCGCTCGCCGGTACCACAGCAAGCCATGCGGCCTGCCTGTTTTCGGTATGGGGCGAAGCACGTGCCAAAGATTTTTTCCAGTCGGTCAAAGAAAATGCCAAAGTCTTGTCGGGTAATAAGCAAGTTGCCTTGGCTGTCGGAAATGGTGAGTTGGCCTTTGGGCTGACTGATACGGACGATGCCATGGTGGAATATGAGAAAGGCCGCCCGGTAACGATTGTTTATCCCGATCAAGGTGCGGGCCAAATGGGTACGTTGTTTATTCCCAATTCACTGGCATTGGTAGCTTCTTCACCCCACCAGGAGTTGGGTAAAAAATTGATCGATTTTTTATTAACTCCTGATGTTGAGCGTATGTTGGCTATGGGTCCTAGTGCACAGATACCCCTAAATCCAAATGTTGTGTATCAACCTCGTCTGGAGTCACCACAGACTATTCACGCGATGGATGCAAATTTCGTAGAAGCGGCAAATTTGTGGGATACAACTGCCGAGTTTTTGCGGGATGTATTTGCGAAAGCCTTATAGCGTTGAGAACTAAAGTCCACGTCGGTGGCGGCGGCGCGGACGTTGGCCGGGCGGTGCTGGTTTTTTTTCATCGAGTTTGTTTTCATTGGGCGATTCCTGAGGCGGAGCGGCTTGAGTGACCGTCTGAAATCCTTCTATCTCGTCTCGCTTCAAGAGGGAATTGATCAAGATCTCGATACGCGTGAGTTCATTTCCCTGCTCAGGGGTCACGAAGGAATAAGCGACACCTTCACGTCCCATACGCCCAGTCCGCCCTACGCGATGCACGTAATCATCACTTGATTGAGGCAAATCATAGTTAATGATATGCGAGATATTTGTCACATCGATGCCGCGTCCCACGACGTCAGTAGCTACCAGTATTCTTATCTTACCATCACGGAAGGACCGCATGACACGATCTCGGGCGCTTTGCTGCATGTCACCGTGGATGCAGGAGACCCCTTTCACTTTTTGCGAGAGCTTGCGTTCAACACGATCGGTACCGCGCTTGGTACGACAGAAGACGATCGCCTGCTCTGGATTCTCTCGGTCAAGAAGTTTTAGCAAGAGGTCGAATTTCCGCATTTCTTCGACGGTAAAATAATGTTGCTCAATGGTATCGGCTGCTTTGGTTGAGGGCGAAAAATCCAAGATATCTGGATCCACCATATAGCGCTTTGCTAGACGTTCGACACCTTTGTCAATCGTTGCGCTCAAAAGCAATGTTTGTCGCTCTTTGGGACAGCGACGAAGTATTTTTTCGATGTCGGGACGAAAACCTATATCGAGCATGCGGTCGGCTTCATCAAGAACCACGCACTGCAACTCTTCTAATCGGAGCGAACCACGCGACAAATGGTCGAGTACGCGGCCGGGAGTACCTATGACGATTTCGCTACCTTTTTCGAGCTGAGAAATTTGAGAACGAATTGGTTTTCCACCATAAACGGCAATACAACGTGTCCGGCGACCGTGAGCTAATTTGCTAACTTCGTCACGAACCTGTACAGCCAACTCACGGGTTGGTACGAGTACAATCGCACTAGGCTTGCGCCCTTTTTTGGTTTGGAGTCGCTCTAAAATGGGAATCGCGAAAGCAGCCGTTTTGCCTGTACCTGTACGAGCCTGTCCCATCACATCCCCACCTTCCAAGGCTCGGGGGATGAAACCGGCCTGTACGGGGGATGGCTCGTGATAAGCGGCAGCAGCAAGCGCAGCAAGCATGACTTCCGAAAGATTGAGCTGATCGAATCCTTCAACAGGAGGGGTGGACGAGGCGTTTTCTTCGTTTGACACTAGATTGAGGATGGGGGAGAGAGGATAGTTGAGAGAAACAGCTGGGAGTCGATCGACATGCCAGGAGCAGTGCAGTGTGCGCAAAAACCGAACAAAGGCGGGCGTTCTTTGCGCTCAAGCTATCAGGTATGGCCCAGAGGGTCAACGCGAGCATGGCTTGGACGCTCGGATCGTTCAGGGATTTTGGGAGTATCTCTAAACCTCTAGCTTTTGAGCTTGCGGCGTTCATGACCTGGAGGGCAGCCAGATCAATGGGATCTGGTTAGAACCGATTAACGTGTCCTGGTCTCACAGAATACTCGATTCCCAAGAGAATAGCCGGAAGATGTTTCTTTGACCGCAATAGGCTGGTTTTGAATCGAGGGCTACAGACAGAATCCTCTTTTAATGGGTTGGAGCCGGTTGGATAATAAGTGCTAGCCCATATCCATCAGGAAACAGGCAGTATTTGATGAACGACTTGCTTAAAATATTTCTGCTGGCAGGTGGCTGTGGAATCGCTCATTGGTGTTTTGGTAGCTGCTTTCCGTAAAGCAAACGACGAGCCTCTTTGTGTTGGGAATGCGAGTGGCATAGGCTTTTTAGTGGGTGTGTCTATTCGTGTTCTCATCGGGGTATTTGAAACATTGTTAGGTCGCTTTTAGTCTCTGTTCAAGACTCGTTTGAACACACACTAGAGCAACTTTCTTATTTTCCTTGCGATGGGGCTAAAACCCTCGTTTTCAGGCGAAACTCACCCATTTTTAATTCAACAGCCTTCTCTCTTAGTGCCTATCCGAGAAGCCCTCCCATCCAAAACCTGGTGCTTCATGCCTGACTTGGACAGCTTGTCCCAGCGTTCATCCTGGAGATAGCAACAAAAAAGGCCGCCTATGCATGAAGCACAGACGACCTGGTCGTTATTGCGTCCCTACTGGGAGAAAGAGTTGCTTTGAGAGCAAGCTCCTCTGGCGTAGGGCTATCTCTTCTTGCGCTTGGTAGTGCGCTTCTTAGCAGCCTTTTTCTTCGTCGACTTCTTAGCGNCCTTGCGCTTGGTGGCCTTTTTCTTCGTCGACTTCTTAGCGGCNTTGCGCTTGGTGGCCTTTTTCTTCGTCGACTTCTTAGCGGCCTTGCGCTTGGTGGCCTTTTTCTTCGTCGACTTTTTAGCAGCCTTTTTCTTGGCAGCTTTGCGCTTGGTAGTGCGCTTCTTAGCGGTCTTCTTCTTTGGCGACCTCTTCGCTGTCGCTCTCTTCTTCGTCTTTTTCTTTGTTGCCATAACCTTCTGGCTCCTTAGGAATGACGCCCTCTCGCTTCGAGAACGACTCTCCCCCCGGGCGTATGGAAATGAAGGAGAGCTACGGTATTTCTCGCTTTTTGTGTACGGACGACCTTGAAGCAGTTCACTGCAAATGCCATCCGTAGCATCTGCGCGCATTGAACCAATTTCGTGAACTTCAAGTCAAGTCGAATTGGCACAAAATCAAGATTTTTCTGCATGGCAAATGTCCTATAGGATCATGCATCGCTCTCCGGTTCATTTGTTACGAGCATCGAATTGGGGATACGATCGACGTGCACTGGGAACTTGAAATATTTGCTGCACGTAATGGATCAAGGACTCAGATTGCTCAAAATAGGCTCTATTCTCTGTGCGAGGGGGGGGGTTGGGTTATCCTGAGAACAAAGTTTCTAATCTAGCTTGCTGAGATCAACAGGCCACTTGGACCCGATGGCGGCAGGGTTTATCATTGCCATTTGGCAGGGAAGTGCCAATCTTGATCGCCTAGGCCATTGCCGTAGGGCAGGACCAGACCGACTACATTGAACCAAAAGTCGTCAATCCAACAGTTGGCAGTGAATGTTCTCTAGGATTTTAACAGCGCTACACCCCTTAGGGTCCATTGGAACCAGAAAAGAGAAAGAATGTTAGAAGCAATCGAAGCAGCGCCTCGTGATGCAATTCTTGGTTTGACCGCCGCTTTTCGTGAAGATAACCGTCCCCAGAAGATTAATCTGAGCGTGGGGGTCTATCAGGACGAAACGGGAAAAACGCCCACATTGCGCTGTGTCCATGCTGCTGAACAGCGTTTGGTTGATGAGGCTGCTAGCAAATCGTATTTGCCAATCTCGGGTGACCCAGAGTACGGGGAGATGGTTCGCCAATTGGCATTTGGAGCACAGCACGAAACGGTCGAGAATGGGCGCATCGCTCTGGCACAGACTCCTGGTGGCACCGGCGCTTTGCGAGTGGCTGGAGATTTTTTAAAGGCTAATCTGCCAAATGCAACACTTTGGTTGAGCGAACCGACCTGGCCCAACCACCCCAATATCTTTCAGGCAGCTGGGGTGCCCATGCAGACCTACCCGTATTTTGATCAGGGATCCAACGGTCTGGATATAGAGGCAACCTTGTCAGCCATTGGTAAAATGCCCGCTGGCGATGTGATACTCCTGCACGGGTGTTGCCATAATCCGACAGGTATCGATCCTACAGCCAAGCAGTGGCAGGAAATTGCAGATGCCGTCTATGGAAGCAAACTGATACCACTACTGGACTTTGCTTACCAAGGTTTTGCCGATGGCATCGACCAGGATGCTGCAGGGTTGAGAGCTTTTGCGCAACCTGGCGCTGAAATGATGGTTTGCAGTTCGTTTTCTAAGAATTTTGGACTCTATCGTGAACGGGTTGGTGCACTCTCAATGGTATGTCCGGGCCCTGATTCTGTCGCCGCAATCCAAAGCCAGATAAATCGCGTCATTCGTGCCAACTATTCCAATCCACCGGCACATGGGGCCAAAATAGTCAATTGCATTTTACGCGACCAGGAGTTGCGGACTCTCTGGGAAGAGGAAGTGGCTACGATGCGTAATCGTATCAATGGGATGCGTGTCCAATTGGTAGAGGCATTGGCTGAACAAGGCGTGCCAGGCGACTATTCATTCATAACCCGGCAACGTGGCATGTTTTCTTTTACGGGCCTGACAAAAGAGCAAGTCGATGCTTTGCGGGAAGAGTATGCAATTTATATCGTTGGGTCTGGACGAATCAACGTAGCCGGTCTGACACCTTCGAATATAAGTCATGTGGCTGAGGCGATTCGCAAAGTCATAGGCTAACCGGCCTAATTACAGAGTATTTTGCTGGCATTCTATGGGTTCGCCACCGGCCTCGCTTGAGTTTCGGCCCGCGATTCTCAGCAGGCCATGACACGTCTGTCCTTACAAAAGTCGTCGACATTGCCAGGATTGCACTTCATAAAGGCGAAATCCCCAAAATCTTGCTTCCTTTACGGGTTCCGATAGACGGGGGTCTGTTATTGAGGCATAGTTGGGTTGAGTCCCGATACGATATCTGGCTAGCGGCCCCACATGAAATCCAGCCGAGGTACCCAGAAAACTGGGTTTTTGGTACCCTCATGGCAAGGTCGGTGAAGGTTCATTTTTTGTCAATTCAGCGAATTTTTTTTGGTTTAGCTAAGTGAATATTCTGTTTGCTACAACAGAAGTCGTGCCATTTTGCAAAACGGGTGGCTTGGGAGACGTTTGTGGTAGTTTGCCCAGGGCATTGGCCAAATTGGGAGAAAATCCGACGATCATTCTACCCGCTTTTCGACAAGCAACTGAGGCGGGTATCCGGATTGAAAGCACCGGCATAACCTTTGAGATCCCCATTGGTCAAAAGCGAGTCTCTGGCCAACTGCTGCGCAGCCAATTGCCTGGCACCAAAGTGCCCGTGTACTTGATCGAACAGGCCGATTACTTCAATCGTCCGGGCCTGTATGGCGAAAATGGAGAAGACTACCAGGATAATTGTGAACGATTTGTATTTTTTTGTCGCGCTGTTTTGGATGTGATTGAGCAGGTTGAATTGCAGGTTGACGTTTTACACTGCCACGACTGGTGTGCTGCATTACTGCCTGCTTATCTTAAAACACTTTACGGTGACCATCCGCCGTATGAAAATATTGCCACGCTGTATACGATCCACAATCTGGCTTACCAAGGTAATTTCTGGCATTGGGATATGGCTTTGACAGGGCTTGACTGGAAGTGTTTTAATTGGCGTCAAATGGAGTTCTATGGCAATCTCAACTTCATGAAGACCGGCATTACCTTTGCGGATGCGATTAGTACGGTGAGCCCCACCTACGCGCAAGAGATTTTGCGGCCTCCTTTAAGTTGTGGCATGGAAGGTTCTTTACAGCATCGACGCGAGGAATTGTTTGGCATTCTGAATGGGGCAGATTACGAGGATTGGAATCCAAGCACCGATAAGTATTTAGGTGAGAATACTTATGATGTAAAGACACTGGAGCGTGGGAAAGCGGCTTGTAAGGCAGCTTTACAGCTTGAGATGGGTTTGCCCGAGAATCCCGATATTCCAGTATTGTCAGCCGTGGGACGGCTTGCTGATCAAAAGGGTTTCGATTTAATCACACGTGTGATGCAGCAATGGGCTGTCCAGCAAGAAGCTCAGTGGGTCATTTTGGGAACGGGAGATCAAAAATATCACCAGGTGCTTGAGCAGTTGGCGAAGGATCATCCGCAAAAAATTGCGGTTCGGCTGGAGTTTTCCAACGAATTGGCCCACCAGATTGAGGCAGGAGCGGACTTGTTTCTTATGCCCAGTCAATACGAGCCATGTGGGTTGAATCAACTCTATAGTATGAAATATGGCACGGTTCCCGTAGTCCGCTCGACGGGCGGCCTTGCGGATACGGTGGTTGACACGAATCCACAAACGTTGGCCAAGGGGCTGGCAACCGGTTTTAGTTTTACCGAGTACACTTCGTTGGCTTTGGCCGAAACGCTGGAACGTGCTCGCCTTACTTTTTTCGACAAGACCGTTTGGAAGCAATTGATCAAAACAGGGATCGAACAAGATTGGTCTTGGAGCCGTAGCGCACAAAAATATGTTGACCTTTATCATCATACGGTCACCCGGTCACGCCAAGAGGTGCTCAGCTGACCGACGTACCCATTTCTGAACTGCGCATCGATCCAATTGTCGGGCGGAAGGTTTTGATTGCTGAAGACCGTGCTGGTCGTCCCAACGATTTTTTAGTGGCAGCGGATTCTGCTGTCGCCCACGCAAGCGCTCCTCAAGTAGTTTCTACCTGCCCCTTTTGTGTTGGGAATGAAACACATACTCCCATTTCGGATTATGTGATTCGCAACCAACAAGGCGATTGGCAAGTGCGAGTCGTACCGAACAAGTATCCTGCGGTCAAGTGTGATCCAGAATCGATCGAATCGGAAAAACAACTTTTTATTTCGCAGCCCGCCTTGGGTGCTCATGAAGTTGTCATTGAATCGCCAAAGCATTTATACGATGTGATCCATTTGTCGAACGAAGATTTTGCCACCGTGTTGCACGTTTATCGTGAACGTCTCAGGCATTGGGAAAGGCAGGATCAAATCAAGCATGCAATCATCTTTAAAAATGTCGGTCCTGCTGCTGGAGCATCGCTGGCGCACGCACATAGCCAAGTCATTGCATTTCCTTATGTCTCACAGTTCCAGGCTGCCGAATTGCAAGCTGCCCATCAATATTTTACAACACATAAGAGGTGTATTTTTTGCCAACTCTTGCATAACGAATTCGAGCAAGGCATTCGTCTGGTGGCTGAGGAAGGACCTTTTGCGGCAATTTGTGCCTACGCACCCCGGCAGCCTTACGAAACATGGATTCTACCCACCCAACACATGGCCCATTTCAGCCAATTGAGCGACGCTCATCTGATGTCATTAGCAAATCTTCTCAAGCAGTTATTGTCTTCTCTACATACTCAGATTCCCGACTTATCGTACAATCTGATACTCCATACGGCTCCTTTCGATCGGCCAGGCGAAACGGCCGTGGATTCCTATTACCACTGGCATTGGGAACTAATCCCTCGCACTACAAGACTTGCAGGTCTGGAATGGGGGACAGGAGTTCACGTCACTCCTCTGGCCCCAGAGCGGGCTGCCAGGTTTCTCAGAGAGAATAGAGTGACGACTTGAGAGTTCTAAGCTGCCCGACTGGGTGTTGGGTGCTGCCGGGGCATTCAAACATCGCTGCGGATTCTGTAAGATGGGCAATTGTGGTTGTCTCTGTGCCTTGTAGTGTTTAATGCGTTCTGCTATGTCGATCGTGTCGATTAATCTAAAAAGAAGGCCTCCTGTGCGCTAGCCTTTGAGGTATACCATCTTAATATGTGTAGCCAGCAGCTAGCATTCCATTCCATGCGCAATTGACATTCGATTTACTATGACTCCACAACTACGTCTTGTACTTGTTTTTCACAATCATCAGCCCATCGGTAATTTTGATGGGGTTTTTGAACAAGCATACCAAGATAGCTATCTGCCTTTTTTGGACGTTTTTGAGCAATACGAGCGATTGAAAATTGCCATCCACACGAGTGGTTCTCTGATGGAGTGGCTTGATGCGCATCATCCGGAGTATGTCGATCGTCTAGCACGTCTGGCCGCAGTTGGACGACTTGAAATCGTAGGCGGCGCATTTTTTGAGCCGATTTTGGCAATGATTCCGGCCCGGGACCGGATTGGTCAAATCTCGACCTACACCCACTGGCTTGAATCACGGCTGGGTTCTCCAGTCCGAGGCATGTGGATGCCGGAACGGGTCTGGGAGCAATCGATGACCAGCGATCTGGTCGAGGCGGGAATTGGCTATACGATTCTCGACGATTTTCATTTTAAAAATGCCGGCCTCACACAAGAAGAACTGCATGGATACTATGTTACCGAAGACGACGGTAAAATTTTGAATGTGTTGCCTGGTAGCGAGCCGCTTCGCTATATGATTCCGTTTCAGTCTCCGGACGAAACCATCAACTATCTCCGCAATATCGCCAATCAGCACCCAGGAGCGGTGGTGATATTTGGTGACGATGGTGAGAAATTTGGCACTTGGCCAGATACGAAAGAACACGTCTATGATCGTGGCTGGCTCAGGCAGTTTTTCGACGCACTATCAGCGAACAATGATTGGCTTAAGGTCACTACACCCGGAGAAGCAATCGACAGCATTCCGCCATTAGGGAAATTGTATATCCCTGAAGGTAGTTATCGTGAGATGACCGAATGGTCTTTGCCTTCCCAAAAAATCAATGAATACGAAGATGCCCAGCACGCTTTGCAGGATCAAGGTGCATGGGATCGAATTGCTCCGTTTGTCCGAGGCGGCTACTGGCGCAACTTCAAAGTAAAGTATCCTGAGACCAATACCATGTATGCTCGTATGCAGTTGGTAAGCCAGCGCCTGCATCAAGCGATCGAAGCGGGGCAATCGGGCGAGTTGATCGACCAAGCCCGCTTGGCCCTCTATCGAGGGCAGTGCAACTGCAGCTATTGGCATGGAGCTTTTGGCGGCATTTATTTACCCCATCTTCGCAATGCTGTATTTGAGCAACTCATTGCCGCGGACAATTTGTTGGATCTCAAAGAAAACCGTAGTTGGCAGGCTGGGCAGGAACCCTGGGTCGAATTGGATGCTGCAGACTATAATCTGGATGGCCGTTCTGAAGTGCGCCTTTCGAACAATCGACTGACTGTCTTTGTTGCTCCTATTGCTGGGGGACAGATTTACGAATTGGACGTAAAAGCGATATGCCATAATTTATTGGCCACTTTGGCACGACGCCCTGAAGCCTACCACCGCAAAGTGCTGAAGGGTCCAAGTGGTGCGGGTGACAACGTTTCAAGCATCCATGATCGAGTTGTTTTTAAGCAAGAAGGTCTTAATGAGCGATTAGGGTACGACAGCTGGCAACGACATTCTTTAATCGATCATTTTTATGCTACCGACACACATCCTGAGGCAGTTGCTGCAGGAAATGTCGTGGAGCACGGAGATTTTGCACAGGGTTCTTACGAAGCCAAATTGCGACGTAGTGCCGGCCGAGTCCAATTGCAACTATTTCGCGAAGGGAACGTATCGGGAAAACCACTGCGCATTACCAAAGGAATTACGCTAAATCAGGCAGATTCGACTTTAGAAATTGCTTATTTATTGGAAGAGGTTCCCAGTGAGGGAAATTTCTTTTTTGCTCCAGAGTTCAATTTTTCGGGTTTACCAGCAGGGTCCGAGGGTCGATTTTTCAAAGATTGCCAAGGCAATGCACTAGGTCAATTGGGTCACCCATTGGACTTGAGCGATACGACCGAATTGGCTCTCGTGGATGAATGGTTAGGCATTGATGTGGGAATTTCTTTTGACCGACCCACTTCTATTTGGACATACCCAGTTGAGACCGTAAGTCAATCGGAAGGCGGTTTTGAATTGGTCCATCAATCGGTTGCCGTGTTACCCCATTGGCAGTTGGTACCCGACGTGAATGGTTGCTGGAGTGTTACTCTTCGCATGACCATCGATACAAATCTGGCCGAGCAGCGGATGGAGGAGTCAGCCGAAGTTGCTTCGGTTTGACGTTCTCGGTCCGCTTTGCGTGCCGACTATGTACGGCTGGAAGCAGCTGCATCTACCATGCTCCAATTGGAAAGCTCGTAGCCTACAAGTTAGCTTGCTTTGCAGAGTATTGCCAGCAGATTCAGACAGGCTATTTGATTCAGACTCTGTTTTGATTGGTGAACAATCGAATACAATTATTGGGTGAGACCTATCGCCGGATTCGTCGCAGATCATGCGATGGCGGTGCATCAAAATAAATTTTCTCCGGGTGATTCAGGAGAGGGTCTCTAAGGACTGGGTTTTTCGTAGGTTCGCCTTGCCGTATTGGCGTGATAGAATCGCATTCCAGGTGGATGACTTGGCGAAGTTCTAAGTTCTCTATTTGGGTGCGAATGCGATCGACTTGAGCCGGTAAAGGTGCGTAAGTCAAATGAACCATCTCCCCAGAGACACGACTGCCAGTTACAACACTGGCAGTAACAACACAGCTGGCGGCAATACGCGTGTCAGCAATATGAGTGTTAGCAATACTGTTTGGGGTAATACTGCTAGCACCAAGCAAGAGGAGAGCTTGAAACAGAACCACATCGAGTATTGCCATGATGAATCCATTCTTATGTGGAAAAACGTTCTCGGCTAGAATGCCATTTCGAGCATGGTTTTCCTGCACACGGTTGGCAAGCTGCAGAAAGACGCCGACTTCGTCGCAATCCTATATCCGCTGCAATCCATTATTCGTTACAATCTAATATCCGTGTACTATCATGTATCCGCTTGATATTTTTTAACGGATTCCCTGATTGCTGCAAAGCCCCTAAGTATCTTCTACAAACTTGAAATAGGCAAAGTGGCAATGAGTGCTAGCGAGCGATTCAATATGTTTGTCACCAGGCATCCAATTGGAACATGGATCCCCAACGTATTGGGGTTGCCNGTGTATCGGCTGGTGGTCATTTGTCACTTTGGGTTGCAATGNATGATGATGTGGNCAACAGAAANTCGGAAGATNCACTGACGAAACTATCGTNGCGTGTCGCATTCGCAATCAGTATTTCAGGTCCGACAGACTGGTCGGTNACGGGAGTACACAAGAAAACACACCCGGCCTATTTTNAGTTGCTAGGTATATGAACCGGGGACTCCGCTCGATGAAATTGATTTTAAGCTTAAGATCGACGTGTCGCCGATCAGCTTTGTCAGTAAGGACGATCCACCAGTTTTGTTAGTGCATGGCGACCAGGATAACATCGTGCCTGTGGAGCATGCTTTCAGGATGCAAGAGCGGATCAAAGGTGCAGGGGTTGCTGTGGAGCTCGTCATTGTTGAGGGAGTGGAACACAGCGTCTCCAAAACGGATCCTCAGACATCTTGTGTTTGCTGAGGCGTTTGTTCGGAAACAGTTTGAACCCCAAACCAAGTGGCCTTCGGGTGCACCACTCCGCTAGGTTGAAATGGGACCTAGGGTTACCCAAGATTCGCTATGCGTTCTGTGGATCAGGGCTATTCGCTCGTGACAAATTCAGTCGATTGATCCGTGCAACGCAATCGCTAGCCAATCGATGCCTGAGACAAGGGTTTGCTGCTGGTGCTCTACCGTAGCTAGCAGCGGTACTTCCAGGTGCGATCTTAATTCCTTTGCATTACTGGTCGTGCTTTGATCTTCAGAAAGCACCTGGGTCTGATTCAGTACGACTCCTGCTATAGATAATTCTGGAGCAAGGCTTCGAGCGGTAATAAGTGTTTGCAGTGTGGCATTGATTGTTCCCAATTCATTGGCAGCAACAACGACCAATGGCAAACCTAGATCCTTAGCAATCCCAATATTGTAGTCGCTATCGCTGAGTGGCGACATCAGTCCCCCTGCGCCTTCCACAAGAACAATATCACTGCGCTCGCGCCAGTATTCAAAACCAGAACGCAAGAGGTGATGATCAACCGTTTTACCTTCTTGTGCAGCTGCCAGGGGTGGAGCGAGTGCGGCTTCAAAGCATTGTGGACAAACATTTTGAAGGGTCCCAGGCTGGCCCGCTGCATGCCATAGCAGGTTGGCATCAGCCGCAAACAAGGAGTCCTCTTCACGTCGACAACCGCTTTCGACCGGCTTGTAGACACCCACTCGCTGGCCAGATTTTAGCAAGGCTTGAGCAATCATTGCGCCCACGTAGGTCTTGCCCACTCCGGTATTGGTCCCCGTGATGAATAGGCCACCCACAGATAGACTCTCCTAGAGGCGTAAGAAAAATAGAATTTAAATGGGACAGCACCATGCCGAATAGCATGAAATCACGTCACGATACCATTCAACAATTATAAAATCAGGAACTCTTCCACTGCGTCACGCATTGCTTGACGATCTGCTGAGACGCCAGTCCAGATCTCGAAAGCGAGTGCTGCCTGTTCTATCAATAATGTAAGCCCATCAATTGTTGGGCAATCGCATTCTTCAGCTTGGCGCATGAGCCAGGTTGTGGGGGGATTATAGACTACGTCAGCTACAACTGCCCGTCTAGGTAAACTATCAATGACAACTGGCAAGGGTTCACTCGCAGGGGTTGCATTGACGATTGCTCGACAGTCTTCATCAAGAGTCAATGGACACTCTGTTGTAATCGTTTCGATATGGCATTGTGTAAGAGGCGTTTGTTCAAGTAGCGTTTTTTGCAATTCTTGGCCAGCTGCTGGTCGTCGGCAGGCGAACACGATTTCGCCGGCACCCGCAAGTGCAAGCTCCGCCCCAATGGCCCGTGCCAGGCGTCCAGCTCCGAGAATGGTTACTTTGGCATTATTGACAGCTCCTGCCTGTTCGAGGAGTTGTCTAAGGGCTCGCCCTTCCGTGTTGTAGCCGGTAAGTTGGCCTCCCACTTGTTTGATGCAATTGACCTGACCGCTGATCCGCGCCGCGTCCCCGACTTTTTCTAAGTAGGGCATAACCTGAGATCGGTGAGGTGGGGCCAGCATGACGCCATCAAAGCAAAAGATACGAGCCCCTCGTAAAGCCCCTTCAAAGTTGATGGAAGGTACTTCGAAAGTAAGAAAACGCCAGTCGAGTTGAGCAGCAGCGAAGGCCTTTTCCAGCATGTACTGTGTAGGATTGCCGGCAATCGGGTCGCCCATCAAACAACATACGTCTTGCTGAGGGTGGCTGGTCATGATGTGGGCAATGGATAGGGTGTGGGAAGTAATATGACGAATGACCGGCCTATGCCACCATTCTGACCACCGCAGCCTTAGTTTTCAACGCCAACTGAAAAACTGATCTCAGGCCGTGGTGGCCAGGCATGCTATTGTATAACTACCTTCAAAATATGCGACTCACCATTGAAATGTCAGCGCCTATTTGACAACGATTATACTATGGCAAGCGGACGACCATTAATACAGCTTTTTCTGATGGCGACCCTCGCACTCGATCTCGTGTTTTCGATTGCCAATGAGGTTTCTGATTTTGTTTCAATAATGAAGCTGGGTCTGATACTGGGCCAACTGGCTGCTCTGGCGATCTGGGCTATTCGAGGGCACATGCATCGGCTAGCGCGCATAAGTTGTCTAGTTGTTGCAGTTGGATTATTGACTTCGATGATCGACATCGACCCAAGTCCAAAGTCAATCTGGGTAACTTTTCATGCAGTGTATGCGCTGTTGGTTGTTATGGGTACAGGCCTTTGTGATTATGTGGGACATCGAATTGGAGATGATAATCAAGATGGTCCTTCAGCCAAGCGTTGGCAGGTATCGTTGATAGAATGCTTTGGATGGACAATTGTTGTTGCAATAATTAGTTACGGAGTTCGGGATATGAATTTCGGTTTCTTTCATCTAAACAATGTCGTTCTCTTAGCAGCACTCCTGGCTGTGCCCATTTGCGTACCCCTATTTTTCCAACGCAACGTTTGCGAGATGAAGCCTATGCGCGTAGTCGTCTGGGTATTGATTTCCACTGTTGCTGCAATCGTGGTTGGCAATAGAGCGCCTGTAGAGTTTGGTAGTTTTGTCGTCTTGTTCCAGCTAGTTTATCTGGTGCTTTGGATCGCTGTGCAGTACATGGACAATACTCAGCAGCACCCTCAACTAAACGAGATCCTCATCAAGGAGAAGAGTCTGGTAGAAAACCCAATGGGTGCGTATACTATTCGTCTACACGAAACGCATGACTGATGTTCGGCGATCTGCATTCTATCTGGCCAGCATTCAAACGGCGTGCCTTCACTCGCACGTAAGGCGCAACGTACTGCGAACGATGCCCAAACGTGCCCGCTCCAGCCTCAACATTAGCATGTACGGGCTCCACAAGATCCTCGATAACAAATCCTGCCCGACACATACCCCCTAATAATTCTTCCCAGCGGTGAAGATACTCGTGCGTGCCCGTTTCGCGAAGACGCGAAGGTTCAGCCGCTGGGAGCGGTCCCTCGCGGTAGTAAGTTTCCTGGAGGTGATACCCTGAGCTATCTGGCTTCAGGCTAGTTTGTAGACTGGTAGGCGATTTGTGTTGGCTGATATAGAGTCCATCGGGGCAAATCACCCGTGCCACTTCCCCATAGACAGATCCAACGTCAGCGACATAGCAAGTGCTAACCGGTTGCAGGACAATGTCGAATTCGGCGGGTGTGAACATGGTGAGGGAGTCCATGGACGTTTGGATGGTGCGAACGTCCAATCCTCGCTCACTGGCCACTGTGCGATCTAGAGCGAGCATTTCTGAGCTGATATCCACTACGGTCACCCGAGCTCCTGCTGCTGCGTAGAGCGCACTCTGACGTCCTCCGCCTGCCGCTAAGCATAAGACGCGTTGGCCGGATATGCTGGGTCCCAACCATCCTAGAGGATCAACGGTCTGGAGAGGATTTCGGAAATCCACATCCCGGGCGGGCTGTGCCAGAGAGGCTCGTCGTTTGGCAAGCGCATCCCATGCTTTGGCATTTTGCTGCCGGCTGGCTGAGTCGTCTGACATGTTGAATGGGCTTGAGGCATTGTAAGTGGAAAACCGTAGTCGATTACTTATTGAACCATGTCTCAGGTTGCGTGTCATGGGATAAATCAAAGAAATGCGAGATGCTGGTCACGCTACCTGTTATGTGTATCTCGCAACCAGCATCCCAATAACGAACGGATGTGCTATAGCAGAACACTCAAGAGTGAATTGTTCTAGAACGGATTCTCGCATTTCTTGCAGATTCTACGATCTGGAACATCCAGAGTGCGGCTATTGATAAAAATAGTGCTGTGGGTTCTGGCACTATGTTGATCGCACCGACTGCGTCGAGATCAAAGCCACCTGATTCTTCGGATTTCCAAGCATCGAATATCGGATTGCCTAATGAGTCTGTAAAAGAGCCATCACCGGGAATATCGATGAATCGAATATGACGAATTCCCATAAGATCCACAGTGCCCTGTGTTACCAATGGATCATTACTCAGTTCATTCAAGTCGAATGGTGTCCCTATGAGTACCGGGTGGACTCCGGTGAGGTTCTTTATATTGGTCGTGTTAACACCTGTGAAAGCACGTCCATAAGGAGCGTGCAGTTGATCGTGATTGGGGTCGGGCGTATTGGTGTCTTCATCGATGTTGAGCGAAATCGCAGGAAAACGCGCATAATCCAAACCATTGGATGAGACCTCCACAAATGCCAACTCAGCAAATATAAAGTTAACATCATGGCTATTAAAAAATGCTCCAGCATTTTCAAATACTGCAAAATCTGCTCCGGGTCCATCCAATAGAGTTTCTTGAAAATGAACAGTAATTGAGCCGGGTGCTGTTCCAGAATTGATCGCAGCAGTATCTAAGTCACCTAATGAAACGGTCACCCCGTCAGCGGGTCCCAAGCCGTTTGCAGGTACATTGTGAGGACCCCCACCAAACATATCAAATTCCACGACTTCAGCAGTTGGAGAGTAATCGTCTACCGCATTGGCCCAGGCAGTGATGCTGGTCGGCGCAACTCCTGTGGTTAAATAGGAATCGTAGGGACCTGCCATGGCAAGTGAAGCAAACACGATGGGTTGCAGTACGAAAAAACTTGTCATTCGGGACATTAGCTTAGCCTTTCATAAAAATCTAAATGAAAATTTGGTAGCGTCGGCAAGGGAGGTACAATCCCAGGGTCAGTCCACCGGTAATAAATAAAGTTGTTGGTTCAGGTATGGACTGTGTGATGGATGCCACGGTTGTGAAATTCGCCTGCCAGGTAAGAAAATCGGTTCCATCAACATCGCCATCTTTATCAGCATCGCCATGATTAAAAGCGGCTCTCAAGTCCACACCATAGTGTGTATTCCAAATAGTAAGATCTGGCAGTCCGACAGATCCATTGACATCAAAATCTCCTGGCGTCGTAGTGACATCAACGAAAAAATTATCAAGGGCAAGGTACGCAGGCGTGTTCATGCCGAACTGTCCGTTGTCCGTTGAGGACAGTCGAAACGAAAGTTTTCTGACGTCAAGATTGGCGAGCGGCGTGAGGTCCACTTCGGTCCATTGGTCAAGGATATAATCCTCAGCTGAGTTAGCGAAACGATAGTCAGCCAGGTAGAGCGATACATTTCCTACGACTGTATCAGCCACATTAAGGCCATTCACGGTCAGCAGAAACCAATCAGGATCATTGCCCGAAAGTCCTCCAAATTTTTTCGCAAAGCCATCTCCTGTCTGCATGCTGAGTGCAGCGTAAGTCGTGTTGGTAATTTGAACGCTGGTGGGGTTGGAATTTACTGGCAACGTGATTTCTGGGATAATTCCCCCACCTGCATCAAAGCCACTGAACGCGATCCCGTATTTTGCAGAGCCTGCAGCTCCGCTACCGGCAAATGCGCTATATTGGTTTGCTGCACCTGGAGTTGTCGTATCGGTTGTTTGGGAGTAGGCCCACCCCTGCCAACAACAGGTGCTGGTAATATTTGTGTATAGATTATTAAAATCCATGCCATAACTCACAAAACCACCAGCCAAGTCTGAGCCGTTATAGAAGTCAGACGATACGAGGGGGAGTTCTTCAAAGTCTATCTGTACGTTGGCAGCATACAAAGAATTTGAGAGTGTGAATGACAGCATGAAGAGATAATCTTTTGTTGATAGGTGTAACTTCATTCCCAGCCTCCATTCAATTCACCACCAGCACGTGTGCAGAGAGCAGCTAGTACACTGGGCGTGATTTGTTCACTGAGAAATATTATTGAGCCATTGCAAGTAACTCCGTGCGCACCTCCAGGGTGCTCGCTGCGCATATCATTTTCGAATAAGGGAGCTGCATTGATAGCAAAGGCCTGATCAAATATATTGCGACCATTAATCCATTCGCCATCAGCAAAACGAGAGTCTTCTCCCACAATTAAGGTATAAGATGTGCCATCGGAAATTTCAGGGATGCGGATGGCACGATCGATCAACATCACGCCTTTTGCTGGATTGTTGGGACTGTTAATCCTTTCACCATATATTCCGCCGTAATGTGTTAGTCCCCGTGTGGTTTCTGATGTAGAGGCTAAAGAATGCGCAGAAGGACAATTAAAAACTGGCAGATGGGTCTTTGCTGCTATTGAATTGTCCGGATCATCGAAAGGTTTCGTGAAATCCAGTTGGTTGTAGAGCGATTGTTGCTCCAGGAAGGGTAGTAGATAGGCCGACCAGGCCCATTGTCGCTGAGTCGTGCCCCCCCATGGCCGCCATTCGATACAGCCAATCGGAAATGCCCCGTGTTGTTCGTTGTAGTGCTGCAAACCTAGTCCAATTTGTTTGAGATTATTTTGGCAGGTTGTGCGGCGGGCAGCTTCGCGCGCTGCTTGTACTGCAGGCAGCAGCAGTGCCACGAGAACCCCGATGATAGCAATGACTACCAGGAGTTCTGCCAATGTGAAACCGCCAGGGTTTCGATCGGATTGCACATTGTGGGCTTGAGGGGACACCGTAAAGCCAAAGGGGATGGGTGTTGTTAGGATTGCGGACTCATGATGGCAGGTGGCCAGTAATCTGGCGGTAGCCATGCAAAAATTCAACGCAAACGAAACGTACTAACGTGGCGGCCGACCCTCGCGGTATGCCACAAGTCAACGTGTTGGTAGGTCTTCTGACTTCCGAGCTTACTTTGCAAGACGTGCCTTCTCACCCTACTCGATGGGCAATGGCCGTTTGAAAGTCTCGCAAAATACTCGGTTACAGCGGCGGGGCCGTCCCGGAATTGCACCGGAGTTCCCTGTTTGTCGGCAGGTAGCAAACCGCTATGTGTTGGACCCAATAGAGTAAAACCCTTATGGAACCACAAAACATAGCAAAATAAACCTGTCCAACCACCAACACACGATTTTCATGTGTGAGCCAATTTTATTCCCAGGTTGTCAGTTTGTCAAAACCCCCAATGGATAGGAACCTGCACCATTTGGCGTAAGAGTAAGCTATTGCGGATCTTGGGTCAGGAGACTTTTTTTTGAAAGCGAATTGCCGTCACAGCATAGTGCCGTTGACCCAGATTCCATAGCCACGGTTGCTCGCAGAGGATGGTGTGAATATTTGTAGCAATATGTGGATCTTCGCTTAGTAGTGCTTGCAAGCGGAACGGATTGAGGCCCGTAAAAAAGTTTTTCTGGCTGATCATTTGCTGCAACTGAAAAGCCAAATTTTTTCCCGTCAGTGTTGGCAGGGAGGGTGCCGTATCCGAAGAGGCAAAATCAGTAATCAGCAGGACAGATCCGCCCTCTGCAGTCAGATCGTGCGATAGCCTTAAGTGGCGTTGGTGAATGGCAGTCAGGGATTCCATGCAGCGTGGGTGTGATTTGTTCAGGCTGCTGAAGACGGCCTCGATCAGTTGGCTGAGCAAGCAGACTGAGACTACCGTGCCATAGGTTCCATATTTGGGTAAGTCTAGCCAAGACTCAGACGGAGCCAGAAGTTGGTCAATTGTAGGAGTATCTTTTTCGGACTTTTGCTCTAGCCGTGCAAGTAGCTGCCAAACCCCCGTGACATCACATTCGCCATGAAGGCGGAGTTTCTCGTCCTCTTGACATCCCTGGGTTGCGAGGCCGTTTTGGAGTGCATTCCTGTCAATATCAATCAGATCGATTTTGTCATAGACAGCATGCAGTTTCTTGAGATCGATATCATTGCAGTTGCCAGCACCGAGGACGCATAGCTTCAGGTTTGCGTTTTTTTGGATCGATCAATAACTGAGTTACCCGTTTGCGATGCGACTCAGCAAGATTCCAATTGTTCTTGCTCTCCACATTACAGCGTTGCTGGAGTTGGGTGAGCCGATTAGACACAGTCATACTGTTGATGCAGGGTGGAGCTAAACGGGCCAGACGAGAGGTTTTTTTGTGCGTTTGGATAAAAATGGGACGTTTCGAATGGGATGGTATTTTCCCATAGATAGGCAAGAGACGCTTTTCGTCCTTATCTGTTTTGCTTTAGCACACACCAAAAAAAACCCGCCACGCCGAGGCGTAACGGGGTTAATTTTTTAGCTTTGGCTGACAGCGTCAATCCAAAAATCCCGAAAGTTCCTGGCTGCGGCTGGGTTGCTGCAGCTTGCGAACTGCTTTGGCTTCAATCTGACGAATACGTTCACGGGTCACTTTGAAAATATGGCCGACTTCTTCAAGGGTGTAGCTATACCCATCTCCCAGACCATAACGGAGCTTAATGATCTCGCGCTCGCGGTAGCTGAGAGTTTTGAGGACTTGAGTAATCCGTGTACGCAGCATTTCGTGCGCTGCACCCATGGCAGGACTTTCGGCCCCGGAGTCTGGTAGCAAGTCGCCAAAGTGGCTGTCTTCGCTATTGCCGACAGGCCGGTCCAAACTGATCGGGTAACGGCTCATGGCCAATACGCGACGTGCCTCGTCCACGGTGCATTCAGCGGCCTTAGCTGTTTCTTCGATAGTTGGCTCACGTCCCAATCGTTGTAGCAATGCACGCGACACGTTGCGTACACGACTCATGGTTTCGACCATGTGAACCGGAATACGAATGGTACGGCTCTGGTCAGCGACGGCTCGGGTGATAGCCTGACGAATCCACCAGGTGGCATAGGTGCAGAACTTAAAGCCACGACGGTATTCAAACTTATCGACTGCCCGCATTAAGCCAGCGTTGCCTTCTTGGATCAAATCTAAAAAACTAAGGCCGCGGTTACGGTATTTTTTGGCAATCGAAACAACCAGACGTAGGTTGCCTTCTGACAGGCCTCGTTTTGCACGTTGGTACTTGGTGTAAATCTGTTGCAAGGTCGCAACGCGATTGCGTAGGCTGGTGGGTGTTTCTTGAGTAATGCGTAGGATGTTGCGGTACTCGACCAGCAAGGGTTTGCGATCAGCAAGTGGGGCACGCTCTTTTTTCATTTGCTGCAACTGTTTTTGCAGCACAGTCACGCGTTCGCTAAAGTTTTCTACGTCAGAGAGCATAGGTTCGATGCGTTGGGTCCGCAGGCCGAGTTCTTCGATCAGCATGACGGCGCGGCGGCGGCGGTTGGCCAAGCGGTTCCAGGCGTTACGACGCAAAGTCATTTTGACGGACTTACTCGTAGCGATGCGGTAGTCTTCTTCATTGCGTTGCAGGAGAGTCTCGATGGTTCGCAAATTGTGCGGCAATCGACCGAGAATTTGCTCTTTTTCAAGTCGATCAGTTACCGACACCTGTACGGTACGATCAAAAGGCAATTCTCCACGATGAACCCGGCTAAGAATCTTATAGGCAGCGCGGATGACAAAATCACAGGCCAACAACCGGCGACGGAAGGAGGTGCGTGTGGTCTCGATGCGACGTGCTAAGTTGATTTCTTCTTGACGCGTAAGCAATGGGATTTCACCCATTTGTGTCAGGTACATGCGCACCGGATCGTCAGACCAGGACTCAAGGTCTACTGTTTCGTCCTCGACATCAGCAACTTCTTTGGACTCAGTATTGTTTATGCCCAGCGTTAGACCTTGGCTTTCTTCAGCGGTTGCTATGTTATTGTCCGCTTTAGAGCTAAGTTCTTTTTCCACATCGGCTGCGGCAGAATCTTCGTCCAGTTCGTGATCTAGAATAGAATCGTACAAAGTTTGAAACTCCTCAACTGTATTGTTAACTATTGAGCCATGAGGCAATGATTGGTCTTGTTAGCAGGCAACCACCCCGTTGGTGCCAAATTCCCCGACGATACCTGGGTATTACAATTTGCCAAAGGAGCGGTCATTACGACCAAGGGCGTGCGGATTACATCCGACCAGGCAGTAGCTAGGAAGACGTCACGCAGGCGCATTTGGAGATGGGCAAATCGGGAAAAGGTACAAACCACGGCTAACAATAAAGTCCCCTCACGTTATGGCTATAGACAACTAATTTTAACACCAAGTATCTCTTTGGAATGATGCAATCTGTATTTGGAAAAAGATTACGTTTACGTTGGCAACACGGGTAACTGAATTCGCTGAGCTTAGGACGGAGCTCAAGGACTGAATTCAGTTCCGTACAATAGGCATTTTCTTGCCTAACTCGCACAGTCTGCAGAGGTTCGCCGCAGGAGTACGTGATTGTTTACTAGAAGGCCCTTTATTACTGCGCACCTGTCAGGATCCAGCCTTTCGTTAAAAAGGTCACCCTTTAAAAAGGTCGTCCTGTAGACGCTGCATTCATGTGTCTGAATATGAAACTACCCGGAAGCAGGAGGTGATTGCACGCGCCCGCTCCGCCATCTAGCTTCTCGCTTTCCAGCAACTCCTACCCCGCTACCTATCTTTATCCTTAAAAAAACCCAAATCCTAAAAATTGTCGGCACTGTCAGAGAGATTTACCGTGAGGTGTGGGCTACTTAGTGTCAAAACACTCGGACCACCTGGAGTCTGGAACGCTGTCATACGGGTATGGGCTACGTACCGACGATAGGGGGAGTGTCGGGTGACTAAACTAAGTCAAACCGCTTAATTTTGCGTGCGCTGACTAAATACGACTACGGGATCGGGGGGAGAAACTATGCCAATTACAACTGTATAATTCTATTCACTGTTACAAACCGGTCCATACAAAAACGCCTAAAAACCGGCCAAACAAAGTAGGTGAACCACATATTCTTGAACGACTTATGCCAATTCGGGAAGATTGCAAGAAACATAAGTTCTTTTCATTAAACAATTTAAGAATATTTCTTCCGCTCTGGGGATCGAGGATTTAACCTTTCTTGATCCCTTCCAGATTGTCCACCTGGAGCCCAGATTTTCCCGGACAGTGCCAACCAGTGGCCGAAAAATGGGGGTATTTACGGCATCAGCAATTCTGCCGCATCCACTTCGGAAACGGGAAGCCAGTCAGAACTCATTCTGCTGGCAGTGGCCATGTGGCAGATTGCCAGGGATTCCTTGTCAACCACAACGAGCAATCGTTTCAAAAAACTGCTCGCCTGGGCTATGTAGACATGTTGGGTTTCGGCAAATTGCCAATGTCCCCAGCGATCCAATCCAGCATGCTCGCCGAGGATCCACACAAGACGTGGATCGTCTTTTTTGATTTTGACGAGGGTGTGACACGCTTTGCAGATTTTAGTTTCGAGTACTCCCTTACTAACAGATTGCTTGCAAACGTTGCACGTAGAAAACTCAGAGTGCAGAGCAGGTTGCCCTGAAACGGGGCAGATCTGCGTATGCTCGGCCATTACTTTTTTTTGTGTCACGCTACAAGTAACCAGTTCTTGTAACAGCACACGTTGGCCCGACTGTTGGCAAGTGCTGATTTGTTCATGTGCATCAATACGCCCATCATCGGTTGCAGCAAGATGAAAAGTACTAGCACCTGAATGCGCTGCAATGTAAGGTTGTGCCCGAAGAAGTTTGGCCCAACCAGAGAAGGATAGAGTTGTCGTCGCATCCCCTATAGTAAATTGGATTTGGCTACTTGCTCGCTTCACCCAAATTAACGATACGAGCACGGGATCAACTACAACAGCGGATGGGTCGCGCACTGTTGACATTTTTGCTGCCGTACGAAGGCCTGTGGCAATCATAGTATCAAGAGTTGTACTATCGATACGTGGAGGTAGTTTTTCGATGCGCTCTAGATTGGAAAAGCAAAGTTCTTTTGCTAGTTTGTCTGAGACAGATGAACCATCTAAGGCAACGAAAAAATGTCGCAGGCTACAGTCACCGTTGTCGTTGACTGCAAAACTCAGACGCAAGAAAGGATAGTCGGTTAGCTGGCAACCTCCCAAATGCACATTACCACCATCGACACGATAAGCTTTCAGTAGCGGTTCAGAAATATCTTTTACAGCATTGGGTTGTTCGTGAGGACGTAGATGCAATGCAGGTGCCCCGGCAAGCAGGCGTTTACATAGCCAGAGGCCAAATCGACTATTCCAATCGAGAGATTCTTGTGTTTCTTGATCATTGGGTTTGTCGAGGGTAAGCTCAATCTCGGCCTGGCCATCAAAGGCCGAATGATCGAATTCCGGCAATTGTACGCGGAGGAGACCAGGAGATTCTCGAAAGTTAATCTGCAACTGCGCAAGTGACCATCGCACGAAATCTGCGGTTCTTTCGCAATGATTCGAATCAGGTAGAACCGGTTCAGTTGTTGTGTGATGTGAGCTACTCAATGAATAATTGGCACCCAAGGGAATGGAATTCGACGATCTTGCTTTTGGATTTCGTCTGTAAGTCCAACAATATCCATTTCAAAGGACAAATGGTAGCGGATAATCTTTGCTAGAAGGGCTTGATGCAAAGGGCTACGTGGCCCGCTTTTTGAGAATGTAGATCACATCTTCGGTATCTGGGCGGATTTCGATAGGTGCATTAATGTCGTAACCGAAGTCGTAGACAGCAGTTATCTCAAATTCGGGACAGTCGGCTAACAGGCTTTCCATTTGGCTGGCCGTATAGGTGCGGAAAGAAATTTCGTCTTCGATGCGGAATTGACGAGTTGGCGTGTAGACATCAAAGCTCATGCCAACGTGCTCCTGGCGGTCTTTTAAATCGCGATTTGTCACCCACATCCGTGACAGCACAGAAAGGTTACCACGGCGTGCTGCCCAGCTTTCTTCTGCTAGCGGTTCGCCCTTGGTGGGTGTGAGATGTAGACCTAGAACATAGAGCCCATCCGTTTTCAGCGATCTGGCAACGCACAGCAAATGATCGCGAGCTTTTTTTTCGGTGGCCAAGTGCCGAAAGCTGTTGATGGTGTTAAACGCGGCATCCGCGGGTTCGCTGCATTGGAAATCGCACATGTCGCCTACGACTGCTGTTCTGGCAAATCCAGCTCGTTCCAAACGTGAATTGCAATAGTCGATTGTTTGTGTGTTGAGATCATTTCCACTTACCACGTAGCCAGCTTGAGCAAAGCGAATCAGAAGTCTCCCAGTACCACAAGCAGGTTCAAAAATCCTGCGTACTACCAAATCGGTATGCTTTTCGAAACTGTCTTCGAGAAAATCG
The DNA here is from genome assembly GCA_002713555.1 of Planctomycetaceae bacterium. The sequence goes on from PATG01000018.1 coordinate 222,844, forward strand.
AATTCTGCTTTCCAATCGGAGCCATAGACCAGATCGTAGTACTTGGGATAGTCGTAAAGGTTGCCTTGGATAGTCTTGAGCATGTGTATTCAGTGAATCGGACTGATAGAAAGAAAGGGATCAATAGAGCCAGTGGGTTAATGAGAATAAGTTATAAACTCTTTGTTTCTTGCTAGAGAAATTCTTCGACCTTAAAGCATGTTTTGTTTATGATTCTAACCCACATAGGGGTTGAGCGAAATCTTCTGCTTGATTTGTTTTTTTAATTGGTTGAGTACGGATTCTTTGTCCGTGTTGTCAAGAATTTGTGTGATAACTTGTTTGGAAGATTTATCACCCCAACTGGCGCCGTGCTGGAAATAGTAACGCGCTGCCTGGCCTACGATATACGAGCCATATCCAGCAGCGGCCCCTTGGGGCAAAGCCGTGACCACACTGCCGTAGCCAACGGTGAGTGCTTTGAAGAGAGACGATGCGTAGGTGACGGCTGCTTCGCTGAGCATCATCCAGCCAGCTGCTTTGAAAATGGAGGTCACCAATGCGCGAGCGTTGGTGGTTGTAATATGGATGCCATAGATGCGACCTAAGGTTACTACCATGGTTGCATCTACCATCGAGCCGCCCAAGACATCGACTGCTGGAGGGCTAAGCGCTACGGCAAGTGCTTTGGAGACGGCATACCCCCAAATAGTTTTCGCTGCACGATCTTCTCGCATTTTGACACGTAGTGCTGCCATGCGGTCACTTTTGTCAGCCGCAAACATTGCGGCGTTGAGTGCGATCAGTGATTTTCCATCTGCCTCCAGAACTTCCAGGATTCTTAACTTAAGATCTTCGATTTGTGGAGCCGGTTTGCGCCATTCACTTTTGGCGGATCCATCGGTTCCTTCCAGGACGTATTCGATTTCTCGAGGATCGGCTTGGGTGGTGATTATGTTCTGAGGGTCAATAATCTCAGCAAGGCGGGGACCTTTGAAAAGTTCTAGTAATTGTTCAAGTTCTGCAGGACGATATAGGTCGGTTTTATTGAGAACCAGGAGGAGTGGCTTGTGTGCGGCAGCTAAGTCTTCCAGGGCAGAATATTCCGTTTCGTTTAAATCAGAATCTGTCACAAATAGCACCAAGTCAGCCTGGGTTGCTGCAGTGCGAGCCATGTCGGCACGGGTTGCGCCTGCGACTTCATTCAGACCAGGTGTGTCAACCAGCACCACCTGTGATTTGGCAAATCCGGGTACACAATATCCAACGCCTTCCCAAGAAACTTGCCACAAGTCTTTCGTCCAGCCGCCTTGCACATTGACTTGCGAAAGCTGGTCGCCCACCAGGGCATTGACGAGCGCTGACTTGCCTGTACTGATTTCGCCAAAGACCACAATCTCCACACGGCCGGATTCCAGTTTTAGGGTCATGCGCTGCAGATCTTCCAGATCATCCTGCAAGGATTGCCGTTCTTCTTCACTGCAGTCTTCAAATCGCGAGATCGTTTGTTTGAGTGCATGGAGCGCGTCGAGATAGTCTGGTCCACCGGCATCGTCAATTGCTGAAGCGTGATCGCTCATTGTTGCTCCTCAACAGCGGAATTCGCTGAAAGTTCACGCCGACCAAGTTGTATGAGTTTGCGTAAGGACTCAGGCTGGGTGAGCAGCTGCCACTGACAATGTGCTAATTCAGCCAGTCCACCTGGAGGTGTTTTCATCTCGTTTTGGTAATAGGCGACAAAAACATTGCCAATCCAGCGCGTGACCAGAGCCTGGGTAACCCCTTGCACCAAACCGCCTGCAATCATGCCAATACCGGGAACCGTTTTTAAGAGGGTGCCGATGCAGGTTGCGACCGCTGGGGCAGCTGCAGTTGCACCGACCATAGCAACCAGGTTTTTACCCAACTGTTCGAGTATTTTAATGACCGCATCGGCGTCAACGGGCTGTTTGTACAAGTGGGCCAAATCCAGCACCATTTTCACGGTAATCCCACTACCACCTGCGACATCTAAAAGTGGAACAGGATTGATTCCTGCTGCACTCCCAGAAGCCCACATATGGCGACTGATAATTTTGTCGGCTTGTGCATCGAGTACTTTGCGCACACGTTGTTTGGCTTCATCGACCAGGCCACGTGATTGCATCAATAAATTTGCCAGCAGCAATTCGCTGCCATCCTGTTGCACAATTTGCATCATCCGCTTGCCCAGTGACTGGACATTGGGCGGTAGTTCCAGCAGTTCTTTTTCTTGGTGCCCATCAGAGGCAACACGAAAACGCTCGCGGCTCACAGGGGCTGCGCGTACGGTGACCACATCTGCGGCGCAAATAGAAGGTAGCTGTGCTAGGATTTGATCGATCAACTGCTGCTGGTCTTCCTGACCGTACCAATCTTCTTTATTCAAACATACGAGGATGCGCTTTTCCATGCGGATCAGTTGTTTGGCTAAATCGACTTCGTAACCTTTAAGGGGTCCGTCTACAACCAATAGCACCAGATCGGAGTGTCTAGCGGCTGTAGCTGCCACCTCGGCTCGTTTCTCTCCGCGGATTTCTGCAAGTCCAGGAGTATCGACGAGTACCACCCGATCATTGCCAGGCCAGGATATCTCGCCTTGCCTGGAGGTGGTCCCACCAACCACATCGGCTGCAAAGACTTGTCGCCCTGCGAGTGCATTAAGTAGTGTAGATTTCCCACTGGAAATTGTGCCAAACGCGACGATTTCAAGTTGACTTTTTTCTTGCTTGGTATTCAATTCTCCCAGGCCTAACTGGATTTCGGCCCGCAATTCTTCGGAGACCCGTTCGTCCTCGGCAAACTGCAGACTCGTATTGAGGTTTTCGCTAAGTTCAGCTTTTTTCTCAGCAGGGGATAACTGGCTGGGATTCTGAAGCCTCCTGGCGCGCTGACGATGTTTGTGAAAAGTATTCTTGCCTAGACGAATCATGAGCCAGATGGAGAGACCGACAAGAATCAAACCGCCGCATGATACTGCAATTAAATAGAATAGAATTAGCCGAGAGTTGTTTTCGGCCAACCGATGATACAGATCTACAATTTGCGGAAGCCAGGCCACTAATGCGTAGCCAGTGAGCGCCAAATAGGCGATTAGCAGAAAGCCAAGTTTACGAGGTAGCCAGGGCATGCGGTGATTGTATGCTTGGGAGGGTGTGCCAGGAATGCAAGACAAAGTATTGGCGATTGCTATTATAGGCGTAGATGGGTCGATAAAGTTACCTGAAAACAGGCAGGATGTAGCTCATCTGGATCAACGGTTTGCCAAAGTCCTTCTCGGATTATGCTATGAAAATCGGCATGTCCTATGAACTTGTGCAACTATCTGCTATTCGATTGCTGTGGTGAAACCTTGGTAGCAAAAGGATTCGAAAGATACGACAGGGGGCCTTCAAAGTGTCAAGATGGATCTGCTTAGCCGGATTGCATGTGTCCTTGTCAGGATAGTACCGAGACTGCCTGTGATGAGCTGGATGGAAAAAGCAAACTCACAGAAAAACGCTGAGCTGAATAATATTTCTAGGTCTCGACCCGCAGTCCTGTCGAAGTACCATTCTGGATTTGCAATCATCCGTTAGCCACCAAACGAGAAAACATGGGTTTTGAAACGGGCTTTCGCCAATTTGGCGGTATACTGGTAGCTACCCCCTTTACATTGGGCAGAGTTGATACGCCTCCACAGCAACACTCCCATAGCAATATTCCCACAGTAACATTTCCACAAGCATCGTCCTCTCAAGTAGGAGGGGAGATTACAGAACTAAACTTCATCTCTTGCTACAGTTATGAACAGTGCTCGCAGTCTGGTTGTTAGACTAGTACGTTTTCGATTAAGAACGTTGCTGATTGCAATTTCTTTTATTGCAATTTGGATCAGTTTGCTGACCTTCAGGGCTGAGCAACTCAAAAAGGCCATTCAGGTTATAGAAAACTCTGGTGGTGTGGTTTCAGATTATGATCCTTTTACAAATTCTCCCCAACGCACACTAGAAAGTGCAGGCCTAAACTGGTCGCGTGCATTTATCGGTGAGTACTACTTCAGAAGCCCTTCCGTTGTACGGTTCATTGGGAGTCCAGCGGATTACTCGTCCAGTCTGTCGAGTCACCAGCCAGCGCCAATTTCTCAAGAAACTATCCAGGCTATTTCAAAACTGACAAATATCACTACGCTAATTTTTGATACGCGCCCTATCCAGCTTATAGATTTGGAGAATCTCCGTGGACTTCCCAAGCTAGACACTCTCCAGTTGGCGATCATGCCAGACTCCCCAGCACAGCATGCTTCGCACCTAAGGCAATTAGCAGAATTTTCAGAACTTCATACGTTAACCATCAGTGATTTGCCGGATGTCAGTGGCCAACTCTCTTTCCTCAGCGATTTACCAAAACTCAAACATCTATCCATTGAAGCTGCTGGACTGGCTTCTGAGGACCTGGTAACTATTGGAACATTGTCGCAACTTAAAACTTTGTCACTAGGTCGTGTTGCGATAGACGGGAACACGGTAGCAAAGCTCATTTCGCTCAATACATTGTATCTGCGAGGCGATATTGAATTCGACAATACATTGCATCAAGCGCTGGTATCCCTGAGGGACTTGCGAATCCTGGGACTACCAAAATCAAGTGTCAGCGCGGTACAAATTGAAGCCTTGCAGCGCGATTTGCCTGGCTGCCAGATGACAACCTACTGAACCGCGAGCTCTTTGACACCATGCTTGAGGCGAAGGTGTTGATCGAGCGATGGAGAAAAAGCATTACAACACTGCGTGGTTATCGACCCCCGGCATCCGAAGCGATTCATCCCGGTTCACTCGCTTCGGCCAGGCCTTAGCAAGCGAACGGGGATGGCCTGTAGGCCATCCCTGATCTAAGTTAGACACTGGTACCTTACCTGGGGGCAGGTCAATTGCGCCAATTGCAGTTTCCCCAATGGAAAGTGAAATAGGATTGGATGCATGGCCAGGCTTGATTGATGCATGGCTTAGAGAAAATTGAAATATGGTCTCAATACAAACGGTTCAAGAGTATGTCGAGTCTCAGTGGGGTTTCAGCTCATTTCGTCCCCTTCAGCAAGAGGCGATCGAGTTGGTGTTGTCTGGGTGTGATTCGGTGGTCGTATTGCCAACGGGTGGCGGCAAGTCGCTCTGTTTTCAAGCTCCCGCTTGTGTTTTGGACGGGTTGGCGGTAGTCGTATCGCCACTTATTTCGTTGATGAAGGATCAGGTTGATGCGCTACGTGCCATGGGCGTGGCCGCGTCTGTTTACAATAGTACATTGCTCCACAGTGAGCGGGACGCCGTGATCGAAGCAATTCGTTCTGATGCACTCAAACTTCTCTACCTGGCTCCAGAAAGCTTGCTCAACGAACATATGTTGGATTTGCTGGCCAGCGTCCCTCTTTCGCTGTTTGCGATTGACGAAGCCCATTGCATTAGCTCCTGGGGTCATGACTTTCGTCCTGAGTATCGTGGCTTGCGTCAGTTAAAAAATCGCTTCGCCGGAGTCGCTTTGCATGCGTACACGGCGACGGCGACCGAAGAGGTGCGTCAGGATATCTCCAGACAGTTAGGTCAGGACGATCCGACGATGCTGGTGGGTTCGTTTGACCGACCCAATCTCAACTATCGAGTGAAGCGTCGAGCAGGAGGTATTCGACAGATTGTTGATATCGTAGAAAAACATTCCAAAGAATCCGGAATTATTTATTGCATTTCACGGAAGGAAGTAGAGCAAACTTCGGCTGAACTTAACGCTATGGGTTATCAAACGGCACCCTACCATGCAGGTTTGTCGGACAAAGATCGACAAAAGAATCAGGAGGATTTTTTACAAGAACGCATTGACATTATTGTGGCAACGGTTGCTTTTGGAATGGGTATCGATAAATCCAATGTACGATTTGTTTTACATGCTGGCATGCCAAAATCACTTGAAGCCTACCAACAAGAAAGTGGCCGTGCAGGTCGCGATGGGCTTGAAGCGGATTGTTGTCTCCTGTTCAGTGGTCGTGATTTGCATACGTGGAAACACTTGATGAGTGAATCCCAGGAAGCAAATCAAGGCGCCTTAAAATCACTCTTTGCCATTGACCGATTTTGCAAATCCGTCACATGCCGTCACCGTGCATTAGTAGAACATTTTGGACAATCTTTTGAGCGAGATGATTGTGGTGCCTGCGATATTTGTCTTGGTGAATTTCAGCAAGTTGAAGAACCTTTGTTAATTGCACAGAAAATTCTATCCTGTGTGGCTCGACTTGAACAAAGGTTTGGTGCGGACTATACGACTCAGGTGCTTGTCGGCTCAGAAGAGAAAAGGATTTTTGAGCGCAAACACAACCAACTTAGTACCTACGGAATATTGTCAGAATACCCCAAGGCCACAATTCGAGATTGGCTTGAGCAATTGGTAGGGCAGGGGTGCGCTGTTAAAGCGACCGAGTACAATCTGGTACATTTAACCGAGTTGGGACGGCAAGTGCTGCGTGGTGAGCACACACCCATGCTGATCCGGCCCAAGCAAAAGAAAAACTCTCGTTTATCACGCACTAACACAACAGATGCCTGGGATGGTGTCGATCGCGAACTTTTCGAATCGTTGCGTGTGTTGAGAAGAAAGTTGGCAGCAGAGCGAGACGTGCCAGCGTATATCGTTTTTGGCGATGCAAGTTTGCGTGACATGGCTCGACGGCGACCTACGACATCGGAAAGTTTTTTAGATGTGCATGGCGTTGGCCACAAGAAATTGGCAGATTATGGTGAGCAATTTCTAGCCCATATTCTGGAAAATTGCTAAATGTACGAATTATACCAATCCCCATCGCTTGCGCAAAAACCATTCGCAACAAAGCAATCCAACGAGTGAAAAGAGCATGGGCCAGGAGTCCCACAGGGATTGCTCTTGTTTGATCTCTTCTTCAAATTCTTGGGTACGTGATTTGAGTTGTTCGAGCAAATCTGGCAAATCCTCAGGCGCAAGTCCTGCACCCCCTGCATCAGCAGTAAGACCTGCCAGCGAAGACAATAGGGTCGGTTCAGCAGCCGGTTGATCGAGTTCCATATCGAGATCAGGAACAGTGAACCTTGCTTGTGCTGTACCCAGAAGTTTGTTGTCGTTGGTCGCAGTCACTAGCACTTTATAGTCACCTGGCAAAGTTGTCTGAGTAAATGTACCGACTAATTTTTCTCCTCGATGGCTTGGTTGCAGAGATGCCATGGATCCGTCCGGTAGCTCGACTTGGATATCGAAAGACATTGCTGATGTCGTATTACGATTTGTTTCAGAAACTCCTAGTAAGAACTCGACATGACTGCCTCGTTGGTATCGGCGACCATCCAAGCGAACCCAGACGGATTCGCTATCGGTGTCGTCTTTGCGTGCTAGCCACATGACGAGTTGTCGCCAGAAACGGCGGTACACATCTCCAAAACCTTCCATTTGCCAATGCCAGGTGGAGTCGATAGCAAATGCTAATGTTCTGCCATGGCCCCAGGCGCCTGCTACCAGCAAGGGCCAGCTGTTGGAATCTGCCGAGGTAGCGATCAATTGTGCATTGGGTTTGAGGGAGAAACGCTCGAAACGATTTGCTCCGTCGAGAGCAGGAAGTTTTGCCCAATTGATATCAAGTTCATTGAAGAGGACAATCGGATGCAGATTTTCACCCAAGGGTTGGGGAGAGAATTGCAAAGGTCCACGGACATGCATATCCTGGCGTATGGGTTCGCCAAAATTTTGTCGTTCGGCTCGTCCAATTTGAATAGGCAACAGCGGTGCAATCGGAGAGTCACGGAATCCGCCAGGTCCAAAGCTATGAAATCCACCCAGCATGGCCAATCCTGCACCTTTGTCCACAGCTAGTGCAATTTGTTTCCAGGTAGGAAAGTCGAGCGCATTTATGTCGACGTCCGCTAACAAGAAGACATCGAAGGCCCCTTCCTCAAGTGTGGAATGCAAGTTGATTCTTGCTTTGCTGTAGTTCAGCATTTCGTAGCGGACATTCAAGTCGGCATGAGCGGCCAGCGCGGAGCGGATAAAACGCGGTTCTATTCCTGCATGTCCTCCTTGACGTGAGGCCCCGGCCAGGAAGAGGATATTAATTCCACCTTTACGTACAGAAACAAAAGTGCTTTGACTGTTGTTTGAATTTACCAGCTCTCCAGCAGGCTGGTCGATTTGAACGGAGATTTTATACTCGCCTGCATGCACGGGGGTGTAGCTAAGGGGTACTGTGATACGTTTGTGTTGACTATCGATGAGCACCTGGCGGGTATCGACAATTTCCATTTTTCCCTCGGTGTTTTCCCAAAGCAACTGAACTTTGTGGGATTGGTTGGTATAGCCATCCGCGCTGACAGTTGCTTGCACAGTCACGGGAGTTTCAGCGAAGACAACGTCGTTTACCAGCAGGTCCTCGATACGCAGATCAGATTGCAATCCGAAAGCTGGTTTGCCAAAGGGGAAGGTATAGAGCGGAATATTATCTATAGCCAGGCGTCTTACGACAGTTTGGGGTTGAACATCATGTGGAGCGAAGGCACGTTGCGCCCCATCGCTGAGCAACAGAACTGCTACGATCTTCTGATGGGCCTCGTGCGTTAACACATCTTCCAGGGCAGAACCTATAGCCGATTGTGGTCCGTTGGGTTCATCAGGCAAGTTGGCTATTCCATCTGTAAGTTGGACAGGCTTTGTTGACTCATCGAATTGGTAGATTTTGAGATCCCATGTGTCACTAAGTTCTGATAGCTGTTCTTGTGAATCAGCAAGTACAGCCTTGAGTGCATTCCAGCGTGAAGCATTGTTTAAGGAATCGGCAATTTGCATGCTACGTGAATTATCGAGTAGTAGTACGAGTGATCCTGGGATGCGCTCTGTTACGGTCGCAACGAGCGTAGGCCGACACATGATAAGTAGCAGTAGAATGGCAGTGGCACAACGTAGTACAAAGAGCGACAATCGCTTTTTACGAGAAATGCGATCCGTGGCGGGGCCCACCAGCATCACTAGAACCAGAACCAGGGCGACTGCCACGGTAAATCCAGTTCCTCCAACAGGTGAGAAGCTCCAGGAGTTCACGCTGCGCTCCGATAAAAACGATTGGAGAGCAAGTGTTCTGTGCTCCAGACCAGGGCAACCAGGGTGATCACCCAAGAAAATAATTCACGCCCACTACGACCTATGTCAACATACAGTTCCACATCTTTGAGCGTTTGTGCAATTTCTACGCGCTCTTGAGGAAGCGCATTGGTCAATTGCTCAAGATCTATTCGATGAAGTCGACTTAAGTCAGGAGAGGCATTGATACTAAATCCTCTTTCGAGATTTCCGGAGTTTCCTCCTGAAACTACCCTGTAGTTGCCAAGAGCGTGGGTTGTGCCAATGCGAATCGCATTTTCGCCAGGTGGTAAAGTGCGGCGAATCGATTCGCCACCGGGATCGCGTAAAACGTAGTTGGACACTCCTTGCTTGGGAGCAAGACGCAGGGTCACTATTTCACCAGCGAAGAAGCCAAGTGACTCGGTATCTTGTTGGGCCAGGTAGCCGCAGAGCTGGTTTGAAATTGCTACGAATGGCCACGGTTCAGGTCCTGTTGGCAAAAGGTTCCAGGGCTCTCGGCCTTGTGGTTCTAGAGGATCCGAAATAGGTGTGGTCAAACAGAGAATGCGTCCTCTACCCAGAGGGCGTTCCAAGAGAGCTGGGCGGTCGTTGGCAAAACGTGCAACCACATAAACGTCTGCTGCAAGATCTGCGAATTCCCAGTATTTCCAAACGGGATAGACTTTCCAGGGAATGTTTTCGGCGTAGTCTTTCAAACCAGCCAGTGCAGGGTGGGCAAAGTTACGAGGGCGTAGATAGGTTGCGTAGCGTGAACGTAATTTGAGTTTTCCGGGAAGTAATTGTTGCACAATAGTTTCGTTAAAACCGTTTAATCGTGCCCGATGTCCCAAAAAGACTCCTACACCTCCCCCATTGGAAGCGTATTGAATAATCCTCTGCCAAAAATTTTCGGAAAGTGGAGGTGGGTCGAGGAGACATACTACCGCATAATTTTCTAGTTGCAGGTTTGCTGCTTGCGAAAAAATTTCCGAAGTACAAACATACTGCACATCAGAGCGGTCGCTAATTAGCTCAGGACTAAGCGCTTCATGCAAAAAAAGTGTGTCCTTCACATTCTCACCCAACAGCAATATTTGAGCTGGTGGTCGTACTTCTACGGAAAAGTAGCGAGTGTTATCAACTTCAAGAGGATCTCTGGTTGCCAGACGGACATAACCTTGATGTGTACCTAGAGACAAGTCGCCGAGCTCAAAAGTTATTTGGCCATTACCATCTTCGGATAGTTGCACATGGCGTTGTCCGCGTTTTACAGCTTGTTCTGCAGAGGTGGATAGAAAGATTTCTGCCAGTGGATCATCGGACATGCCTGTCGCTTTGACCGGGACTTCAAGATGTAGTGGTTGTCCTGGGCGTAAGATATTGTTGCGTAGTTTCAGCTTACCGAGTGCCATATTCTGTGTGTCTTCTACTCCTACATCGACTACATAGATACGCACATCCGGTGATTTCAACAGTAATTCGCGGATAGATTCGATGGCTTCTTCTGTCCACTCGGCAGCTGCCATATCGCTAAACAAGAAGACTTCTTGGCGATGATCAGTGCGGTCAGCGACCAATTGGATGGCTTCTTGTACGACAATTTCCAAAGAGCGTGGATTGCTTTCGGGAGTCAGGTTGCTTAGTCGGGCTTCTGCCGTGCTGATATCAACGACGAACCCCCCCGACAAACGGCTGCGATCCATGACAGCAACTTCGGAGTTTGCTGGCAAACGTTTGACTAACCAATGAGCCATGTCGGTCGCTTGTTGCTGACGATTCCGATTTTCGTGGATGTACTGCATGCGAAGTGAGTTGTCAACAACCAGCGCAACAGCAAGAGGTGCCCCCTCTTTGCCTCGCAGACCCGTGCCTTTGAGAGTTGGGCGTGCCAGGGCGAAAGCCAATCCAGCAATCAGGAGGCACCGCAAGGCTAGTAACAACCAGTGTCGCAGATTTAGACGTCGTCGATTGGCTTGTTGTCGTTTGCGAACGAATTGTAAAGCAGGGAAAACAAGTTTGCGCGGCTGACGGCGCATGACGAGATGCAGTAGAAGTGGCACGGCTACTAATGCCGCACCTCCTAAGAGTGCAGGTGTTATAAACCCCATCCTTAATCCCTTATTGGTTTAACCGCAATTGCGTCGATTTACCAAGTACTCCGTTAACGCACGATCAAACTGCATACTCGTGTCTAACGGGACATAATCGATTCCGCTCTGACGGCACTCCCGCTCATATCCCAATCGAAAATCTCGAATTTCTTCCAAGTAATCTTTCCGATAGGCATCCGCATTCACTTCCAGGCTTTCGTAGGACTCTGGGTCTTCGAGTTCAACAAGTCCTTCGAACGGAAAACTGACTTCTGCTTGATCAAGCACATGAAACAGGACGACATCATGTCCCCCATGTCGTAGGCGCCGGAGTGAGGCAATGACTTCATCTGGGTCTGCCAGCAAATCGCTGAATATCATCACCAAACTACTGTGCCGTAGCATTGCGGCTAATTGGCTGAGACTACGACCGATGTCTGTTTTTTCGCGAGGTTTCAGTTTGGCTAGATGCGATAGAATATTACCAATTTGCTGGCGTTTAGACTTTGGAGCCAGACTATCGACGATCTTTTCGCCAAATGTAACAAGTCCAACGGGGTCATTCTGGTGAATCATCAAATAGCAAAGTGCAGCAGCAAGGCAAATGGAATACTCAAATTTAGTTAATTCTTGTTCGAAGCTATAGGCCATTGAAGCGCTCAAATCCATAGCCAGGTAGCCTGTAAGATTGGTTTCAGCTTCAAACTTTTTGACATAGTATTTGTCAGTTTTGGCATAGACGAGCCAATCGATATCGTCGGGATTATCTCCAGGCGCGTACTTGCGATGTTCGCTAAACTCAACCGAAAAACCATGGAAAGGACTAGCGTGGAGACCTTGCAAGAATCCCTTGACAATAAACTGAGCGCGCAAATCTAGGCGTGAAATCTGCCGAATAACTTCGGGCTTAAGATATTTTTCGAGGGTGGCCATAGGGACTACTCACCGTACTTCGCAATTTCCGGAACCGCGATAGCCTCCAAGAGTTTGGCGATGACATCTTCAGTCGTCATCCCTTCGGCTTGAGCTTGAAAATTTGTGCTTACTCGATGGCGGAGTACAGGGATCGCTACTTTTTGAACATCCTCGATTGCTACGGTAAAACGTCCGTCCATTGCGGCAAGTGCCTTGCCTCCGTGGATGAGAAACTGACCTGCACGAGGACCTGCACCCCAATCAACGAGTTCTTTGACAAAGTCTGGTGCGGTTTCATCTTTGGGTCGTGTTGCGCGAACCAGCGCAGCAACATACTTAATGATGTATTCACTGACAGCGACCGACCCGACCAACTTTTGGAGATTTAAAATGGCCCGTGAGGAAAGTACTTTTGAGACATCTGGCTGTTCGTGACGAGTTGTTGAGGTGAGAATTTGTTCTTCTTCGCTGGCCGTAGGATAATCAACTTTGATGTTGAACATAAAGCGGTCAAGCTGGGCTTCAGTGAGTGGATAAGTCCCTTCTTGCTCGATAGGGTTTTGTGTAGCAATGGTAAAGAATGGCTCAGGAAGGGGGTAAGTAGTTTGGCCAACAGTGACATCGCGCTCTTGCATTGCCTGCAATAGGGCAGCTTGTGTCTTGGGTGGAGTGCGATTGATTTCATCTGCCAACAGGATGTTCGTAAAAACGGGTCCTTCCACAAAGCGAAAGCTACGTCGCCCATGTTCGTCTTCATCCAGTACGTTAGTTCCAGTGATATCCGAAGGCATCAAGTCGGGTGTGAATTGTATGCGTTTGAAATTAAGATCTAGTATCTGGGAGAGCGTACTTACCATGAGAGTCTTAGCGAGCCCTGGCACACCTTCTAGAAGGCAATGCCCGCGCGTGAAAATAGCAGCAAAGATTTGTTCGATCACTTCATCTTGACCGATAATTACCTTTTGAAGCTCTTGCTGCATAACTTGTCGATGCTGGCTAAACTCTTTAAGAAGGTCACCCAAAGTGCGCGTTTTTGTGGTCAAACTTTCGATCCTTAAGTTGGCAAGGTAAGCGGAACCCGATCGACGAGAACCGGTTTCATAACGTTTAGGTAGCTCGTGGCAGAAACGACAGGCAACGAAGTCAAGTAATTTTTGAAGACTTTCGTTTCTTCTACTAGCATCATGAAGGAGGAAAATAGGAGTTTCGAAACGGGTTCTTGTGTTGGTCCCAATGGGCTGGTACTGGTTTGATGGACTAAACCCCTGGGCTAGCAAGGTTCTGTGCGAGAACTGTCGCCTCAGACGTCGTAGACCAATTGCCAATTCTATCGGTCCCACGCGCTGCAGACAATGTAGGCCTGCCAGGCATGCATTGTTTCCCCAGCTATCGCACCTTACGATAGAGGTGGACTTAATCTCTACCCAGAAGAGACATTCATGGATCGAAAGTATTCAGACCAGCTGGCTTGTCAGCTTTTTTTCAAGAGCCAATTTTTGTTTATCTTGACCTTGGTCTCGATAAATGTTGCTGTCCCATCCCTTTATGCCCAGTCCGAGGGGACAATTACTGCCAAACAAGTACGTTCGGCGATCTCTGGCGGTGTGAAGTACCTGCTCGATGAGCAAAATGTCAAACGGGGTACATGGAACGACATGGCTGGGTATCCAGGGGGTGTAACAGCTTTAGTGACATTGGCCCTTCTGAATGCAGGGGTGGAGCCGGATCATCCAAAAATTCAAAAAGCTCTCGACTATCTACGCAAGCTGGAACCCGAAAAAACATACAGTGTTGCATTGCGCACAATGGTGTTTTGTATTGCTACACCGAGGCGCGATTTGCCGACAATTCAAAAATATGTGAATTGGTTTGAAACCATACAAATGGAAGGTGGGCAGTGGTCTTATCCAAGAGTCGCAGGAGGCGATAACAGTAATTCTCAATTTGCCGTATTGGCCCTTCATGAGGCCGAGCGCGTGGGAGCGGTCGTCAATAAGGAGACATGGAAAAAAGCCCTTCAATACTGGAAGAGTTGCCAGACTCCGCGTGGATCATGGGGATACCAGAAAGGTTGGGAAAATGGTTTAGGCAGTATGACTTGCGCTGGCATTGCCGCAACGATTATTTGTAGCGGGCACGTGAATCCTCCAAATGCATTGATAGATAAAAGTCTTGTAAAATGCTGTCAGCCTCAGGAAGAAGACGATTCGCTCGAACTAGCACTCGACTGGCTTGCCAATAATTTTTCGGTTCGCCGAAATCCGGGGCGCCGTGGCATGGGGAATGTTTGGCATTATTACTACTTGTATGGCTTGGAACGTGTTGGACGTCTTACGACCCGCAGATTTATAGGGGAGTATGATTGGTATCGAGAGGGGGCGGAGTTTCTGGTTGGGCAACAAGATCCTTTTCGTCGTTCTTGGGTCGGTCAAAATCATGCAGAGGACAATCCCCATATAGCCACCTCTTTTGCACTACTGTTCTTGGCAAAGGGACGACGTCCCGTGTTGATGGCAAAGCTTGAGCATGGTCCTGGCGAAGATTGGAATAATCATCAAAGCGATGTTGCCAATCTTACGTCTCAAGCCGAGCAGCATTGGGGGCTTGATCTCACATGGCAAGTAATGGATCCCAAAAAAGCTTCGGTCGACGACTTGTTGCAAGCTCCCGTACTCTATCTGTCAGGAAGCCGTTCGCCTGATTTGGCAGGTACCGAAACAAAGATGCGAGATTATTTGGACCGTGGTGGATTTTTATTTGCTGAAGCATGCTGCATTGATGGGAGCCGGTTTGGAAAAGGCTTGCGTGCCTATCTGAAAAAAGTTTTCTCGGAACAGGAATACAAATTACGAAGAGCTGGTCCAGAGCATCCACTGTGGCGAGTTGAGCAATTGGTACGTCCTGAATCGCCCTATGTCGGACGATTATGGACGGTCGAATATGGCTGTCGAACTTGCATCGTGTTTTCTGAAATCGATCTTTCATGTTATTGGGAGCTTTATGCTCAAGGGCGGCGTAATGACTTACCGCAAATCGTAGCGGATCGAATTTTAGACGCGAATGCTGTGGGATTGAATGTACTGGCCTATGCAACCAATCGAGAACCGAAAGGGAAGGAAACAGCATTTGTCAGTACAGGAGATCTTGTAGAATTCGATACTACGGGAAGTCGAGGTACGATACAGATTGCCAAACTGCAACATGGAGGTGGGTGCAACGATGCCCCGGGGGCGTTAACCAATCTACTGCGGGCTGCCGCACAAGGTGAGTTGCAACTGCGCATCAGTCCCCAGCAGTTCAACATTCGCGCAGATGACAAGAGCTTGCCACGTTTTCACATGACCTTTATGCATGGACGGCATGATTTTCGTTTTACGGCTCAAGAAAGAGAATCTCTTGCTCGCTATCTCAAGAATGGCGGCACACTGTTTGCAGATTCAATTTGCGCGAGTAAACAATTTGCAAAAGCCTTCCGCCGTGAAATACACGCTGTCCTGCCGGGGACCAGTCTAGAACGCATTCCACCTGAATCTGTCCTATTTAGCAAAGCGGCAGGTGGGTTCGATATCCGGAAAGTAAGCCGTCGCGACCCGGTAGAGCAACAAGACGATCAACCACTGCGAACCCGCGTTCGAGATGTAGAACCAGAATTAGAGGGCATTCAAATTGAGGGCCGCTGGGCAGTCATTTTTTCGCGCTACGATATTAGCTGCGCGTTGGAGCAGCATGAGTCCCTGGAGTGCCGTGGCTATTCGCGTGATGACGCGGCAAGAATCAGTCTTAATGTGTTGATGTACACGCTCAATCCGGATGTAGAAATAGTTCAGTGATGTGTTTATCAGATAGGCAAACAGTTGGCGTAATCTCCACACGCGCCGAGAGATTCACTCTGGGGATTATGGGGGTGATACTAACACTTGCTGTTGGTAAGCTGGGTCCTGGCAGCCGACCTTGAGGAGGTGGTCCGACAGTCTTTTGCAGCAACGCATCAAGGCTGGAGCAGCGATGAGGTGTTAGTACACGACCAGCGTAATCAAGAATTTCTTCAAGCTTGCCGGCGACAATTGTCTGGCGTTTCAGACCGCGAGTTCAATTGGGCTATGCTTAATCTACGTAAAGCAAAAAAGCTCCCGGGGAAGGTAACCAAGCGCAAAACCCACAAGCACGAAACGTATCACCATGCTGCAGAAATAGCAGCCCGTGAGATTGAAGATCGTTATAAGCAAAATATAGATCGAGCCCTTTGTGATACAGCACTTCGGAAGGAATTTGATAAAGTGGCACTCATGTTGGCTCCCGAAATATCACCCTACTGACTCCGTAAGGCAGCACTCGCCTTGCGGAAATCACATCAGTTGAAACCTGAGTTGGTAGTGCGCATTGCGGATTGCGATCGCACAGTCAACACTTATGTATTACGACAACTACAAAAGGATCATGAGCAGATTCCGGCACAACCGGGCATCTATTTATTTAGCGATGATAGTGGTTATCTTTATATTGGTGAAGCAGCCGACCTGCGAAAGCGTCTGAAAGATCACCTCTACCAGTCGGATCGACCCACACTAGCAAAGTACCTCATAGAACGTGCCAAGCAAGGCGGCCTGGTGCGTATTGAGATTCATGCATTCGATTCTGATTCACCAGCAAAGCAGGTGTCGATGCGGAGAGCTTATGAATCGGAGTTGATCCGGAGTCGGAAACCCAGATTCAATATCAGGCCCTGAAGGAAACCAGGGTCCGCAGCTTCTACAATTTTGCCAGAACCTATCGATGGTTCAGTCTGTGTGGGGTAGGTGACGCACGATTTCTTCACGTTCAGCTTCGAGCTCTTTGGTTATTAAATCATGTAATTTTGTCAGGCTGACAGTTTCAATTTTGGACATGGTGAAGGTACTTTCGAATAAAAACAGGGTGAAATAGGGGGCAGGGGTTTCACCTTGCTAAGCGGAATGCGGCACCTGTTGTTACAAGAAAAAGAGTGACTAGGATATTTTTCTATCGTGGACAAGGCCGAAACACACTCCGAACCTAATCCCAAATCCCTCTCTTCCATCATCGTGGCGGGGGCTTGGTTTCTCTAGCAGGCCCGGACTGGATCAAATATGCGGGAGAGATCGTTGCAAAAATACCCCCGGGAGGCTATTCACGGGAGTGATTCTCGGGTTGTGCATTGCCTGAATGAACGGATGCCAATAACTCTTCAGAAGAGCGCCCCAATCGTTCGCAGATTGCCGCCGTTTCATTAAAATCAACGTCCAAAGGCTGGATTCGGTCTGGCTCGACCAGAGCTATTGACCCAATCCAGGGATCCGGGGACCCGGGTAAATAAACAATTACCAGTCCACGTTCCGTGCGACCTGCCTCATAACCAATGCGGATCATATCGTTAAGTTTCAGAGTGACAGGCAGCAGAGAAGGCGCTAGTTCATCGCCACCGAGATTGCCAGCTACAATATCTTTGTAGATCGCGTATTTGGGGTAGACCATCACAATATTTTTTTCAAGCGACTTAGAGAATTTTTTCGCAAGGGCTCGTTGTGCGGCCAAGCCGCATAAAAAGAAGAGAGCAAGGAGAATCAAGAGCGTGATTGAGATTATCAGCGAAATACTTATGAAACTGGTTGCACGTAAGTGTTCTTTGAGTGGCTCGTAGATCAAAAGTGCGAACGAATAGAGGTACCCTAAGAGAGCACCGATCGCCACTACGGGTAAAAGAAAAATCAGCCCCCCAATGGCGGTAGTTTTAAGAAAACCATAAGTATTGGCAACTTGTTCTTTCATGATCTAACCGTAGGGCTTCAAGATGGATCCATTAAATTTGGTGTCGTTGTGTATTCGCATGCTAAGGGTGTCTCATTCAGCTCTCGGCGGGGAAGAGTTGATTGCCCAGCTTGGAAAGAAGATTTTTGATTTTTGGCAAAGCTGCCAGTGTGGCTTGCTCACCAACGGAGGCCAGCTCATGTGTTTTAGAAAATGCAGTTTAGTTGCAATTGAATCTTCCGTCAAAGAGATCAGGATTCGTTAGCAAGGTGGGCAGAGTCATTCAGACGCGATGAACAGTGGAGTGTAGGGATTAGTAAAAAAAGTTGTCAGGATAGTATCCGTATTGGGGAGCAGCCTCTAAGGTGTCGAAGAATAAAGATCGATTCGTCAGATTGTTTTTCCGTAGCACAGCGCAGGCTGGCTACAATTGGGATTTGGCTGTTTCTAGCATGCCGGAGGGTTGTTGTAGTCTTTCGTAGAGTTCTCTACAAAAGCAGATTAGTATCCACAGGAATTGCATGTCCACAAAAAATAAATCTTTGGCAATTGAGAAGATTCGTAGCAAATTGGGGACGACACTCAATGCGCCTAAGAATGTGGATAGGTACGATTATCGTACCTACTATTCTATGCTAATCGCGAATTTCATGGCGCTGTTGCTGCACTTGTCATGGGTTTTTGTATTTCGCCATTATGATTTTTATACATTGAGTTGGATCAATGTCGGCAGTGTAATGATTTGGATCCTCAACATCACGATTCTCTGTCGATGGGGCGCTGTGCTTACCGCTGTTGTCATCGGCTCTACAGAAGTCGTCGGCCATCAGGCATTGGCTATTTACTACCTGGGATGGGGTTATGGATTTCAGTACTACCTGCTAGTGATTGTCGCCTTTGTATTCATGATGAATTTCCGATCGATGTACATACCGGCAATCCTGTTCGCCGTTTGCCTGGTGTCCTTTCTGGGATTTTATTACGAAGTCCGATTTTGGCTAGAACCACACATAATCCTGGGGCCACTCGTTCAAGAAGTTTTCCAGATAGCCAATGTGACGAGTGCCTTTACCATTCTGGCAATTATGTCGTACGTCTACAGTGAGGCAGCGCGCAATGCAGAAGCCAAGTTGGCTTTGGAGAGAGAAAAGTCAGAAAATCTACTTCTGAATATCTTGCCCGTGTCCATTGCCCAACGACTTAAAGAAGACAATCGTGTCATCGCAGATCACTTTGAATCGGCCACCGTTTTGTTTTCGGACATAGTAGGCTTTACCGCTATGTCAGAGAGAATCACCCCGACTCAATTAGTAGATAGACTGAATCTTGTATTTTCGGCATTCGATGATCTGGTCGAAAAACATGGACTTGAAAAGATCAAGACGATTGGTGACGCTTACATGGTTGCTGGTGGATTTCCGGACTTGCGGGACGGTCATGCCAAAGACGTTTCGGCACTGGCACTCGACATGTTGCAGGTGCTCGAAGAATGCAATTGTGATGTGGACGAATCGATTAATATTCGTATTGGTATCCACACAGGACCAGCCGTGGCGGGTGTGATTGGCATCAAAAAGTTTGCCTACGATGTGTGGGGCGACACGGTTAACACGGCGAGTCGAATGGAGTCGAGTGGTTCGCCAGGTCGTATCCAGATTTCTGAGCAGGTTGCCAAATTGCTAGATGGAGAATTTGAAATAGAGGAACGCGGGACAATCGAAATCAAGGGCAAGGGTCGTATGAAAACCTACTGGTTACTAGGCCGCCATTCTTAAAGCCTTCATTCTAAAGATGGTCGACCCAACCTAGGACAGAAGTCTGGAGACATCTGCTACGGCAAGAATGATGGCGCTATCGTATTCCTAGTTCATTTAGATCACACTGCGGAGTTGGGTGCAATTCTCCACCCCAGTTGCTTCTAGGTTGTTCACTTGTGGCGATCTACCAACGGAATTAAAATCGGCAAGACCAGTAGATTACCGACTAAGCCGCCGATCATCGACAAGCTGACGAGAGCCCCGAAGTAGATCGTAGGTACAAATTGGCTGTAGCAGAGTGTTGTGAATCCTATGACAAGGGCTAACGTGGCAAAGACGGCTGCCCGACCTACTGTTGTTTGCACGGAATGCAGCGCTTCCGCGCGTGAAGTACCCATGCGACGTGACCGTTGATAAGAAATCACATAGTGGATAGAACCGTCGACCGACAACCCGAGTGATACGGCTGCAATCATGGCTGCCCCCATATTTACCGGCACACCAATCCATCCCATAGCGCCAAATAATAACAGGACTGGCAGAGAATTGGGGATGAGTGTGACCAAGGCAAGCCCCAAATTGCGAAAGGCAACAGACATCATCAAAAAAATTGCCACCGCAGCGATTCCAAACGTGAGCCATTGATCTCGCAACAGGCTTTCGATGAGTTCATTTAAGAGCACGTAGTATCCAGTGATTTGGGCTGTAGGAAATTCTTCACGCGCTATGCTTTCAACTTGCCGTATCATGTGTGTTTTTTGGGCAGCTTCCAGACGTTCGGGGGAACGGAGTAGGATGCGTAATTGCGAGTTTTTACCATCCTGGGAAGACTGATAAATAGCATCGACAAATTCTGGAAGTCGGACACACATAAGTGACAGGGCTGGACGAATAGCCAATTCACCCCCAAAGGGAAGATTTGCCAGGCCATTGACACTCGCATCGAGCACACTTGCTAGTGAGATTGCTTTGTTAAGTTCTGGGACTTGAGCAAGGATTTTTTCTTGCAAATGGATAATGGTCTCAAGGTATTGTTTGTTGAGGGGCTCTGGAGCAGGCAATACGATGTCCCACACACCCGCACCCCCAAAATTCTTTTCGACAAATTGATAACTCTCAACAAGAGGACTCCCTTCACGAAAGTTTCGTGTAAAGTCAGTTTCTCGTTCCAAGTGACTACAACCCCAAATTGCAAAACCACAGGCGATAGTGCCCAGCCACATCAGGGATCGAGTATGGCGATTTGACCAATTCAGCAGGTGGCCTAAGAATTTTTTGAGCGAGATTTCACCCGTTGCGGGAGGTGTCGTTGAGGACGAATTACCCAGCAAGACAATTCCAGGAACAGCGAGTGCCGCACTTCCAAGTACCATGATGCTGCCGATGGCCATCATCAGACCAAAGTCATGTACGGGCCCTACACGAGATATCATGAGTGCTGCAAAGCCGGCAGCATCTGTCAAACAGGCAAAAAGCACAGGCATTGCCAATAGTTTTCCCACTTGAAGCATTGCTTCGACAGGTTCGCAATCTTGTGATAAGGCATCGCGGTAGCGGACAATCACATGGATGACTGTTGCGACACCAATCACTGTGACAATTGCTGCCAACATGGAGCTTACCATGCTTAATTGCAAATCCAGAACTACCAGCGTACTGCGTGTTAATGCGAGAGTCATTTGGACAACGACCAGAGGTAGTACGAGCCAACGGATTTTTCGAAAACAGGCGAGAATGGTAACCAGTAGGAGTAGCGTACACCAGGTATTAAGTCGTCGGCCATCCACCTCCAGCAGATCGAAAGCTTCTTCAATGAGAACTGGCTCACCGACCAAAGCACCATGGGGCAGGGTATTTATCACCGAACGCAATTGTTGGAGAGTTTTGCGTCTTGGTGGATCCTTTTCGGTCGGGCGTGCGAGTAGGCATACGATTCCAGCAGCATCAAGGGCTCGGTTATGTGTGTACCCAGAAAAGACTTCACGTAATCGCGCGCCGCGTCCTGTATTCGAAAAATCAGCTGCTCCAGGAGGATCATGTAACGATATGGCTGCAACGATACCTGGGATGTCACGCACTTGCTCTGTCAATTCTTGGATCCGCTGCAACCCCTTTTTGCTAGTAAGTTCTGGATCCGAATAAATGGCAATGGCAATTTCATGTTCGCCAAAGTTTTTTTGCAATGCGCGATAAGGTTTCAATATGGGGTCGTTTGCTGCAAACATGTGCTCGATCGAGCGGTCAAGTTGTAGCTGCGTTCCCAAATAGGCGGCCCCAATGGACAGCACAATCCCAAATCCCAAGAGCCTCACGCGTTGCGCAATCAACCATTGAACAAGCTGGGCGATGTGGGATTCAACCATGGAACACGGATGGGAAGGAGTCGGATGCAGCGCTAAGGGGTTTGTGAAATCGGCGACATTCCCAACAAAGGGCACTGCTAGCATCCTCAAGAGCTTAAAACTTGAGGCGTAAAGGCATACATCATAACAACTTATGTCGCGAAGCAAGAGCCCTAAGGTGCCTTGACCCATGCGGATTACGGACCCTATACTTCGCGGCCCAAATGGGAGGGCAAAAATTTTCGTAACCTATAGTCCTGCTTGTTGTTGTGCGCGCTGATGTGTTGGTGAATTGGCGGGCCCAGCAATGGGTGAATGTAGGTAGAAAGTAGAGCGGCCGATTCCTGCAAGTAGTCTTATCTGGTGCTGCCGTCCAATCCGTTTTTGGCGGACTGTTTTCTGCTGCGCTCACCTGCTGTTCTTCAGCGTTCTACCAGGACTCCATCATGCTTGTGCGGAAGATATTAGTTTAGTGCGAGCCGACCCCTCTCAACCAATTACGATGGCTGCTGATTGGTGTAGTCGTTGGCAGCAGGGTGTTTATGAAGTCTATCACCTGCGTGGCAACTGCTATTTTAATCAAGGGCTTACTTACGCACGCGCTCCTGAAGCTGTTTTGTGGGTTGATAGGACTGATATCGCTACGAAAGTGATCGCCTACATGGAGGGTGACCAGGACACCAGGGTTGCGGTGGACTATCAACGCGAACCCAACCAGAGTAGCGAGAAGGCGCTTGGTCGAGAATTGTCTCCGACATGGTTCAAACGATTTAAAACTTCCGTTCCGTTGCGTTTGAATTTTACAAATACATTGCCACAAGATGCTGCACGTCCGGCGATTTATGATCGTGGTTTGTTCCAATTTGATCCCATGAGACGTCGGCAATTGCTACTTGCACAGTTTACAGATTTTGCCCCCACTCCCGCCGGGACGATGCAGTTACCACCTGGTATGCGGAGCATTCAGTTTTTTGGTCGCAGTGATGTTGCACCTAATTTGGATTCGAGGCAACTGCCCAATGGTGAGCGTGTGGTTGTTGCATCAGGTGGTATTCGTGTGCTCGTTGAAGGACTAGCATCATCAAACATTCCCACAGTTCTGGGCCCAATCGGCACGATCGACATCAGCACAGACAGGGCGGTCGTTTGGACAGCCGGTGGAGCAATGGGCGTCGTAGGACAGTCACTGCAATCACAGGATACACCACTCGAAATCTACATGGAGGGAAACATAGAATTTAGACAAGGTGATCGAGTCGTGTATGCCGATCGCATGTTCTACGATGTACGGCGCCAAGTGGGTATTATCCTGAATGCTGAATTACTAACACCACTACCCAAGACAGAAAAGTTAGAATACCAGGGTTTGGTACGTTTGCGAGCCGCAGCTATTCGTCAACTTGACGCATCGCATTTTACGGCAACCAGCGCATGGGTTACTACCAGCCGCATGGAAGAACCAACTTATCACTTTGGTGCGGGGGAGATCTCTTTTGAAGATTTCCAATCCCAATCATTCAACCCATACACGGGTGAACCAGAGATTGATCATCGCCAATTGGCAGAAAGTCGTGGCAATACAGTTTATGTTGGTGGTATTCCCGTGTTTTACTGGCCTACCATTGCCACCGATTTGAGCAAGCCTTCATTTTTCATCGATGGACTACGAATCGGCAACGATAATGTTTTCGGAACCCAAGTCCTGGTTGACTTTGATGCGTACCAACTATTCGGAATACGAGATACTCCGGAAGGAACGGATTGGGGCTTAAGTCTTGATTATTTAAGCGATCGAGGTCTCGGACATGGTACCGATTTTGAGTACAACCGGGGAGATTTCTTTGATTTTGTCGGACCGACTACGGGACTGTGGGATTTTTGGGGAATCAGCGATGATGGGTTCGACAACCTGGGCTTGGGTCGCCGCATGATCCTCCCAGAAGAAGACTATCGCTTTCGAATGTTCGGGCGACATCGTCAACGTTTGCAAAATGGCTGGGAGATAACGGGTGAAACAGGTTGGGTTAGCGATCGCACTTTTTTGGAACAGTACTACGAACAGGAATGGGACCAATACAAAGATCCACGTACGGGTCTCCGTTTAAAGCGACTGATCGATAATCGCTCACTATCTCTTGAAGCAAATGGACAGGTCAACGATTTTTTCACCGAAACGCAATGGCTCCCACGAGTCGACCATTACTGGCTGGGGCAGTCACTTTTCGGTGACCGGATTACCTGGTTCGAGCATTCTCAGGTTGCCTATGCCAATTTGAATAATGCTACGACTCCGACCAATCCAATCCTGGCAGCACAGTTTGATGATGGTTTACCGTGGGAAGTCGGCAGTGGTCAGGAAGGTGAACGGCTGGTAACACGTCAGGAGATCGATTACCCTCTGCCTGTTGGTCCTGTGAAGGTTGTGCCATTTGCCCTGGGCGAGCTGGCCCATTGGGGCCAGGCCCTGGATGGAAGTGATTTACAGCGGGCGTATGTCCACACGGGTGTGCGCGCCAGTGTGCCTTTCTGGGCTTTATTTCCAGATTTTCATGGTCCTCTCTTTAATCTGCACGGTTTGGCGCACAAAGTTGTATTTGATGTCGAATTTGCTTATGCCGATGCGAATCAGAATTTTACGGATTTGCCCCTTTACGATCCTCTCAATGATATCGCGATTACAGAATTTAACCGACGCATCTTTGATGCAACCTTACCCCCTACAATCAAGAATCCGAAGTTCTTTCCCACAACCTATGCTTTACGTAGTGGTTTGCAGAGATGGGTTACCTCACCCTCCACGGAAATTGCTGACGACCTAATGACGTTGCGTACAGGAATGCGTCATCGTTGGCAGACGAAACGCGGGGTGCCGGGCCAGCAGCATGTCGTGGACTGGCTCACGATTGATTCGAATGTGACCTGGTTCCCTGATCAAGACCGTGATAATTTTGGTCAGGATTTTGGCCTCTTTGATTACGATGCGCGCTGGCATTTGGGAGATCGGTTTACAATCCTTTCTGACGGAGCAGCGGACTTCTTTGGCGACGGTTTACATATGTTCTCAGCAGGTGTTCTCCTCAACCGACCTTCACGAGGAAATGCCTATGTGGGAGTTCGTTCCATCAATGGTCCAATAAAAAGCAATGCAATTATAGCCAGCTACAACTATCGATTCAGTCCCAAATGGATATCGACTGCGGGTACTGCAGTTGACTTCAGCGACGCAGGAAATATTGGCCAATCATTTTCTATTACCCGTATAGGGGAATCGCTTTTGGTGACAGTAGGCTTTAACGTAGATGAAGGAAAAGATAATGTGGGAGCCAAGCTAATGGTCGAGCCTCGCTTCTTGCCAAAACTGAGGCTAACAAACACAACAGGTATTGAAGTTCCTCCGGCTGGCGCCTTTGGATTGGAATGATGAACGAGGATTTCACAAAACTACCCGACCATCAGCCTGGTTGGCTGAAGAAGTTTGCAGTAGCAGGGCGCGGAATTTATGTTGCGGTGAGTCAAGAAAAAAGTTTTATAGCTCACTTTGGTGTAACAGCTGCCGTGGTTGTCACGGGATTGCTTTTGGGCGTAACACGCATTGAATGGTGCATCATTACACTCGCTGTTATGGCAGGACTGAGTGCAGAACTTCTTAACACGGCCATTGAACGGCTTTCGCACGCAATTACACGTGAGTACAACGAAAGTATTCGCGATTCTTTAGATATTGCCAGCGGAGCAGTAACGATCACCAGCATTGGAGCTGCCGTGCTAGGCGTGCTGGTGTTGGGCAACGCGCTGTGGGATTATATTGGTCAGCCCTAGCAGGTTGCCCCAATTTCTCTCACAGAGGTAGCGAGTGCGTCTGCATGTGCGTCTTGGCAAAGACCACATGTTGGTGTGAATTGCAGCTTTATTTGTTACCCAAGATTTGCTTCCGTTAGTCATTGGACATTTCATTGCAGGCGAGGGAATGCATGTTTTCTTGTGATAGCCCCGCAGCAAAATTAATAGAGTCTGAAAAGTCTCATAAGCCACATCCGTGAATTGGGCTAGTTCCTAGATCGATTCAGTCAAGCCAATCTTTGGCTTTCAGGCGTTCTGGAACATAGACCTCGGTGACATAGCTGATGTCTTTAGAGATCAGTGACTCGACCTCAAGCTTAAAGTCGTTTTTAAGCATTCGCTGAATTTCAGTTTGCCAGGGGCGCTTTTTCTCAAACCAGGGGTATTTGGCAATCTGTTTGGCACGTTTTTTGTCATTTTCATTGAGCGAAATTTTCACGCTATCGGACAGGTCGCAACGATCATAATCGATGCTCCGCAAGCCTAAGTATTTTGCATCAGGTATTGCCATGCGTTGAGATTCAAAGGCCAAGTTGATGGAACCCTGTTTGAGTACGCTGTAGATATAGTAGCCCCAGGGATCATTGTCGAGCACGCAATAGACGGGTAGTTTAAGTTCATTGTGCATGCGATACAGTAATCGTCGAACACCACGTGGGGGCTGGCCAGCACCGTGTGTGAGGATGCAGTTGTGCTTTTCCCAGAACTTGTCCTCGTTAAATCGTTGCCACACGGTACCTTTTTCGACATGGAGAATAAACTTGGCCTTACATTTGGAGCGACTAAGCTCAATGATTTCGGGCTCAACAATCGAAGGAATTGCATATCCCCCCGAACCCATCCGAGCACAATTGATCGTATCGCCTCGATCGGTGATCGTAATATTACCGACCATCGCCCCACGGTTTTCGGCATAGAGGTGCAGTTCTTCTCGAATGGATTCGAGTAGTACTTCAACATCTTCGATGATCGTGTCACACTCTCCCTGCTCATCAAAGGTGTTTTCTTTGGCTCCTTCGATCGTATGCTTGAGCATGTAGTACAAACCTCTCAAGCTAGTCGACTTGCCCTGGTCAAGTAATTGCTTGCATCCGCTCGCAACCAGCATGGTACGCATGTAGGCTTTCGCTTGCGAAAGATCAAACAATTGCCGACGATTTTTGTTATTGCCCATCTCGAGTATCCGCTTGCGTGAGCTATATCGGATATTCGATAGAGTGCGTGAGGGGATATCGACACTTGGATCGCGACGGGCAGATGCTGCCTTGACCACGCGATCGGCTAGACCTGTAAGTCGGGCCATCGTCTTTTTGTCTCGGGGAGTGAGTTTGACTTTGGGCTTGCGAGTGGGTGTGGAGGCGCGTTTTTTGGCCATTGAATTGCTCGTAGAATTAAAAAGTTATTTCACGTCAGCGTGTGACATGGTGGATAGGTTGAGAATTGTTGTTGCAAGCTTCTGCTTGCCAGTTTCTACTTAGACACTTGAAGTGGTCCGGTTTACTCTTCTGTCGATTCTTCTTCATCGACAGCAACGCGATTGATCGCTGCTTTATGTGTGCTCGGATCAACAATGAGCACATTGTCGCCCAGGTTGAGGTCTTCCGGCTTATCATCAATGGGGCGGCCGCGGTCATCGAGCTTCATATCGGCTTCGGAGGTATGCTTTTTGGCGACCCGCACGAGTTGTTCGTAAAGGCTGTCCCGCTTGGTGCCATTGATGTCGCTAACAGCTGTGGAGACTTCTTTGAGGTAGCGTAGAAATATTTCGCGCCGGTCGGACTGCTGCTTTACTTTCAAGCGGCGACGAAGATACATACCAAGTTTGCGGCCTACTGCCTGGAGACCCAAGCGGATCTCTTTTTGAATTTCGGGATAGTTGGCAATAGCTTCTTTTGATTCGCTCGTAAAAGGAACCCAGACACTGGCAATGTGTACCATGAGTGAGACAGGCCCTTTGGGCATGGCCCCGCGCGATTGGCTTAGACCATAGCCTCGCCAGTTGGTGCCCAAAACAGTTTGCGTGACAGCGCATGCGGACTGCTGGAATTGGAGCGGTACACGATTGGCGTAGCGGAGCACTTCCATCTGTTGGCCTTCAGACACATTCACTTTTTTCATCGCTACGAACAGGTTTTGTCGTTCCTTCGGCTTCAGCTTGCTGGGATTTTGGCGCGTTTTAAGCGACGCCGCTTTCACAAGCTTGTCGGCAGCTTCGCTGCCCAGACCGTTGAATGTGTGAATTAAAAACTGACGTATCGTGCGCGTGTCTGTCTCCTCAAGCAATTCTAGGAGTAGTTCTTCTGATACATTTTGGGTGGGTGCCGTGCCACCGTATGCAAGTCCCACTTCAATCTGAAATGGGTTCCCACGGTATACGCTCGGTGGGCGAGTGGCAGCAGCATAAAATTCACCAGGTACCACCTGGTGCAGCCCCTTTAGAATCAAATCTTCACCTATAGGACAAATACAATCCGTGGCAGGTGGGCTGATTTTAGTCTGCTGGATAGATTGATAAAGTTTTTCAGCATGGGAGCGATCAAGTTTTCTGACATTTGCTCGGGTGCTGACTTTTGCTCTGTCACAGATGCGTTTGGCTACTGGAGAGGTCACGCGTGAAAATCGAGTCCGAAAAAATTCGCTGGTACTCACAGCCTCAGATTCTTCGATCATCTGGGCGAGACGCCCCAACTCGATCCCGTAGGGATGCGGTTTGATTTCTTTCGGTTCGGGTGGGAGCAACTTGGCCGATCGTTCGTATTCGTATTCATAGTCATCCGCATCAATATAGTGCAGAGCAACATGTGGATTGGCTATCGCCGTTTGTTCCAGATATTCTCCCACGCTTCCACGACCTCGAATGAACTTGGCTTGAAGTTCAATTGTGACGCGTGTGCCATGCGACTGATCGACCCACTCGATTCCATGCTTGTTAATGTACTGTGTTCCTTTGTCTCCGGGGGGGATGTCGACTCCATCTCCGCGGCCATTCAAAATTTTTGGCTGGTTTTTTTTGGTGTCGATCTGGATTTCGTAGTAGTGGGCCGGTTTGCGTACCGAAACTTTCGAGATAATTTTTACCGGTTTGCCAGTCGTTTGCACGCCATACATGCCTGCAGCACTAATACCAATTCCCTGTTGGCCGCGACTTTGTCTTAATCGATGGAACTTGGAACCATAAAGCAGCTTTCCAAAAATGAGGGGAATCTGCTTTTTGAGAATGCCTGGACCATTATCCTGAATGCTGACTTTGTATCGGTCACCCTTTGTCTGCTCAATGTGTACCCAAATCTCCGGCAGTATCCCGGCCTCTTCACAGGCATCCAGTGAATTGTCGACTGCTTCCTTTACCGTCGTCAGGAGAGCTTTGCGCGGATTGTCGAATCCCAGTAGATGGCGATTCTTGGCAAAGAATTCACTAACCGAAATATCGCGCTGGCTGGCGGCCATGGCCTTGGCAGTGGTCCGTCGTTTGGACGGTACGGAGCCATTGGTTGATGGTTTGCTCCGAGAGGCCGGTCGTTTTTTCTTTTTCTTGACCTTTTTAGGTGCTGCTTTCGTTCTGGCAGGCTTCTTTTTTTTACGCTTTGCGGTCGCCAAGGGGGCGTCTCCGATTGCACTAATCCAAGGGGGAGGGATGTAAAACTAGAATGATTGTGCGGATTATAGCGACATTTTTCCTATCTACCCAGGGCAGGCTAGAAACCTCTTGAGCCCGCATATTTCACCCGCTACTGCGAATACCTGGCTGATGCATACTGCGCGTTGGGGCCTGTAGGTAAGAAAATCCGGGGGCCGCTTGGTACAAAACACATTACCTCTATCGTCCTTACATAAAACTCATCGTTAGGACCCAACATGGTCGAAACCCTAGGATAGACCCCCGTAGCTCGACCCAGGCCCAACCGGCCACCTACCTGTTGAGCTCAGAAATCCAACCTCCCACGCGGAGGCAAACGTGTGGAGACTTTTCCGGTAAATGGACCGGATACCGCATGGATGTCCCCGAGCCCACCGTGGGAATTGCAAGGAGGCAATTTATGTCGACCCGTTTTTTTCATACCAGTCTCGTTGTGTGTCTGGTAGTTTCAGCCTGGCAGATCAGTCTGACAGCTTGTGCAGGCGATAGCGAAGGTCGTAGGAAACGCATCATTAGTTATCAAGATAAAAACGATCTTTTTGCGAACTATCAGGTGGGACCCCATCCTTGTGGTACGGCTGCCCAGATGTATATTTCGCCCCAGCCTGTGCCAGCTCATGTAGGGCATACCTACACAAGCTACCAACCTCTGATGCCCCACGAGTATATGTATAAGCATACAAGGTCCCATTACGCTCACGTCCCTGGTTCTGGATGGAACCGGTCCAAGGTGCGTTATCGAACGTTCGGGTTACGTTTGCAGGACGTGTTCCATAATTTGAACTATCGCTATTGAATTTTGCAATTTGTGCCTCCTGTTTATTCGTAGTACCCAGTTGTGACAAGGAATAGTTACTGTGTTCAAAAATGCTTACCTCGCAATTGCAGCGACAATGTTCGTCTCGATGACTCTTGAAACGGTTGCCAACGCCGAAGCCGGTTACTTACGACCTTTGCGCCGAGCACAACAGTACAAGTGGCATGCGAATTACTCCAATTCAACCTATGGCCAACCTGTTGCTCTGGTCGTTCCACCCACAGCACAGCTACAAACCAATTGGAGCTGGGGAGCGCCGAGTACGCATTTTCGTCGCATCGATCATCAATTTGGTCGTGACTATCCTGGCCCTGGACCCTTCGGCGCGGGTTTTCGTAACACACCCCAATGGCCGAATAACATGGAAAAGTTTGGGGTGCACTATGTTCGTGGACCCTGGTATCCGACACAGCGCTAGCCCGGACAGGCTAGATGGGCTGTGTGAATCTGCCGGTCATGTGATTCTGCGTGGTCCGCGACAGGAGTGGATGAAGCAGGCGAGCAAGCTATAGAGTCATTCAACCTCCAGCTACGTACATTTGGAATGATGTTTGTCGATGCTGTTTAGCTCGCTTCGTGGCCCTCAGTATTGCCTTTGTAGCCCTAGATACCCCCGTAAGAGCGGGAATGCGCCTCCAAGCCATTCCAGCCTTGCAATCGCCACAAAAGGTGTTCCCAACAGAGTTCTTGGAAGGCTCTCAATCTAGTTATCGGGGCTCGTGTCAGATCAGTAAATTTTTGACACGATCCTATTCGGTACACAGATTATTCTACGACAATCGGTCCCAACAGTACTGTTCGCGTACCATTCGAGTATCGTATCATACGGATGCATCAAGTATTTATTCCGTTGGAGAGCAGGTTCTATTTTGGAACTAAAAATAATCCACTATCCGCACCCTACGCTACGGCACGTTTCTAAACCAGTAAAGCGTGTCGATGCTGAGTTGAAGGATATGATCGCACAGATGTTCGCGTTGATGTATCGACACGAGGGTGTTGGCCTGGCTGCGAATCAGGTGGATTTGCCGTACCGCCTCTTTGTGGCCAATCCATCTGGCGATCCCGAAAACAAAGAAGCCGAGCATGTGTTTATCAATCCGGTGCTGCGGGGAGGCAAGGGCCATGCCGAAGGAGAGGAGGGCTGCTTGAGCATTCCTGGTTTACTTGGCCCAGTTATTCGCAAAGAAAAAATTACCATTGAAGCTTACAATCTCAAGGGCGAGTCCTTTGTGGGAGAACTTGACGGTTTTTTTGCACGCATTGTACAGCACGAAACGGACCATCTTGATGGCACACTTTTTATCGACCGACTGTCGCCTGCTCAGCTTGCGGATTTGCGGGAGGAGCTTGAAGAATTCGAATTAGATTTTCAAAGCCGTCGTGAAGTTGGCGAATTGCCCAATGATGAGGCGATTTCGACTCGTTTGTTGGAACTCGAAAAACTTAGGACTTAGGGTGAGGGTTCCCGAAAGCAAAGCATTTCTTTTGGTATCAGAATAACAGCAAGAAACAGGTGGGTTTGGGGATCAACGGCATTATCCATGGCATCGCCTGCCAGGTGAAACTCAGCAATGCAAATAATACTTCTGGGGACGGGCCCGTTTGCTGTACCATCGTTGCGAGCAATTCAAGCTTCGCAGCACGAGATTCTTTGTGCGATCTCGCGGCCACCGCGAGGACGACGTGCGCCTGATTCTCCAGTGACGATTGCTGCAAGCGAAGTGGGTATCGAAACCTGGACACCGAATACGGTCAATTGCGATGAGTCACGCGAGAAGCTTTCGGCAATGCAGGCTGATTTGCTTTTGGTTTGTGATTACGGCGAAATCCTCAAATCCGACACTTTGGCGGTCACACGGCTGGGCGGGATCAATCTTCATGGCTCGTTATTGCCCAAATACCGTGGTGCCGCACCGGTGCAATGGGCAGTTTGGAATGGTGATGTAGAAACGGGCAATACCATTATCCAGATGACACCAGGTCTTGATGCCGGACCCTGTCTTGGTATTCAACGAATTTCCATATCGGGCGACGAAACGGCTGGCGAGTTGGAGGCCCGCATGGCTGAGTTGGGTGCGGAGCTGGTGACTCAAGTTGTCGACCAACTGGAGGAGGGTATTGCCAATTCGGTCATGCAGGACAAAAGCCAGGTCACCAAGGCCCCGCGACTGAGCAAAGAGCATGGCCAAATTGATTGGAAACGCCCCGCGCAAGAAATCAAAAACCAGATTCGCGCCCTCCAGCCATGGCCACGAGCATTCACAAACTGGCAGCGATCCGAAGGGGAACCCGTCCGTTTGATCATCCATCGAGCCCTTGTGAAGGATACCCATTTTTCAACCGAGACGCTGCCAGGAACCGTGATTTCTGTCGAGAGTCAGTTCCTGGTAGCAACGGGTCAAGGGGCCCTTTGTTTACTGCAAGTCCAGCCCGCCGGTAAGCGGGCCATGTCCGCCGAAGAATTCTTGCGGGGCAACTCAATTCGAGTTGGCCAGAAATTGGTTTAAAAATGGAACCCATCCTGTTTTGTGGAGCGTATTCCAGTAGATGTATTTGTGTTCTCAAGGGTGAATAGAATAGGTACTGTTACGTGTTCGTTCACGACTTTATATGAAATTAAAAGCCTGTCACTGTTGTTGGCAGATCCATCGTTTGCCGAAGATGTTGGCGGAACAGGTGGCGGTCTGCACTCGCTGTGGATCAAGCATCACACAGCTTTCTACACACATGGCCAGCCGTACGGCTGCTGCGGCGATGGCCGCATTTGTTCTCTTTTGGCCAGCGATTTTACTGCCCATTTTGCACATCGACAAATTTGGTAAACATCACGAATCCAGTTTGTTGATAGGTACGATCGAATTGCTTCGAGAAGGAGATTAGTTTGTAGGCATCGTGGTATTGTTGTTCTCGATTATTTTTCCGCTCGTCAAAATTCTATTGCTATTAGAAATCAGTCTGCTCGGTCTGATGAAAAACCAGCATAAGGTATTCACTTACCGAATGATGGAATTTGTTGGTAAGTGGAGCATGATGGATGTCATGCTACTCGCTTTTATGGTGATGCTCGTCAAGCTTGGCAGCATGGTGCATTTTAGTTTTGGACCTGCCGCTTGGGCTTTTGTCCTGGCTGCCGTGCTGGTGTTTTTGCAGCTGTGCGCAAAGGGGCCGCAGATTGAAGTTTGTTTTTCTGCAGGACATGGCTTGCAGCCTGGCGATGCAGTCCGCTACCGAGGTATCGATGTTGGCGAAGTCAAAGAAGTTCTCCTGAATGAACAGCTCGATGGCGTTACTGTGCGGATCGAATTGACTGAGGCGTCGGCAGACCTGGCACGAGATGGAACCCGATTTTGGATAGAACGGCCAGATATTAGTATTGGGCAAGTAAGGGGGCTTGATACGTTGGTTGGTGGTCGCTACGTAGGAGTGCTGCCGGGTCCCGTTGCCGCACCTGCAAGTCGTTTGTTTTATGGCTTGGAAGCCGCTTTTGCTCCAGTCGATAATAGGTCGGAAGGCTTAGAAATCATCCTGGAGGCCAGTGACCGTTTTGGTTTGCAAAGTGGATCTACAGTCAGCTATCGCGGCGTAGTTGTGGGCCACATACTTACAGTCGGATTGTCCAACGATTCAGTGACCGTTGAGGCCTGTGCGTTTATAGAACCCAAATACCATAAGTTGATCTGCGAAGATACAAAATTCTGGAGCAATAGTGGTTTGGATATAAGTATTGGTTTCAGTGGCATCGAGCTGGATGCGGATACGCTGCCTACCATTGCTTCGGGTGGTGTTGCCTTTGCAACTCCTGACCACCTGGGGCGCCAAGCTGCGACGGGCCAGCAGTTTGAGCTTTACGAAACCCCACAAGACGATTGGCTGAAATGGCAACCGCTGTGTTTGACAACTAAATGGCTAGCCTGCTGTTCGGTATCGATGCTTGTGCCAAATCCAAAGTAATTGTTTTGCTTTTTGGAAGAGGCATATACCCAGCGTCGCTGATCGCGGCTAAACGGACGTTCTTCATGGTCACTGGCAACGATATACTGCCTGGCTCTGGGCCAATATATTCGAGCCAATACCGAAAGTGTCCAACAATCGGAAAGATGCGTAGAATTGAATGCTTTCGTTGCGTCACATCGTAGGCTGCCAACCATATCAGCACTACGAATGACAAGGATACTATCCAGGCCATATCAACTGCCCTTATTAGACTTTGCCATATTGATTTGTGGTGAGGTAATTAAGAAAAATAGTTTTTTGCAGGACAATGTCTTGCAAGAGAAGAATGAAAATCACCAAGTTTCGACTATACCGACCCTGAGGGTTATGCGGTCAGTTTCGTGGAAAGTCTAACCAAGGGAGGTCTGAGGATTTCGTTCGTTAGCAAACCAAGATTGTTGGACAAGAATATGCTTGGTACTTGCGATTATTCTTGTTGTAGGGCGAGAAAAAATACGGTGAGGCAGGTTCTTTGTGGGACTAAAAAACTATAAAATGCGCATCAGCCCAAATATATGGAGAACCTCAGATGACGTCTTCTCGATCCGATAAATCGTCTGAAAGCCGACCTGACTTTATGGTGCTTTTAGGATTGGCGCCACCCTATGCTCTGGAGGATGTGAAAGCGGCCTATTTGGTTAGGGCCAAGGAATTGCATCCCGATCGAGGAGGTTCGCCAGAAGAGTTTGATGCATTGCAGAAAGCATTTGAG
Source organism: Planctomycetaceae bacterium (assembly GCA_002713555.1). The sequence goes on from PATG01000018.1 coordinate 257,809, forward strand.
CAAGCAAAAAAATATCTTGATTTTCGCAGCGACCGGCGTGGCTGGATTGCCAATCAAATGACCAGCTATCTGGGCACCCAAGAAATGATTGAACGTTTGGAGCAATTCGGTGCTGAAGTAACGAGCGATGCGATTGACTGGTTAAAAAAATCATTCGGAGATTTTGCGCAATTAACTGAGAACGTCATTAGCATCCGGCTGGAAGGATCGACTCAGGCAGAAGAAATGATCCGTTACATGGTAGAACAGCAATCAGAATTGGGTAGTTTGACACGGTTGGAATTGCCCAACTGCAAAATCTCGGATGCTGCGGTGCTTGAACTGGAAGCTTTTCAGCAGTTGCTCCACATCGATTTGTCTGGGACCCCTGTTGGCAAGGATGCAACCTGGATCGTGGATTCGATTCTGGGACTCGAAACGCTGGATTTACGAGGAACCCGTGTGGGTTGGTGGATGAGGCGCAAAGTGCGATCGGTGCTTCAACAACGCATGGAAGTCCGGCCTCATTCGCCCTTTGGGCAGGCGTAATCTAAAATCTTGGCAATGATAGCTTGGGTTTTTCGCCTCGCAGGACGGGGTTGCCGTGTTGTATCATAGGGTGCTTCGTGCGCTGGGCCTGAATTTGCGTAACGGCCTTGCTGGTGACGGCAGTTTGTGTTGAACGGCCGCCTGCTTGCGGCGGGTCGATATGGGGTGAATAGAATCCGAATCCATTGTGGAGAAGTAGCATGGATCGCTGGGACGTATTGATTCTTATGGGTGCCGGCTATGTGGGGGTGATGGTCTTGGTGCGGTTGATGGCTGTTCGGCGGAATCAATTGGTGGATCAGGTTCGAAGTCAGCTGGAAGGGCAGCATGCCAAAAAAAGCAAGCAGCTCAAAAAGCGGCTGAGGCTGAAGATCGTGACGTGGCGTAAAAGTTTGAGTGGGTGCGCACACATACAATTAGACTATTAGCACTACAATGGGACCATCGGTACCAAAGGTATAGAAACGTATTTTGATTGGATAAGGATGAAGAAGCTTTATATTGAAACCGTCGGTTGTCAGATGAATGTGCTCGATAGTGAGCTAGTTGTGGCTAGCCTGCGCAAGCGAAATTATGTGCTGACTGACAACACGGAGGATGCGGATACGATACTGTTTAATACGTGCAGCGTGCGTCAACATGCAGAGGACAAGATTTATAGCGCATTGGGTAGGCTGAAAAATGTGAAACAGGGTCATCCAGAAAAGATTATCGGGGTTTTGGGCTGCATGGCTCAAAAAGATCAACGGCAAATATTCGAACGGGCACCCTATGTGGATTTGATTGTAGGACCAGGCCAATTGCATCAGGTTCCCGATTTGATTGAGGAGATCTCTGCTGGTGGCGAACAACGCATGGAAGTTAGTTTGGGCCGCAAAGAAGGGTCGCGTGATCACGTGGAGCGGAGTCATGAGAGCTTTGATCCGTTGCGAGACCCTGCGATGCGACCAACGCCCTATCAGGCTTATATTCGGATCCAAATAGGTTGCGACAAGTTTTGCACCTACTGCATCGTTCCTAGTGTTCGTGGTCCGGAGCAAAGCAGGCCTCCTGAGCAGATTTTGATGGAGGCCAAGCAGTTGGCTGATGAGGGATGTAAGGAGATTGTCCTGCTTGGCCAGACCGTAAACAGTTATCGTTTTCGAGATAATCGTGTCGAGGCTACCCAAAAAGAAACACGGATGAGCGATTTACTCTACGCATTGCATGAAATTGCAGGTATTGAGCGGATCAAGTTTGTCACGAATTATCCGAAGGATATGACCGAGGATCTGTTGGCGGCTGTAAGAGACCTGCCAAAGTGCGCCAAGTACTTGCATGTGCCGATCCAATCTGGATCGAATCGAATGCTAGAGCGGATGAAGCGAGGCTACACCGTGGAAGATTACTTGGAGATGATGTGCCGCATTCGTGAGTGGATACCCAACGCTGCTGTCACAAGTGATTTTATAGTTGGTTTTAGTGGCGAGACAGAAGACGATTTTCAGCAGTCCATCGACATAGTACGTCAGCAGCGTTTCAAAAACAGTTTTATCTTCAAGTACAGTGAGCGCCCAGGGACCAAGGGGGCGGAGCTATATCCGGATGATGTAGACGAAGAAGTTAAAAAAAGACGCAACAACGAATTGTTGGCATTGCAGAACAAAATTAGTGAAGAGGATAACCAAATGTTTTTAGGACGCGATGTGGAGGTATTGGTAGAAGGGCCCAGCAAAGCTAGTGTCCGTCAAGAAGAGTCCGGCGAGCAAGTCCAACTCACTGGGCGGACGATGTGTGATCGGATTGTAGTATTCGACGGAAATCGTCGTCAAATAGGACAGACACTGCCTATCACGGTATACGATGCAAATGCACACACATTATTTGGTACGGTAGTAACCCAGCACGTAGGACCCGAAGTTTTTGCAATTACTAAGTAGCCGCAATGCAGATTGAAAATATTCACTCTTGGCTTGATTCTCTGGATGAAGCAAAGCCATGGTTGGCAGCAACGGGTTTAACCGATTTGCGGACAGCACACGCAAACCTGCAACGTATCGCTCAAAGTGGTGTGCCCCTTGATCTTCTAAAGACTGTATGCGAACAGTTTTCTGAAACGGGTCCGCTCTTAGCGGACCCCGATATGGCGCTTAACAATCTTGAGCGATATATTCTTGCTTCACGTAGTCCCCTGTCGACGGTAGCCTTGTTTGAGCGTGATACGTATTCGCTTCCAAACTTACTGCGGATGCTTAATTGCAGTCAGAAGTTCAGCGATCAGCTTTGTACAGATCCTGCGAGTTATGACCTGCTACGAATGACCGAAGGCCGGCCGGTAGCACGAGAAGTACTCGTCGAGGAGTTGCTGAACGAAGTTTCTAGTCTCAGCAATTTACAAGATGTCCTGGCAGCACTACGCCGTTTTAAGCGACGAGAGACGCTACGAATTGCCTATGGGGATATTGTGCAACAAGTTCCCGTTTCACAAACGGCTCGTCAGATTTCGTATGTGGCCGATGCGATTGTCGAATCAGCATTAAATTTTGCACAGCGTAAAGTGGTCGAAAAATATTACCGTGTGAATGGCAAAAATTTTGCAGTTCCTTATTTTGTGGTGATCGCCTTAGGGAAACTGGGGGGATTGGAGCTTAATTATTCGAGCGATATCGACCTGGTCTTTCTCTGGCAGGTTGGTGATGACGGATGGAGCGATGTCCAACCACAGGAGTATGTAAATCGCGTTGCGCAATTGTTGATTCAATTGCTTTCCGAAAACACGGATCTTGGAATTGCCTACCGGGTGGACATGCGATTGCGGCCAGACGGCGGGCAAGGGGCTCTCTGCTCACGTGTGGACAGCGCGCTGGCCTACTACGACCTGCGCGGGCGCACATGGGAGCGTCAGGCATATATCAAGGCACGGCCTATTGCTGGTGCGCTCCAGTTGGGACAAGACTATTTGACGCGGTTAGAATCCTGGGTTTATCGACGTCATTTGTCGTTGGCAGACATTACGGGTATCAAGGGGCTCAAGCGGCGTATCGAAAAACGATCGAGCGCGGCAGGTACCGAAGATAGTGATGTGAAGACAGGCCATGGAGGCATTCGAGATATCGAATTTGTACTTCAATTCTTGCAGTTGTTGAATGGCGGTGTGGAAGCGAGTGTACGTACTGGCAATACCCTGGAAGCGATCGAAAAACTTGAAAATGCAGGAGTCTTAACACATCAAGAACGTAGTCTGCTCGAAGAGAATTATTGTTTTTTGCGCAACTTGGAGCACCGACTACAAATCATGAACGATCTACAAACTCATGATCTTCCCAAGTCAGAAGCCGAATTGACAAAGGTGGCCAGGCGAATGGGGTTTGTCGAGACGGATTCGACTTCGGCTCTTGCCGCTTTTCAAGAGGACTACGAACGGCGTACGTCTGTAAATCGTGGGATATTAGAGCATCTGATGCATGACGCATTCGGTGATGATTTAGAATCCGAACCCGAAATTGATCTGGTCAATGATCCGGCTCCCCAGCCAGATACTATCGAAAAGGTTTTGAGTCGCTATGCCTTTGCTGACCCTCAAGCTGCATACCGGAATTTAATGACCTTGGCTGAAGAGCGTATTCCATTTCTATCCACACGCAGATGCAGGTTGTTTTTGGCTTCGATTGCGCCACGTTTATTGGCAGCGATAGCGCAAACACCTGACCCAGATGCGACACTTGTGACGCTAAGTCGGGTTAGTGATTCGCTAGGTGGAAAGGCAGCCCTTTGGGAACTGTGTAGTACGAATCATCCGACTCTGAATTTATACGTGACACTCTGTGCTGCATGTCCCTACTTGTCGAGCATTTTAACCAGCAATCCGGGCATGATTGACGAGTTGCTTGATAGTTTGCTTATTCGACACTTGCCTGATGCAGAGACACTCGAAGAATCTCTTGGAGAGTTAACACGTGGAGCAGAGAACTTGGAGCCAATTCTACATAGTTTTAAATCTGCGCAGCATTTACGAGTTGGCGTGCGGGACATCCTAGGTAAGGATGATATTGAAGCAACGCATGCTGAACTTTCAGATATTGCGGAAGTATTGCTCAAGCAGATTATCTTCAGCGAAAGTGAACAGCTGATGGATAAGTTGGGTGAACCACGAATAGGTGATTTGCCCGAGAACCCAGAAGATCGCGTCGCTCTTGCACCCTGGCAAGTGGGCCCCGACCATGTTGGCCATCCTTGTGAATTTATAGTGCTTGCTTTAGGGAAACTGGGAGGACGTGAACCAAATTACCACAGTGATTTGGATCTGGTTTTTCTTTACGAAAGTGAAGGCAATACGATACCACGGCAGCATCGTGGACGTCATGGTTCGACGACGAACAGCCATTTTTTTAGTGAACTAGGTCAAAGGATTATCAAACGTGCGAACCACTTCGGTCCGTATGGCCAACTGTATGAGGTTGACCCAAGGTTGCGGCCAACAGGACGTAGTGGGGCTTTGGCGGTCTCGCTGGATGAGTTTGTACGTTACTTTCGGTCAGGCGGTGGACAGCTATGGGAAAGACAATCGCTTTGCAAAGCGCGTGTGATCACAGGGTCACCAGCCGTTCGTGAGCGGTCCATGCAAGCCGTTGTTGAGGCAACCTATTGCAAACCATGGCAGTCAAGCTTTGCCACTGAAATTCGTAATATGCGGCTAAAGCTTGAAGAGACGGCTTCGCCCAGAAATCTTAAACGAACCGCGGGTGGTACGATGGATACGGAATTCATCGTACAAATGTTGCAGCTCAAACATGGTCAGTCGCTCCCCGAAATCAGAGTTCATGGGACGCTTACCGGTCTATCCGCACTAGAGCAAGCGAGTATCTTATCGACTTCCGACGCCGAATTTCTGCGCAGAGCCTATCGTTTTCAACGAAGCACGGAAGCTCGTATTCGCTTAATGGATTCAAGTGGTCGGCACGAATACCCTGATAATCCGAAGGAGCAGTCAAAGCTTGCTTTTCTGTTGGGATATGGAGATTCCGAGAAGTTGAGTCAAGAAGTTGCAAAGATTTTTCGCGAAGTACGTGAGACGTTCTTGAAAGTGTTTGACATTGCTGAAAAAGCTTGAGCGTAGCGCAAAAAAACCCTCCGACTGTAAAGACAGTTGGAGGGTTTTAGGATTCTAAGGTCTACCAATAATCAGACCATGTCTTTAAGCCCCTTGAGGGGTAAAATCTTAACAACGTTTCTTGCTGGTTTGGCCTTGAAGATTGTCTCTTCTTTGGTGAAGGGATTGATTCCCTTACGCGCTTTCGTAGCAGGTTTGCGGACACATTTAACTTTCATCAGACCAGGAATGTTAAAGATTCCAGGACCGCTCTTCTTGAGGTTCTTACCAATGAGTGCTCCCAGGTCCTCAAGCAGACCAGCAACTTCTTTTTTGGTGAAACCACTCGACTCGGATAGTGAGGTTAGAATTTCAGACTTGGTCATCGCCTTTTTTGCGGATGCTGCTTTTTTCTTTGCCATTTTTAATCCTTCTTCATTTAACGGGTTGTAAAAAACAGTTGGAGTTATGGCCTATGCGGCGTACCCTCCAGTGGCACGTCCTGCCCAGACCATGAGTTTGTAAATGTGGCTGAACAGAGTACGTATTGTCCTCAGCTTGACAGGCATGGCAAGTCCGAAAGGGCAGGAAACCTGGAGAAATAGCCTAGATTTTGCAGGTTTTACCAGAGGTAGGCTGAGAATCCCCCCAACAATCCTGGGTTCGGTGATAGGGCACGTGTACCCGGCAAGGGACCAGGCCTCCACCTATGGGGAAAGTAGTGTTTTGAAACTCGATTTGAGGAGCTACTCTTCGGCGGGGGCTAAGAGAGCTTCGTGAGAATCTTCCGAAAGGACAAAAATCTTGCCATCCCCCATGCGACCCGTACGGGCAACTTCAACCAGTTTTCGGATGATTTCCTCGGCACGCGAATCATCGACCCAAGCTGTGATTTGCACCTTGGGAAGAAATGCCAACTGGTATTCGTTGTCGGTATACTGATCCAGATAGCTTTTCTGCCGCCCCATCCCTTTGACTTCACAAACCTCGACCGCTTCGAGTGGAGCACGGCGCAAGCTTTCAAGAATCTTTTCGGCCAAAAATGGCTTGACAATGGCGATTACTTGTTTCATGAGAGATCTGTTGGCATGCGCCGATGACTGGAATTCGACAGACTCAAACTCAACTAAAAAAGTTTTCGCCAAACAGATTCAGTTCGGGACCCGTTTCAACTTCCATATCTCCATGAACAGTAACCTGGCAAGCGAGTCGCATCGTTGACTCATTACCAACAAATGCCAGGCAAGGAACGGGATCGACACCACCAGGGGTCACAGGTGTAGGAACGGGGACACGAAATCGAGTTTTTTCAACCAGCCCCATTTTACTGGCATTTTCCATGCCACGAACTATCTGCACTCGACAGGTACCGCACTGTGCTAAGCCATGGCAATTGATGATCTGATTGAGTCCAGCGCCGAGTCCATTAAGGCCTTGGTGCGTGTTGATGCCAGCCTTGATGGCTTCTTTCCGCAAGTTTGCACCTTCAGGAACTTCGATTTCTTTTTTCTCGTTGATAAATTTGACGACCGGCATCTGTCTAGCACTTTCGTAAGTATCTGTGTAAATCGGTTTGCCCTTCGGATACAGCAGCAGGAATACGGCAGTTGGGGCCTTTTGTTTGCTTTTGGGTCTCGCAGCTACCGCTGAGATCTCCGACCGAGTAGGATAATCTACCGCGCCTACCGTTTGGCGAAAAGTGGAAACCTAAAAGTGGGGCCCCTAGCAGAAACCTACGCCTGAGAATCCCGCTTTCTGCCGAGCTCTGGTGTCTCTAGCCTCGATATTTCATCCGTTCCTGCTCCGGCAGCCTAAGTCCTTTCCTGACTGCGTTATACTTCAGCTTGCAATCCTCAACGTGTCACATACACGCTTCCGGTTGCAAGCCTCGCATGCCTTGCCAGGAAATGACTTAGGCCACCTCGCGACGAAACGTATGAAATATCCAGGCTAGAGATTCTCAAGTATTGTGCCGTGGGAGGACCCCCGTTAAAACAATGCTTTTCAGCCCTGAAACACCCAGATCCCCTGCTAGAAGAGAGTGAAATGGACAAAGGCTATTCCAAGTACCAGCAGAAAGCCATTAAGAATTACTACGATAATCGTGGAGCGATCTCCCTCCAGCGGTTGGGTGAACTGGTGACAGATCTTTACCTGGCGGAGGGCAAAGCGCGTGAAACGAAGTGGAAACAGGCAGTTTCTGCCCTGGAAAAGCTCGGTATTGGTCCCAAACGGATAGAGCACCTTCGCCAACAAGACAATCCAGCCCTATTGGCCAATGTTGTAGAAGAGTTGATGGCGGAGAAATCATAAAAATAGGTTGGTAGGCGCACGTTTTATGCGAAGCGTCGGACTTTTGTTTTCTTGCAATTACGTGGGAAACAACACTTAGAATAAAAAAATGGCTCCCATGTGGCGAGTCAAGGCGTTTCTGCGAAAGGCATGAAAACGCGAAGGGACAATTTTCATGCGTCAGTATCTTGATCTCCTCACCCATGTCCTCAAGCAAGGAACGCAAAAGTCGGACCGGACTGGTACGGGGACACGTAGCGTTTTTGGTTATCAGATGCGGTTTAACCTGGCCGAAGGATTTCCTCTGCTAACAACCAAGAAGTTGCATCTGCGTTCGATCGTTTACGAGTTGCTCTGGTTTCTTCGTGGTGAGACGAATGTAAAGTTTTTGCAAGACAACCGCGTCAGTATTTGGGACGAATGGGCTGACGAATCTGGAGAACTCGGGCCCGTTTATGGAAAACAATGGCGCTCTTGGGACACTCCTGACGGTCGTACGATCGATCAAATCAAAGAGGTTGTGGATGCCATACGAAACAATCCGGATTCACGACGCTTGATTGTCAGTGCCTGGAATGTGGCGGATTTGCATCGGATGGCGCTGCCACCATGTCATTTGATGTTCCAGTTTTATGTTGCGGAGGGGCGGCTTTCTTGCCAATTGTACCAACGTAGTGCGGACGTTTTTTTGGGTGTTCCATTCAACATAGCTTCGTATGCCCTACTGACAAGAATGATTGCGCAGGTGACTGGCCTGGAGCCTGGTGAGTTTATCCACACGTTGGGTGATGCGCACTTGTACGACAATCATCTGGAGCAGGCAAGTTTGCAAATCGAGCGTGAACCACGACACTTACCCACAATGCAAATCAATCCAGATAGAAAGGATATTTTTGCGTTCCATTACGAAGATTTTTCTCTAATCGATTATGACCCCCACCCACACATTCGAGCGCCGGTGGCAATTTGAAAGTCATAATCATATTGGCAATCTAGTTTCACGAAGTCAGAAAAATATCTGATGCCTCTCTCCCTCATCGTTGCTGTCGCCGAAAATAACGTGATTGGATACCAGGGTGATTTGCCCTGGCACTTATCAACGGATTTAAGGCGTTTCAAACGCCTGACAATGGGCCACACGATGCTGATGGGACGAAAGACTTGGGAATCGATTGGCCGACCTTTACCAGGGCGGATCTCGATAGTTATTTCGCATCAGGCGGACTATGCAACGGGCTTTCAAGAAGTACCTACCGCCTTAAACCTTGACGAAGCCATGTCTCTGGCGCACTCGACGCCAGTAGAGACACCCGAAGTGTTTGTGATAGGTGGTGCAGGCATTTATGAAATGTTATTACCTCGTGCAGATCGGTTGCTGCTAACACGTGTCCACGCAAAAGTGCAAGGCGATGCCTTTTTCCCACAGGTCAATTGGACAGCCTGGAAATTGCTCGAAGAGGAGAAGCATCCGGCAGATGATAAGAACGATTTTCCGCATACCTACCAGGTCTATGAGCGGAAAGTTGAATGAGTAGCACCGATAAAAATCGCTATGCATGGTGTTTGTCTAGCAATGCGCTGTACATCCAATGCCATGAAACGGAGTGGGGAGTTCCGGTCCACGATGATCTTAAACAGTTTGAAAAAAGTTTAAACAGGATGAAGCAATTTTACTCAATCATTTAAAAAGGGGCGGATCGCAGCGAGTGTCGTTTCGCCGAGTGCGACTAAAGCCAACCTATCGAATCCCATCGCGCAACCTGCGCAAGCAGGGAGTCCTGATTGCATGGCGGAAAGCAAAGATTCGGGCAGGGGCAGGGCACTCCGTCCCTCCGCCAATCGGCGTTTGTTGACTTTGGTCAATCGTTTACGAAGTTCCCCAGGGTCGGTGAGTTCGTGGTAGCCATTGGCCAGTTCTACACTTTTCCAATACATCTCAAAACGTTCGGCGATTTGCCATCCTTGATCTCGTTGGGTGACCTTGGCCAGGGCTGCCTGACTGGCCGGGTAGTCGTACAATATTTCGGGACCATCGCATCCCAGATGAGGTTCGATCTTCTTAACCAATAGGTAATTCAGCCATTCATCGCGATCTTCTAATCCGGAATCGAAAGGCAACTCAATATTCAGAGATGCCGTTTTGTGAGCCAGTTCTTGGGCCGTGGCAGTGTGAGGACAAAGTCCAATGTATTCTTGAAAGGCCTCGGCATAACTCGTGCGTTTGGCAGGTGGGCTACCAGCGGCGTATTGACACAAGCGATCGAGCAAATCCATCCCTGCCTGGAAACTATCTCCAATCCGGTACCATTCAAGGATCGTAAATTCTGGATTGTGCAAAGTTCCGCGTTCTTGACCACGAAATGAACGAGTGACCTGAAAGATGGATTGCATGCCCTGGGCCAGTAGACGCTTCATGTGCAATTCGGGAGAAGCCTGCAACCACTGGGGAACGTCATTGTCAGGAATACAAACGGGATCGATGTGCAGTTCGGGTATTATTTCGTCTGCCAGCAGGGGAGTTTCTACTTCTTGAAAATTTTCTTGCCAGAAAAACTCGCGTACCTTTTTTAAGAGTTTGCTACGCTTCTGAAGCGTGTCAAGTGATGTATTCTTGGTTGGTGTCACGTGGTATTCCTTTTTCACGACGCAATGGGTTGCCCTGCCAGCAGGGGTGGCATCGGGCAGTTGAGTATGTCGGAAATACCGCGTAGCAATTCAACTTCTCGAACTCTCACTTCTCGATCAGCACATATCGCAGCAGCACACGCTTCGATAAGTCGTTCACGGTGTTTGGCTGCCACGCGTGTGAGTTGGCTGAGCGCCTGGTTAAGTTTGGCAAGACTGCATTGATCGGCTGGTAACAAATGGGCTGCGACTTCGGGAACATGTTTTGCTGCTGCAG
>PATG01000019.1 GCA_002713555.1 Planctomycetaceae bacterium
TCCTTGGCTTTTGCAGCCATTTCGCCATCAGCAAACATGGCGATACTTGGCACACGTCCTCTACCCGCGGGAAGTCGAATTTCTTCCTGAATACGGTTTGTTGGGTTCTTCAAGTCGACGTCCTTTATGGTAAAGGCAAACTCGACACTTTCTACGAATTTTCGCTCAGGAGCCTCTGAAAGGGCCTGCTCGATTGCTTGTTTGATATTTTCTTCCATTTTTTTCACCCCCACGGTCTACGAGGGCTACCCCTCTCCCGCAATCCGTGATCTTAGTCAGTTAAATTGTGAATCGTAATCTCCATTTTTTACAGCCGCAATGGCTTCCTTCGGGTGCATACCCTCGATGTTTACACGCATCGATACACAGGTACCCATGACTTCGAGAGCGCGAGCCTTCTGGGTCGCGCCAGTGAGTTTGTCTTTCTTGGTCTCAGAGACCTCGATGATTTGCTGAATGGTCATATTCTCTGTGGACGCATCCCAAGAACCGTTGCACTTCTTTTGACCGAGCTTCTTGAGCACAGTGTGCGGGGTTTCATCACGGGCTGACATCACAAACACTCCATTCAGGGGGACCGGGCGACCTACTTCCTCTATTTAACACGCGCGCGAGCACCCGTTTATTCATCCACCCGCTGTGTTACACGTACTTGATCAGCACGAATGGTAATTGGAATCGGGATTTGTGCATCAAACAATTCAACGGTAACCTCTTCCTTGTTCTCAGCCACATTGGTGACACGAGCACGCTCACCCTTGAAGCTGGAAGCACGGATTTCGACGATATCTCCTTCCTCAATTCCTGCTGTAGCAGCCTTGGGTTCAAGGTAAGGTGCAATATTTCCGAATGGAATTGCTCCAGGCAAGACCTTGCTACAACCCTTCAGTGGAGTCGTACGGCCACCTGCGCGACCGATGAGTTTCTCGACGTGGTGCAGGGCACTTGCTTCCACGATAATGTAGCCTTGCATCATCTTTGGACAGTGGACACCAAATATTTCGCTCTTGATGTCCTGTAGAGAACCCGTACCCGAAAGACGTGCCTGTATTTCGCTAGCAACCTTGTGTTCGGAGTTCATTGTGGTCTTCAAGACGTACAGATAAGACGCTACATCACCATACAACTCATCCAATTGAGGAATAGTGTATCGAGTTGATCCACTACTAATCGAATCTTCTTCTGGAACGTTGGTACTCACGTAACCTGAGTCGACCCACTCAGAACCCTTGTACAGAGTTCGAGGTTCAACTTCAGTGGTAGCAGACATGAACAAGACAGGTGTTACATCATTGAGACGGTTGCCAAACTCTAACCCGCGAGCATCGGCACTGCGGACGTGGGTTAGGTTCGCTGCAGAAATTCCAGTAGCTTCTTCGATTCGAGTGGTGATGGCGTCAATGTCGGCAGGGTCACCGATACCGTATACACCATCCCATGCGCCTGGGAAATCAGCAACACCATCGGCGCGCTGCATCAACAAAACCTTATCCTCATGACGAACAAAAGCAACGAAAGCATCTGACATGTGTTCTCCTCCTTAGTTGGTGAGCCATTCAAAGAATGAAGGCAATACATTGTCCATCAATACGAGCATAACGAATCCAATGAATCCCAGCACGAACATTCCAATCCCACAGACAATGCAAGTTTGGCGGAATTCAAGCGAACTTGGCTTTCGCGCCATCTTGACGATTCGAGCCCAAGAACCCTTTCCCAATCCACGAATTCCCGATTCTAGGCCATCTTGCCAACCCTGAACTCGGTTCTCAAAAGCAGAGTTTTGTGCGTTGCTCGCATCGTTTTCACTGGGCATGGTACAACCTCGGGGATGCCTCGCGACCTACCGTTCTCTCTTAAACAATGCGAGTCCGACGTAGTCGGGTTAAACAACGGATCAATCTCAGTTCACGAACTCAATGGTCCGATTTCGCAGTGTTCTCAATTGTTGATGAGCAGCAGCACCGAAGATCTGCTGACTCTTGACCCCTGTGAGTACAAGCATGACACGAAGTTCACTACCCATCGAAGGATCGACTGTCGCACCCCAAATGATTCGGGCATACGGATTGATCTTTTCACGGATTACTTGTGCACAAGCTTCTGCTTCTCCAAGTGTGAGGTTGGGTCCACCGACAACGTTGACCAATGCTCCACGAGCATCGCTGACATCGATGTCGAGCAATGGACTATCCAAGGCTTCGATGGTTGCGTCCTTGGCACGTTCTGTACCGCTGGCTTCACCAAGACCAATCATCGCCATTCCTCCACCGTTGAGCATTACGGAACGAAGATCCTCGAAGTCCAGGTTAACCAGTCCTTCTTTGGTGACCAATTCAGTCACACCTGCGATACTACGCATGAGGAGTTCGTCTGCAACACGGAACGCAGCTTCAATGGGAAGATCACGAACGCCGTGTACAGAAAGCAATTTTTCGTTTGGCAGAACTACGACGGTATCGCAAACTTCGCGGAGGCGTTCTAAGCCCCATTCGGCATTTTGCCTGCGCAGGGTACCTTCAGATTCGAAGGGGTAGGTGACCACCGCGATGGTCAATGCTCCAGCATCTTTGGCGAGTCGTGCCACGACGTGTGCTGAACCCGTACCGGTTCCACCTCCAAGTCCAGCGGTGACAAAGGCCAAGTCACAATCTTCCACTGCCTTCTGAAGCGCTCTTTCAGATTCGAATGCTGCCATTTCACCCTTCTCAGGATCTCCACCAGCACCACGACCTCGAGCCGTCCGTCCAATGAGCATCTTGTTGTCGATTCCAACCTTGATTAGATGCTGAGCGTCAGTATTTACGGCATATCCTCGAACAGACTCTTCATCGAGAAGTCCAGCAGAGTTGAGCCGATCAACCGTGTTCCCACCACAACCTCCACATCCAAACACTCGGATTTTCGGCTGTAGGGATTTGAGTAGTTGGTGTAGTTCAGCATTGTCTGCTGAAGGCGCTTCCTTACTCACGGTCCCATCCGTTTCTTCTTCATCGTCCTGCAATTCTAATACCCGATCTATGAGATGGCGCATGATGTCAGGCTCGCTGTCGGTATCATAACCGTTGCGTCAGAATTTTTCCTCAGAAGGCGATTTTACCACTCCCTCATAAATTCCGATATATACTCCGCAGTCAACTGTTTTTTATGGAATCAAGTCAGGGGAAGAATGATGTTTGAGGTCATTTGTAGCCCGTTTATGCGCGCGCGAGTATTTTGGGTGCTTTCGGTTCTCATGCTCTGCGCTTGGTCCGGCGTTCCAACACCACTTGAAGATGTGAAAGAAAACTCTCATGTGGCAACCAATCAAGAACAACCTTGGAGTCAAACTCACCGACCCATTTGGCAATCAGGATGGTCTCCACAATTGTGGCAACCTCAACCCACTGGGATGTTGTGGGAAGTGGATTTCTCTCCTAGTGGTGAACTGATTGCGGCAGTCGATATCTCGACGCGCTTACTTACGGTTTGGAACAGCACGGATGGACGAGTTATTTTCCATGCACCCAATGCGATTTCTCTAGTTGATGTAGTGTGGCTTGATGAGCAACATGTACTGGTTGCAGACAGTGGTTCTAGATGGTACACCTTCGAAGTATACGATAACGGTGATGTGTGGCCGATGAACACCACTACATCACGTACAGGACAGTGGACAGCAGAGTTGACAGGGAACTATGGTGGTTCACTATGGGGTTTAGACATCTCACAAGATCGAAGTCGTTTTGTCTTCTGTGGTGACATCGATGACCCCAATATCGGTGGTGAAGTTGTCATGGCTGATGCACGGTTCTTCATTGATGGTACACCGCCCAATAGTGCGCACGTATACACCAACACATGGGGAGCTGATTGTGCAATTTCTCCAAATGGAACCTTTGCAGCCGCACTCAGTCGAGTCTACGATTCCGTCTCTGGGATGTATCACGATACTGTGACCGGGTGGGCAATGGAAGGACAATCACTGGCGCAAACGTGGACTCGAAATATTGCAGGAAGTGCAGCGATGGGTTGGGCCGTGGATTTCTCACCTCAAGGGAATACCTACACCATCGCCTACAACCGACCGAATGAAGGCGTTGTTGCGGACTACTTTTGCGACAATGGGGCAGTGAATTGGTATACACCTTTGCCACAAAATGTTTCGGCGGTACGATGGGTTCCTGATGGCTCTGGTGTTGCCGTTGGTTTACACGACCCAGGTCGCTTGCTCATGATGGATTACGCCGGTGGGATTCTATCGGATTATGGCTGGCATGGCACGGTATGGAACAACAAGCCGTATGCATCTGATGTTACTGCGATTGCCATCGATGATATGGGTACGAAATTCGCAACTGTCGGAAAAGATAGTGCGGTCGAAATTCATATCATCGGAGACAATTTACAACTCGAAATATTCCGTCGTTTCAGCCCTGACTATCTTCGAGAAATCGAATTACATACTGACGATCCATTCGTCGCCTTTGCCGACTCAAATGGAGTTGTGACTCTGAGAGATTATCGTAATGGGGGGATTGCAAGACAATGTTTCCATCCCGATTTCGATCAACCTGTAGCAGAGTATCCGTTTGCGAAGAGCGTTGTTCTACGTGAGCAATTGATGGTGTCAGGATATTCGGATGGAACCATTGTCGCCTGCGGGGAAGATGGGAAGCAGTTGTGGATCTGGAGAATCGATCAACATTATCCAGATTTGGAGGCATTCGGCCGCATCGATATGCATCCAATGGAAAATCTTCTCGCAATATCATGGGTTGAGAATTCAAGTGCCTCTGGAATGATTAGTAAGGTCTCAATTTTGGATATTGACCAAATGACTGAAGTGATCGATTGGACATACACTACACAGCATTGGACCATGGAATTCAGCCCAGATGGTGCTTGGCTTGCAAGCTCTGCTCAGGATGGCTCGGTACGTCTCTGGCAAACTGAAGATTTAGACCCCTCATTGTGGAGTGATAATGGTGTACAATACAGCCACTCTAATTACACAGGAGTCATCGATTGGCATGATGAAATTCATGCGCTGATGAGTGTGGGCTGGGATGGGCAAGCGATTGTTTGGGATGCAGATAGTGCCCAACAAATGCTGAACTTCCAATTTACCGATCAAGGGTTTGGTGCTGGATTCATTGATGGTTCATTCCTCGTTGTCGCCAGTGGAGATGCCTCCGATAGTTCCGATGGAAAATTGCAATTCTTTGATGGCCTCAATATGACTCAATTGGGAGAGTGGACACTGCCGGGGATTCCTCGTGGGTTTACATTCGACCATTCAGGCAGAATGATTGTGGCAAATCACACTGGTTCATGGTGGGTCTTGATTCCAGATACGGATGGAGATGGGGTGATTGACGAAGAGGATGTTTTCCCAAACAATCCGTTACAATGGTCCGATCAGGATGGAGATGGATATGGTGACAATAACGCACCCGGTGCAGGCGGAGATGGTTGCCCTGAAACTTGGGGCACGTCTTCGATTGATCGAGGAGGTTGTCCTGATTCCGACGGAGACCAGTGGTCCGATCCTGATGACGATTGGCCCGTCTGTGTTCTTGGGATGGGATATGGCGATGCTTGGCCATCAAATCCCAACCAATGGTGTGACAGCGATGGTGATTCATATGGGGATTCATATTCATTTCAAATCGAGTTGAATACTGGGCTAAGAACCAACGAAAGTGGTGATGCCTTTCCAGAAGATGCCACCCAATGGAGGGATCAGGATGCAGATGGAATTGGTGACAATTACTCATATTCTGTTGACACCAGCGGATATCGAAGCAACCAGGTAGGCGATGCGTTCCCTACCAACCCGCTTCAGTTTCAGGATACCGATGGCGATGGTTGGGGCGACATGTATTCCTGGATTGAAGATTTGAGTGGCCTGCGAATTGAAGAGGGCGATGCCTTCCCCCTCGATTCGCTCGCTTGGTCCGATCAGGACGGAGATGGTTGCCCCACCGCATCCGATACAGGTTTGTCGATTGACAACCATCCCGAAGACCCTACGCGTTGCGATGAAGCACTCGACTTCGATTTACCTGCACAGTTAAACATTGATGCCATCGGTAGCGAGGTTGTTTGGATTATTTCGGTTGATTGGAAATCGACTATGGAAAGCACAGAATCGGTTTCAATCTACGGATTGAGCTGGAATTCCTCCGAAGGAATGCAGAATCTGCTTCTGAATATTGAACCACCGGGTGCTGTTGCTTGGTGGACTGAAAATCAACCTGACAATACTCCACTCAATGCGATGTTTGAGCGCACCCGGGGTGCTAACCACGATCGCCTGATGTTGAGACTCATTGGCACATCTAACGATGGTCAAACGCTTGAATACTGGGCTAACTTCACTTACGCACCTGAGGTTCCAGTCGAGCAATCAGAGCCAACGTGTATTGAAGGAGAAACCCGTTCGGCTGGAGATGTTTGCAATGATTGCGTCTGTGTAATGGGGCCTGACGGTGCTGACTGGGCTTGCACCGAGAAGGCTTGTTCCCCAAGTGTAGATGCATCATCAAGTGAGGGACTTTCAATGGTTGCTTGGTCTGGTATTATCATCGGCTTACTGGCGGTTATTGTGCTCGGTCTTGTCATTATGCGTCGCAAGGACAAAACAGGTTCGGCACAAATTGGCTCAGTTTCCAATCAACACCCGCCCTGCCCCACCTGTGGCGATCCGGCACAAGAAACCGTGAACAATGGCAACAAGTGGACCTGGTGTCCGAGTTGTCGTCAATGGTTGGATTACATTGGCAAGGCCGATTAGGCTGTGCCACCACGGGAATACTCGTGATAGTCCACAGTTGGTTGGAGTGTATCAATCGCAGCCTGTAACTTTGCATTGGCCGCTTGCTCTCCTGCTTCAATCGATGTAATTTGTCGTTCCAAATCCCGCTTTACAGCATCGAGTGCAACTGAGGCTTTGGCAGGTAAATTCAGTTCAGGCTTTAACCAGCGAGAAAGATCTGAAAGTAAAGTTTCGAGCGATTGAGCTTGTGCATTTTCAGGGTGTAATTGAAAGGAATCAGCAACTCGGTTGACAGGACCCACTGAGCCAAGTTTCTTTGCCAATGCGACCCCATCTTTACCTGCACCTTTCAGTGTTGATTTGATCGTTTCATGCGCACTCAGAGGCCTCCAATAGGCTTCGATAAGATTGGGCTGAACCTTGCGCGCACGTTTCCAATGAGACAATGCAGCACTGAGTTTCCCCTCGTGCGCGCGCACGCGCCCGCGCTGAACTTCGTCTGACCCCTCACAGAGTGCAGCCTCCCTCGCTTCATCTCTCATCCCGTTTGAACGCAATAACTTCGCATATTGTTTTCTTGATTTGACCAACATCGAACCCGCAGCACGGCTTTCACTCCATTTACTACGCATCTCTTGGATATTCGCCAAATCCCGTAATGCGGTCACAAGATGCCCATGTTCGGTCAGTGATTTCCCCTTCTTGGCCAACAGCAAATCGCTCAATTCAGAAGCCATGACTTCACTGATTTCCAATCGACCATCCTGAACATATCGGCGGTATTGCTCGATGACCGTTCCAGGGTCACCCATGCCGAACAGAAGACCACCAGGCCTACTTTCTGCGCACTGAACGACGTCTCACAGATTTGCGCTCAGATTTCTTCTTCGGTCCAGAGTCATCATCCCAGTCGTCATCTTCATCATCGAATTCATCGTCATCATCCTCGACTTCCTCCTCGACTTCCTCAACTGCGACCTTCTTGCTCTTCTTCCGCTTCTTTCGTTCTCGCCCTTCGGATTTTGCGAATGGGTCCTCGGCATCTGCGCGCTCAGTGGCATCTTCAGACAATGATGCCATATCACTTCGAACATCATCAGGAGAACCAGCTGCGGAGTCTCCACCACCCATGAACTCGCGCATCCAATCGTCTTCATCATCTTCTGAATCGCCACCCTTCTTCTTCTTTCGATCAGGTGAACTCATTAAGACACTCATCATAGTTAGAATCAACAAAATCACGTTGATTCCAGCCAATCCGTAGACCATCAGGTAAGCTCCATCGTAGTATCCCTCAGGCTCGATTTCAGGTTCAGATTCAGGCTCGACTGCCATCGTCCCAGCGACACAAGCGTCCCCGTAATCAGCAAAGGTGCGAATACAACTGTCGACGGTGAATTGCGTAAACCATTCTCTTTGGTTCCCGGATGTGTCGGTGACTCGAATGGTCACTTTCTGATTTTTACCGAGATCGTAGAAAGTGGCCGCTGGTTCCCACCACTCAAAGACCACGGTATTGTTACTCGTAGATGGTGTGGTCAAATCGGTCATTGCAGTCCAGTCGGTTTCCTTCATAATGTTGTTTTGGTAATATCGGAATTGGATTTCTACCGAGGCGATTCCAACATCATCTGAAGCCGCACCATAGACGTGAATTTGCTCACCATATAGATACAGACTCTCTTGGCTTGGTGCATACACTTCCAAGACGGGGTCTTGAGAATCGATTGCCCACCCCTCCAAATCGACGGTCGCGACATTCTGAGCGATATCTCGAATGATTACTGTAGCGATTATGTCTGATGTATCAATGTCATCAGTGATTTCAAACTGATATCGGTATGCATTCTCAATACTACCTTGAAGCGGCTGCGCACGCACGGTCGAACTCTGTTCGGTGAAGGCNGTTCCGCTGATGACCAAACCATTCTCATCTTCGGCATAATCTGCAGTTCGGAGATTTAGAATTGGATACTCACTCAAAGGCTCACTTGAATAAATGTACATTCGATAATCGCCTGCTCTTAGAGAATCAACGACAAAGCCATCCTCATTCTCCACTGTTATAGTAACTTCAGGTGGGGTAGTATCTTCGACCACTGAACGAGCATTCATTGCCATGGAATACTGGGTGTTCTCATTCCCATACTGGTCGGTCGTCGTTACAGCATACCAAGTGGTCTTGTCTAGATTGTCAGGCAAGGAAATTGCTCGAGTAAAATCAGGGACGTTGTTGTATTCAGCCAATATTGGGTCAAGGATTGGGACCCAACCTTCTTCAAGCGCAATATCTCCACTCATGGTCTCTTCATCGCCATTGAATGGGTCGTTTTCATTCATCCAAATCTGATAGGTCTCTCCAGACTCTGTGAGGTCATTGACCCAACGAAGCAGAGTGATCTTGTTTCCAGCTTGATTGGTCATGTATGCATCCTGTAGGAAAGCCAGAGAAGGTCGCAATGTATCTTCATCAATCGGGCCCCAGCAATTTTGCAAGAAGCGTAGGTCCTCGTATACATCTGAAGACAGACTGTATCTCGCGACACTTGACACACAGTAGTATCGTGGTTCGTCGATGTTTTCCTCAACGCTGACCGTGACGGTTTCCACAGAGTCTGGCACGGTGGCGACCAATTCAGCCACCAATTCCAGATTGGACAATGAGGTTAGTCGNACACTTGAGCGCCAAACATGGTATTGCTCACCCTCGACACCCAGTTGATCCGTCCAGGTAATCGTGGTTTGTCCGGCCCCGATGTATTCAGCGTAAACATTCGTCGGTTCGGCAACCCACGGTGTGAACGTGTCTTCTTCAATTCCAATATCCGTTGTTGAACCTGAAGAGACGATGTTGTTGTGGTTTCCATTGGTGTCAGATGCCGTGACAGCATAATATGCAAGTCCGAGCATACCTCGCTCGACTTCGTGACGATAGGAACCATCCTCATCGTTTGCAGTCCCAATCAATTCAACGCCCTGTGCGTTTGTATCATTGATTGGAGAACCCGATCTCCAAATATGGTATGTTTCGAATTCTTCATTTCCAATGTCTGCCCATGAGATGGTCGTATTCCCTGTCCCNCCAGCAGGTTCAGCTTCAAACGAAGCGACAACACCCTGAACGGATTCTGGGGCAACATTGTCTTCATGGATGGAGTTCGCCATTGTATTGGTGCCAAGGAAACGAACATCCTCATATCCGAGGAATAGGTAGGTCACCGAATAATACACTGATTCGTCAGTATTTGCCTCAAGCATGTATCGGAACGTTGTGTCTCCTGCACTCAATTGAGCAATTTCGGTCTTGTCCATTGTGGCCCAAGTTTCACGAAGTGCAGGTTGTGCGTGTCGATAAATTCGAATTTCATACGCATTATCTCCAACCTCAGGCAGGCTGTCGGGAACGATGGTGTTCAGATTCACCCAACTGATGTCTGTTGCACCTTCATTGGAGGCTCCAACGGTCGGTACGAAATTCGCTTGAACGAAAAACGGTGCCGTAATATCGTTGGTCATTTCGTAAACGCCTTCAGAAACGTTGGCTTCACCATGAACAAAATTGCCTTTGGTAATCGGAGTGTAGGTAATATCGTTGATTGTATAGGAATAATCGTTTGATCCATCCTCATCATCGTTGTTTTCAAAATAGGTGACAATTGCGTAATAGTAGGTTCCATTGGTTCCAGCAGGCAGCGGATAAGTATGCTGGAACGTTCGACCTGAGCAAGTTCCAACATCGGTTGAAGGACACATCGAAAGGTTCGCCCATGGCGCTAGCGACGTGACAACCGATTGGTTTAGTGGTGCATTATGGCGGTAAACCAGATATCTCGACTCTTGCATCTGTAGCATCAGCGGATAATCTGTGGTCACGACGTTGCTCCAATANACGGTTGTCGATTCGGTTTCACTGTCAAATATTGCGTTGATTCCTTGTGCTTGTAAATGCTGATCAGGGCTGGTATTTCCAGATGCAGATACGGCCGGGGTCCAGGTCAGCAGGGATCCTAGCAATATGGCAATCAATAGCACCGAGATACGAGATTTCGACTTACGCATGGCTTCGCCTCGGTTTGACCCTGCCATTGTGGGACATTTGAGTCTGACGGCTTCAAACCCGCCTATAGGCGGGTTGGAAAGGTGATGATTATTCACCATCAAGGAGTTGTCTTCTTGAGGACATCGCCCGGGTCAAGAATGTCCAAATTCCACCGACCAAAGAAATCACTAAAACTGCGCTCAGTGGATTGATTCCATCCAACCCAATCAGGTCTGAAATTGAAGAAGGCAATCCAACGTCTTCCTGCCCATTGAATGCCATCATTGCAGCGATGGCAATACCGACAAAGGTGGTGACCAAGCGATCAGCCCGGCTGAAGCCGCCATAGTTCCGGCCCAATCCGACAGATTGAGCCTGTGTACCCATGTAGGAACCGAGCAAAGTTAGGGTTGCTGCAGCCCATCCCAACCAATGCACATCAATCCAAGAAGTGTTGATTCCAATGGCGATGAGCAAACTTAAATCAACCAATCGATCGATAGTGTGATCTAACCAATCTCCGTACTTTGAAACCTTATCATAAGCCCTGGCAACTGCTCCATCGAGTGCATCCAATTCTGCCGCGATGAGTAGCAGTGCAAAGGCGCCAAGTAATCTCCAAGCACCATCAGCGTCTCTAGAAGCCGTGGCCAAGAGATAGCAACAGCCTGCAGCAAACAGGACACTAATCCAAGTTAGTGTTGCAGGATCAACGTTTGACATCCTATCCACAATGGGTTTCAGCATTTTCGTATGAATTCCTCTTGCTTTTTCAAATGCCATTTAATCCTCTCCGTGAATTTCCTGAATCCAATCAATTGGTTCGCTTGGCCTCCGAGGTTTGAATCCATCTGTAATCCAAGCCTCTGCAGACGCAATCATCGACTCCAAACCATCTTCCGAATTCAACTCCAAATGTGGTAAATCTAGGCACTCTGCGGCGATTAATCCAATCAATTCACAATCGATATTTTCACTAATTTTTTCTGCTGAATACGCTCTATTTTCAAGTCGTTCTCGAAGAGCCGAGGGATTGCACCGAATGACGATCACTGCATCGATTGGAAGCAAATGTGAGAGATGTCCATCGATGAGTAAACAATCCATTTGTGGCCAAGTCACAACTTCTCGAAGTGTTTCAACATCGATTGGAGCCGCACCATCCTCATCGATTTCTTCTATACATCCATGCTGAATCGCAAGCTCTTGCACACTGATTGATGGCCATTTTGCTTTTTGACAAAAGGAGGTTTTTCCCACACCTGGTGTGCCACTAATTCCAATTCTGATTGATTTTTTTCTAATTGAT
>PATG01000020.1 GCA_002713555.1 Planctomycetaceae bacterium
CCTGAGGCATTTTCCGATCCATCAGATGTGGCCTCTTTGCTTGCTCAGGGCGCGGCAGCCCTGCCGATTGACACTGTTGATCTGGCCTTGTTGGTTGATCGGCTCACAGAATCTGATGAGGTCATGGGCGCATTGGCCTTTGAGGACGGCGTTGTGATCCACTCAAATGGCAAACTCCCCTCTACTCCTGATGATTTAGCGACGTTAGGTCAAGAACATCTGCGTGGTATTTCAGCAAAATTTGAACAAGCAGAATCACTCTCAGCAAATCTTCGTCTAGAAGGAGGTCAATTGATGCTCACCGAGGCCGGTCAAGCATCTGTAGCTATTTGGTGTAAACATGGCTCTGATGCTCACGCAGCTCTTGCAAATGCAGCAAGTTTAGTCGGAACAATTGATGATGAAGTGACAGCATTTGATGAATTACCTGAAGGCTTTGTCACAAAAGAATCTAAATCAGGAATCGACCAACTTATTTCGCACCTTCGTGCAGCGCATGAAAATCAGTTGACAGGTTATCTCAAATCAGTATCTGAGAACGATACCCCAGTCTACATCATCCTCGTAAATGGTGTACCTAGTGGGGTTCGTGAAGAAGATGGTGACTCACTTGCCGATGCCATCCACACGATGACAACATCATCACGCCGATTACTCACACATCGCTTGGAACGTCGGGCACGTCTCGGATTGACAGGCTCTACGGTTGATGATTTTACATTGGCTCATTTAACTGATGCAATCGCAAACTGTCGTACACGTTCTGATGATAGAAAGAAACTAATTGCCAGCCGTCTGGACGCTTTATTTGGCTTTGATTTGGGTCTAGAGGCCATGGAGTCAGGACGCTCAGCATGGAAGATGTTGGAAACGGGTTCACCGACAGCCAAACTCATGCCAGTCTCTAGTTCAAAGGTTCTCACACCGGCTAGTGGTGAAATGAAGAAGAGACTTGAACAACTTGAGCATACACAGATTTCGCTAGAACGCGAAAAGGGTCGATTGGAGCGAGAACTTGAGGACGCTCGAGCCGCGAGAGATGACGCTCGCGAGCAGATGCACGATTTGGAATCCTCTCTCACTGAAGCAAGAGATGAACGAAGCGAACTACATCGTGAAATTGATGACATGACGAACAAAGTTCGNACTGCNGAANCNNNTATGGATGAAGCNNCNNCGCTTTCAAANCGNCTNNCNAANCGAGTNTCAGANCTNGAACANATGGTCGANAANNGAGCTGAAGAATTGGCNAGTGCATTGGGNGAGTTNGANTCNNGNGAANCNNTNCTNGNNGATTTACGNGANCTCTCAANNCANGANGCNACNNTNAAATCTGAANTNAGNNCANCNGAANCNCGTTTNGATGANGTNCGCAANGCNATTGANCANGANGANCGNCTTCAGCGCGTNCTCACTGAACANGTNANCGCACAACGNGANCGCCATNGNACAGGTCAAGGNGAGCTNGANGAAGTTGANNGAAGNATNGAAAATCAACGNNCNGAATTGNCNGATNTNGANGCNGANGGNCATGCNCATCGTCGTTTGATGGAAGAAGAGCGTGGCCGAATTTTAGATTCAGAACGAAAGTCGACGATTATGCAATCTGAATTGCGAGAGATGATGGAAGAACGTCGCCTAATTTTACGTGAATTAGGCGATTTAGATGCAAGAAAAGCTCAATCCGAAACTGAATTGAGGATGCTGTTGGAACAGGCCGAGGATATCCAAGAGGCGCACGAAATGGCTCTACTTGATTTGCAAGAAGCAGATCGTATTCGGGCGAGATTGGCCGAAGAACCCCTCGCTCAAGCATTACTCGGAGATGAACGCGGTTTGTCGAGTTTAGAACCTGTTCTTGATCGAATGGCAAATGCTCGAAGTCGAGGATACAGTATTGTACTCTTAGATAGAGCAGTCGAACGTGCTCTTTCCATCATACAACACAGCGTCGATGAGGTGGCCAAGACTCCGCGCCATCTACTTTCACTCGAAGTGATGGAATTACTAGAGCGTCAGGCCCCGGAAACAGCTTCAACAGTTCGTGGACTCACTCGATGGTCAGTTCAATCACGATTAGAACATCAGTTGGCTGAAACAGTACAGCATGTGGTGATCGATTTGGAAGGTCTACTCGATGAATATGAGCGTTCAGTGACAATGCTGGCACAACTGCAAGAGGTATTGCGAGGTCTCGTTGATTTGGGATTGCCATCAGAAGATATCAAGCCACTCGAACGATTTAGTCACATGCCTGAAGCCCTGCCCTACATTTCTGTTGAGGCTCGCAGATTGATTCAGCGTTCTCTTGACGAAATATATCTTGATGCAGATCGACGAACCGCTGGAGATGCCGTCGGATTGGCGGAGACAGTCGAAGTTTTGGAATCCCTTCTGCGCCGTCTTGATGTTGCCGGCTTGACTGGGGAAGAACCAGCAGGTGCGCTTTGGTCTTTCCAGCGTTCCGGAAGTCTTCCATTCGAAATCGATGGCTTGGCACGACATGAGCGACCNGAAATCAATTCAGAGGCCGTTCGACATATGAATCCGGTCGAGGATGTATCAGAAGTAACATCTGTTTCTGCTGAAGTGATTGCACCTAGCGCACCAACTGCCGCACCCACATCAGAAGCCAGTTCAGCGCCGGCATCCAATTCGACTTGGCAACCGATTGAGCCACCATCCGATACCGACGGCGTGGATATTTCAGCAAGAATTTCTGCTGGACTGACACCAGCAGATGTGGCAGGCGACACCGACGAAGCTGCATTGATGGCAAATATCGATGTCGCATTATCCGAAGTTGATTCAGCCGCCCGAACTAGAGATGGTACCGAAAACGGTGTTGAACCCCCTACTGATCCTGTACGCAGAGACGCGCTAGATGACCTTGAACGTGAGTTATCGGACTTGGACATGTAGGTGGGTTCATGGATGAACATGGGTCCAGTGTAACTCTTCTCAACCGGATCGAATCTCATGGGNGAAAGTTTCCTTGGTATCTCGAAAAAATGAGTTTTTTTCTTGCCATTCTTGGCGCGATTCTAGTCGGACAGTGGATGTGGTCCGAATCTGATTGGACAACCTCGATCCTGTTACCAATGACTGTCTGTGGACTACCCTTTGTTGCGGTGATTAGCGCAGAATTTCTCTCTCGTGTGATTCAGTTAATTCACACGAATCGTGATAAATAATCACGGGTTTGTTTTTGCTCTATTGAGCGCGGATTCAATCAAACCTGAAACTCTCTGCCAGGGTACAATGTAACGTAGACCAGCGACGAATGTCAAGAATAGCATGGCGGAAATCACTTTCCCATACGTCAATCGAAGTTCAAGAGATTCCTTCACTTGCCCACTCCATTGTCCTGAGCCAGTCCAACCCACAACATCAATGATTAAATCATCGAATTTCAGAGCAAGCATCGTGACAAAGGCGACTGCAAAGATGACCACGACTGTGTGCTGCATATGTGTATTCAGAATACTTTGGAACTGTCTCACATATTCTGGATCTTTCTTACAGGACTCTGGCAATCTAAACGCATATTCAAGGAAACGAATGGTCGCATGTGCAGTTTCAGAGAAGACCATCAATAGGATGGCAACCAATAGCAAATCCCACACTTGTCCTGAAACGAGACCTCCGAGCGTATCTGCTTCACCGATCTGTGTAGGCAAGGGGTTCAACCCTGGCGCATTCGGATTCGATGCACTGGAGAGTTGACTTACCACACCTTCGTAGGATAGCAGGGCATAAATTCCCAAGAAGATGAACATGTAAGCCATCGACCAATTGACCATTCGTTTTGACAATCCCCAAATACCCATCAATCCAAACAAAACGGGTGCAAGGAATAGGAGCATAATCAGCACTTGAATGTAAACAGATAATGGCCAAACGAGATGATTGGCATGATTCATCGAGTCNTCTGCGTTTCCGAACGGCAAATACAAGTCAAAGTTGACAATCATGCCGAATGTCCAAGTTAGTAGGAACATTCCTGCCAAGAATAGAATCATGGCACCAAGTAAACCCAAAGTGATTTTTCGACGACGCGCCGGTGGTTGGAAGTTGAGCGCAACCCAAGCACCAGCGATTGCCATGCTGAGTAAAATCGGTACGTAGTATCGGCCATCACCTTGGTTACCTTGTCCTGTGACCCAATCGGGTAAGGGCAAACCATCCATCCCACTACCTTCGGTTAGGGTGGCTTCGATTTCATCGAGGGTCAATGTGTGATCGAGTGCGGGGCACCAAGCACCACTTGCGACATAATCGGGATGACAGTGTCCAAAGACTCGAGTCATGGTAAGGAATAGCCAAATCAGAGCAAGTGAGGCAACGAGTTGAAGACAAACTACCCGCCATTCTTTCCGCAAAACACGCAAGTGTAGGCTGGTGATACCTTCTTCCTGCTGTGCAACATCATCTGCCATTATCCCACCTCCTTACATTTTCACCTGCAACAATGCTTGACTCAATTCAACATCGGGCATCCAATCGATGACACGAGCGCCGTAACCGGCGACTGCGGACAAACGATTCTGCCGCTCAAGTTTCATGACCTCATACGACATTCTTGGAATTCGACTAACCANTCGCTCGTAATNGATACTAGATGGACTGAGAATGANTACTTCGTGACCCCTACCTGCCAAATCTCGAATCGCATGTGGTACTGTCCCATCACCTTCTAGACTTGAGATGACGAACACGGGACTTCCACGACTAAATCTCGGTGCGAGTGAATTGGTTACTGCTTGTAGCGGCATATCCCCTTTAGGTGCAACACCAGCAAGGCTGGATAGGACCTTGAAGTACTGCTTGTCACCACCATCCGCAGGTAGGTAAGACAACTTGTCATCATATACTGCCAACGCCACAGAATCTCTTCGTTTGATGAAATAAGATGCTAAACTCGCGGCGGCGACCGTCCCCATCTCAAGCGGATTTTTTAGAACAGTTCCGATTCGACTGATGTCTCTTGAATCGAGCAAGATGAACACGTCAGTAACTGCATCTCGACACTTTTCATTGACCATCATTACGCCCGTTCTAGCAAATGCCTTCCAATTGATAATCTTGAACGGATCTCCTGGAACGTATTCTCTGAGAGAATAGAATTCTGAACCTGGACCAGGTGTTCGCAGTGTCATCGCACCTGTGTACATCTTCGGCGTCCGACTTCGAATCATCGCCTCCTCAATTTCGCGAACCTGCGGGAATACAATCAATCCTGATCGATGGTCGATGTACATCTCCTGACTGAAGAGGTTGAACGTATTTCGATATCGTACTGATACCGGACCAAAGGAATAGTGACCCCTTAGCGGACAGCGTAGCACGTAACGAATCCGCGTCGTTTCGCCAGGGCCTAGGTTAACACGCATGTAATTGAGACCACTGCGTAATTTCATCTCGTGTGGCACATTGTCAAAGACTTCAAGTTGCTGTGTACGTCGGAACGAACTGTTGGTAATCGCGAGTTCAACGTACAAGTCATCGCCTTTGTACAGGTTATCTGCAGACAATGTGCGAACCACTTCCAGTTGTCCATGTCCTACAACCCACGAATTAATTGCCAAAAACGCAATAAAAAGCAAACCGAGAATCATCAGTTGGAAATTGGCAATCATCATGCCAATCAGTACCAATGAAATTCCAGAGGTCAAGAGAAGTGCTGCTTTACGTGTCCACATTCCTTGTCACCTCCTTACTTGCGGCCCCACATCTTAACTCGCTTGACAACAGCCACAAGTTGCTCTAAACTGTAATTTCGATCTTCAAATACAAATTTGATGAGCACGGGGTCACCAATCATCTTCTGCAATTCACGAGCAGGCAAGGCATCAAATTCGTCTCTAGTAAGTGAATTGAGATTCCTCACCCTAGACAATAACACCTGTTTGACTTTGTTGGGTCGCTGATAATATCCGTAGCGCCTGGCATCTCCAAATCCGTAGTAGATGATACTGAACACATGTCTCCATGGTTCTGGATCAACCTTCTTGATAATCACGGCTTCAAAGGCGACGAAGAGAGCCAGGAAGAGGAAGAGCATGGCCATCCAATCATTGGTAAAATAGACGAGAATGTAGTAGATTAAGCTGTAAGTATCACTCAGAGCATTGGATTGCTGATGTCTACTTTCATCAAAGATGACTTGTTTGCCTGCTGCAGAAGTCCCGTTTTCATCAGTGGTGTGCATCAGCAGGGCTTCAGCGACAATGTCGAGAACCCATCTTCGGTTGTCATTATCGGGCATGATATTGCCATTTAACGCTCCGTACATCTCCGTATTCGTGTTCTCCCAATCGTAAATTGCATTCATCAGAGTTGAACCATCGCTGACAAAGATTGCTCGCCCCATTGGGGTCCCAGGTTCTTCCTCACAGTCCAGCTTTTCGCAGACCTTGATGGCCATTGTGAATGGACCTGCTTCATCGCTCTCAATGCCTCCACCTTCGAATCCAACGTCACCTTGGCCATCGTCATTGGTGTCAAGATACGAATCTTGGCTAGAGCTTCCCCAAGCGTAAGCGTTGTCTGAATTATCTTCTGCTGAATCCTTGTCAAATGCGGAAGGAGTGTTAAGCAAGACATTGTAATTGGTACTGAAATTCCAAAACTGGCCACCTTCAGCATTTGTCTCCAAGTGATGTGCACAAAGGCCTGCTTCAGCAACAGTAGGGACAGTCCCATCGGGTGCACCTGGCAATCGGTCAAGACGATCGATGACTCCATCATTATCAGCATCAGCAAAACAGGGATGTTTCGAAGAACGATCGATTCCCGTGTAATCATAGGGATTAGATGAGTTCATCCAGACGTACTCATATCCCAGCTCACGTGCCCAAGCTTCTTCATCGTACAACTGGTGTCCACTGTAACCCAAATCGAACTTGTCTGCAAGACCAGCAGAGTAGCCAAAGTCATCCATCACCAACAATGTACCTCCAGAGGCGACGTATTCGATGATTGCATCAATCTCTGTTGTGGTGTATCCCTCGGATTCACTGAATTGTACTACGTCTGCATCAGCTGTAAATCGGGGCAAAGAAATCGTATCCTGTTCGACACCTGTGACAATGAATACAGTGTCTTCAGGGTTCTCTATTTCTCCCAAAAGAACCGGACTGGAAATCATACTCGTGGTATCTACGCCCATATCTTTGAGGTCACTCCTGAATGCTGATAAGTCGTCCCAGTCATCATCGTAAGCAGAAAGATGGGGGTCGCTGGTGACGAGATATGAACTCACGATACTGAGCAGCAGAAGTCCCAACACTGCATAGAAGGCAACCATCAATCCAACGCGTCGCGTTTTGCGCGACTTTAGCACAGCATTGATGTCTACTGAGCCAATTTTCATGTTGACACTTCCCCACATCCATAGGATGTGCAGCCGCGAGACGCTGAACTAAGCCTTAAGACGGTTTGGGGGTGATGGGTGCGTCATTATCAAGCGAAAATCACGACTAACGGGTCAAACGTATATCTTCATCGATGCTTGCAACATCTTCGGTTGGAATGACCAAATGGTCGCCAAATGTAGACCATGGTAGCAGACTAGGGTCGAGTCCGTGATCTAAATCCAACAAAAAACCGAGAACTTCTCCACCAATATCATCAATGAATAGATCGACAATGGTTCCCAACAAATCCCCGCGACTGTCTACCACTCTCCTGCCAGATAACTCTGTGGAGAAGGCGGCGGGCATTGGATCACCTCACACGCTCTCGATACCCATCAAAGTATCCGATTTCCGTCGGATACTTTCGAGTCCACTGGTCAACTTGGCTTCCAACTTTGAATAGTATTCGATCATGTCTGGAGTAATGGTTGGGCGGACTCGATCAATTGCTTGTTCGAAGTGTTTTTTCGATACAGATTTCTTCTCAGCACGCATAGCAATGAGTGCGGCTTCTCTACAGACTGCCTCAACATCAGCGCCAGTGAAGTTCTGCATTTTATCTGCTAAACTATCCAAATTGAACTTGCCCAAGGGCATGTTACGGGCGTGAATTTGGATGATTTTCTTAAGGCTGGAGTGGTCGGGTGGGGGGATGTGCATGACACGCTCAAATCGTCCACTTCGCAAGAGTGCAGGATCAATCATTTCTGGCCGATTGGTCGCCGCAATCACGATCACTCCTTCCATCGATTCAACACCATCCATACTCGAAAGCATTTGGTTGACCACTCGATTGGAGACATCGCTTCCTTCACCGGAGTTTGCAGTTCGTGCACCTGCAATCGATTCAAATTCATCCAAGAAGATAATGCTTGGACTCGCCTGTTTTGCCTTCTTGAACACTTCACGGACGGCTTTTTCAGATTCACCTACCCACTTGGAAATCAATTCTGGTCCTTTGACGGTGATGAAATTTGCCTTGGCTTCATTCGCAATCGCCTTTGCGATGAGAGTCTTACCTGTGCCAGGGGCGCCGAATAGTACAATGCCACGAGGTGGTTTAATTCCGAAGTGTTCGAATCTATCGGGCATTGTCAATGGCCACTCTACACTCTCTTTGAGTCGCTCCTTGACTTCTTCCAAACCCCCGACATCTTCCCATGATACCTCAGGGACTTCGACGTAGATTTCTCGAAGTGCACTGGGTTCAATATCCCGAATTGCGAGCTTGAAGTCACTCATCTGAACTTCCATCTTTTCGAGTACTTCGGGTGGAATTTCATCTTGGTCCAAATCAATCTCAGGAAGATAGCGACGAAGTGCCTTCATTGCAGCCTCACGGGTCAGGCTCATGATATCTGCACCAACGAATCCGTACGAGTTTTCCAAAATCCAGTCCATGTCAAAATCATCTGAAATTGGCATCCCTCGCGTGTGAATGTTGACGATCTCTCGGCGACCATTCTTATCAGGTACACCGATTTCCAATTCACGGTCAAAACGACCCGGTCGCCTCAAGGCCTGGTCGATGGCATCAGGGCGATTTGTAGCACCAATGACAACGACATTATCCCTACCTTGCATTCCATCCATCAACGTCAGGAGTTGTGCTACGACACGGCGCTCAACTTCGCCAGAAACATCTTCACGTTTGGGTGCTATTGAATCTAACTCGTCGACGAAAATGATGGCAGGTGCGTTTGAGGCGGCTTCATCAAATATTTCTCGTAGTTGTTTTTCCGATTCCCCATAGTATTTCGAAATAATTTCAGGCCCATTGATACTGGTAAAATGTGCATTTGTTTCATTGGCTACGGCCTTGGCGATCATCGTCTTACCTGTGCCGGGGGGGCCATGTAGGAGAACGCCCTTAGGCGGGTCGATTCCGAGTCGTCGGAAAAGAATGGGGTGCTTGAGCGGCAATTCAATCATTTCTCGAACTTTGAGTAGTTGATCGCCTAGTCCTCCGATGTCCTCATACATGATCGACGAGACTTCTCCAGGTTCATCCTCCTCAACCATTTCTTCTTTGATGACGATCTCAGTATCTGGTAATACTCGCACAATCCCCTTGGGTTTGGTCGAGACAATGGCAAATGGCAATGCTTCAGCAAAGAGAGTCATCCCTGGTATGAAAATACGGTCACCTGCAACCACAGGACGCTTGTTTAGTCCTCGTCGAGCAAACCCTTCAATCCCTGAACCAAATTTGACCTTCTGCTGCTTCGCCATAACGGGACTCAGTACGAGTCGCTCACACTCCTTTGTTTCGACCTTCTTGATTGTGACTCGATCACCGAGACTTACACCCGCATTTTTACGGATGATTCCATCGATACGGATGACACCAAGGTTGGCATCTTCGGGCCTGCATCTCCATACAATAGCGGCGGTATTGCGCTCACCTGCGATTTCGATGACGTCTCCGGGTTTCAACCCCAAATCGTTGTCAAAGGGTACTCTGGCTCGGCCATGACCTACATCGCTTGGAATCGCCTTTGCAACGCGCAGAGAGAGAGTTTTTTCTTCATCGTCAGTCATAGTGCCACCTCGACAGCAATACGAGGAGATAACGCCGACTCCTAAAGCCTTGACGAAATTGTTTCTCCTAATCTCTCGGTCTGGATAGTTTGATTCTACCGCCGAGAGGCGAGCATTGATGATGGGGTTGTCACTCGACGGGCTATGGCGCATGTTCTCTCAACCGGTTTGGAATTTCTAGACCAAAGCAATCCGAATGGCAACCCCTGTGTGAAGGGATACAATATCATCAATGGTGAACTGAAATCGTCTAGTGACGGCTCGACTTTCAAGTCAACGAATCCTGCTTGGCTCGATGATTGTCTTGGTGAATTTCCTCTATCGACGGAATCCGATGTTCACGACGCGCTCAAGGCCGCTAGAGAAGCCTTCACGAATTGGGCGGCAACTCCTGCCCCTACACGTGGACAAATCATAGGCAATATGGGTCGTCTACTGATGCAACACAAAGACGACTTGGTCCGATTACAAGCTCGAGAGATCGGTAAGACGTTGAAGGAATGCGGTGGTGAAATCCAAGAAGCAATTGATACCTGTTTGTTCTTCCAATCAGAAGGCCGTCGTCTGTACGGGCAAACCGTGAACTCAGAATTGCCGGACAAGGAATTATTCACCTATCGCAGGCCTTTAGGCGTCTGTGGGATCATCAATGCCTGTAATTTTCCATCTGCAGTACCATTCTGGAAGATGATTCCAGCAATCATGTGTGGGAATACCTGTGTGTGGAAATCTCCACAAGATTCGCCCCTACTCTCTTTTGCTCTTGCGCGAATCATGCATGAGTCTGGATTGCCCAATGGTGTAATCAATCTCATTCATGGCAAAGGCAGTGGTGCAGGACAGCATTTGGTCGATGCAGTTGACAAGGGCATGGTCAACAAAATCTCGTTTACTGGAAGTACAGCTGTTGGAAAGATGATTGGAGAAGTCTGCGGTCGGAACTTGGTCTCTGCAAGCCTTGAGTTGGGCGGCAAGAACCCCTTGGTCATCATGCCCAGTGCAAATCTCGACAATGCTGTTGAGGGCGCCTATTGGGCAGGGTTTGGAACCGCAGGTCAGCGTTGTACCAGCCTAGGTAACCTGATTATTCACGAAGATATCTATGATGTATTCATGTCTAAACTGATGACCAAGGTCGAGAGTACTGCAATTGGAGACTCCTTGAGAAATGATGGTGTATTGTACGGATCAATGTTGTCCGAAAAGTACGCAGTAGATTTTCTCAAAGGTGTTGAAATGTGTGAGTCAAGTGGCGCCACTAAACTGTTTGGAAAGGGCCGAATCACTAATGAAAACAAGCCTTCAGGGTTCCTTGGCGATGCCGCAGAGGGCGTATACATGTGGCCGCATGTATTCGTCGATGTAACCGAAGACATGCAATGTTTCCATGAGGAGATTTTTGGCCCTGCAATTACCGTGGCCAAAGCCAAGGATTTCGATCATGCGCTTCATCTTGCCAATGCTTCACCTTATGGCTTGTCAAGTGCGATTTACACCAATGATCGTCTCGAAGCATACCGATTCAAGACCGGAATCAAAGCTGGAATGACGGGAATCAACAACTCGACCACCGGTGCCGAAGCTCACCTCCCATTCGGTGGAGTGAAGGGTTCCGGTAATGGTACCAGAGAATCTGGAATTTGGGTGATTGAGGCCTACTCTTATTGGCATGCAGTCAATGATGAATTGAGTGGAAAACTACAGTTGGCACAGATGGATGTCGATGAGATTGAAATCGAAGAAGCTGAAGTTGATTGGGGTACGTTGGCCTGAGGGATTTAATGGAAATTACACGTGAAGCCCTTCGCCTGGCATTGTACATCACGGGGCCTTTGGTTCTCGCTTCGTATGTCTTCGGAATTTCTCGGATGGAGAGTCCCAATGATTTGTGGGGAGGCATTCCTGAATCTTGGCGTACTCTCAATGTCACGTGTATGTTTATCTCAGCTACGGGTTTCCTTATTATGTGGTGGTTTTTCCTTTACCGATGGGACGCCGCAGTTGTCGAAAGTGTGCAATGGCCATGGGGTGAAGGCGATAGTGGTGGACATTCTAGATTAATGATCGCCTTTTTGCTCGTCACCATCCCCTCGATGTTTTGGTTGGAACTTACAGCCCTTCATATTCGAACGGATGGCAATTGGACCCAGTGGCTTGTGATTGGGAATTTGTGGGTTGTCTGTTTGGGTAATATTTTACTCGGCCTCTTTGCATGGGGCGCACATCAACAAGGAGTAACTTCTGACACGATTTGGCCAGTGATTGGTGCTGTGATGCTTGGGATTCAGGTCATCATCAACGATGGGATATTGTGGAATTTGAAGTATCCATGGTAGTTTCCCTGTAAATTCTTGACCGATTACTAGTTATAAGCCCCCTACGCGTGGGCGTTGTATGACTGGTCAACTCAGTGATGATGGAAATTTTATGTGGAACGGAAATGAATGGGTTCCAGTTGAACAACAAGCAGCACCTGCCGCACCCATGGCAGCAGCCGAACCAATGGCCGCTGCAGCACCAATGGCAGCAGCCGCACCGATGGTCGTCTCGCCACATACCGATATGGGAATGGCAGCGGCACCGGCTGCAACCGTCATGGTCGCTACATCAGGTGCGTCCTCAGGTGGCGGATTGGACTTCACTCGCGGATTTAGCACCCTCAAGTATGGTCTGGCAGCCTTGCTAAGCAGTATCCTAACAGTGATTCTGATTATTATCGTGAACGCAATCATTTTCGTTGTTGCTTTTGAGTCAGGCGAAGGTGCTATGTTCACCATTGGTATGTTACTTGCTGTGATGTTCAATATTCTCGCATTCACTCAAGTGATTACGTTAGTCATGGGCATGGGTATTGCTGATGGTCTTGGTAAATCCGGACTGGGTTACATGGGTAGTTGGAAGACAGCTTTCACTGCAATCCTCGAATCGATTCCAGTGCTCCTCACTGCTGCAATCATGTTTGGTATTGGTNTAGGAATGCTAGAGGACAACACGGGCCTGGCCGGATTGCTACTCTTGCTTTCAGGAACGATCCTCCTGCTGTTCCAGATGGGCCTAATGGCATTCATGGCACGCAAGGTTGCTACTGACCTGTGATTACGGTTACCAATGATGAGTGACCCTGCTCAGAAACCACTCTCTATATACTGAACCGCGTTGTTCAGTGTATGGAAGACAAACAGTTGCCCAAAATTGCAGTATCAGCATGCTTGCTTGGAGAGCAAGTACGTTACAATGGAGGCCACTGTAATCATCGGTTATTGCAGAGTGTAAGCAAAAATATCGAAACCATTCCCATCTGCCCTGAAGTCGGAATTGGCCTGGGAACTCCCCGTCCCACCATTCGCCTGGTTCACGAGGAAGACAAGATTCACCTCATTGAACCGAAATCAGGTACAGACTACACAGATGATATGATNAACTGGTCAGAACTCCAATCTGATTTTTTATTGAAACAGAAAATCTCTGGAATCATCCTCAAGAAAGATTCACCTAGTTGCGGACTTGAACGAGTTAAGGTGTATCACAACGGCAACCCTCGACGAGAAGGGCAGGGCCTTTTTGCGATGGTCTTCACAAGTATGAATCCACAAATTCCAGCCATTGAAGAGGGTCGCCTGAACGATGCAGTTCAGATGGANAATTTCTTCGCCAGAGTAGGGATGATGCATCGGTGGTGGGATAGAAATGATCAGGGTTGGACCCTAACGAGTCTGCAACAATTTCACTCGGAACACAAATTGTTGTTACAAAGCCGCTCCCCAAATGCACCTGCTGCCTTGGGCCGCTTAATCAGTGACCATTCCAATCAACATCCGCAGCAGTTGGCTCTCGAATACATCACATTGGCACAATCTTACATGAATACCATCGTTCAGAGAAAGCATGTTGCCGGTGCATTAAGAAGGGCTGTCGGACGTCTCCCTAAGACCATTTCAGGCAAGGCCCGTCAACGAGTACATTCCTGGATTGACGGGTATCTAGCAGGTACAGCCCCACGAATGGCGCCACTGGCAGTAATCGAGCAAATGTTTGAGATTTCTGAACTTGAGCATCTTCCCTGGAAACGTCTGTTCCAACCGTTTGATATGAGTAGTGGTGTATTCGCCAAAATTTGAGGTGAGAAATTGAANTTGGGCCTAGGTGACAGAATTGTTCGGCTAATTGGTGGCTGCGGGGTCGTGTTTTTCGACTATTTTTCTAGCGCGCAATGGGAAGTGATTTTCTTGATTGTGGGNCTGTGGACCGTCACAACCTCAGTGGTCGGCCACTGTCCATTTTACTCTTCATTTGGAATCAGTACATGCAAGGTAAATACATCTGGGATCGAGGAAAATCAGTTGTCCTAATTTTTCCACTTTCCGAGAGCGTCACGAAGTGCACTTTCAGCATCTTCATGTTGGAACCGATAACCGGTTTCAATTAATCTAGTGGGCATGACACGCTGACTTTCAGTGGTCAGTGCTACACCCATTTTTCCATACAAGAACCAAATTGCAAGTGGAGGCGTAGGCATGAATGCAGGTCGACGNAGAGCCCTTCCCAATGCCTTGGCGAATAGTTTCTGCTGCAATGGCGTGGGTGAAGTGATATTGTAAGCCCCTTCAGTGCTATCTGACATTACAAGGTGATGCAATGCATAGATTTGATCATCCATGGAAATCCAAGAAAACCACTGTCGCCCAAATCCAATGGGACCACCAGCCCCCATTTTTGCTGGAAGAAGCATTTTCTGAAGAGCTCCTCCACTGGCATCGAGTACTACACCCGTTCTTGCGTGAATGGTCCGGATTCCGGCTTGTCGGGCGGGCTCAGCAGCCGCTTCCCAAGCCATGCAGGTGTCGGGTAAGAAGCCGCTGCCAGGTTGGCTTTTCTCATCTAGAATTTCATCACCCCGATCTCCATACCAACCAATNGCACTGGCGACAAGAAAGACCTCTGGCTTCTGACTTAATTCAGCCAGAGTTCGCGCAAGTAAACCAGTNCTNCCGGTTCGACTTTTTTCGATTAAGGCCATTCTTGATTTGGTCCAGCGGCGATCACCAATCCCTGCTCCACCGAGGTGGATGACAATGTCGAATCCTTCCAATGCGGAGCTGTCGATGACACCCTCGGAAGGACTCCATTGAATCTCATTTTGTCCTTCATTCGGTTTTCGGCGAACCAAACGCCANATCTCATGNCCCCCTGTATCGAGAAAGGCAGCCAATTGTCGACCAATCAATCCAGATGCTCCCGCCAAAAGAATTCGTTTCCGAGGTGAGTGTTTGAAATCTGAGTGCCGTTGCAGATCCCGAATCAATCGTTGTTCCCTTGCTNGAAACATGCGATCCAANCGATTTCGAACATTTCTAGATCCAAAAATCCGCCCTAGTATTCCCATCGGAAGNTTGTATTCGACTTCATCGTGAACAACGGTTCCTCCATCTTTCTCAATGAACCGATGTACATGATGCCAAGATCGAAATGGTCCTTTTTTCATGACATCCTCGAATTTCTCAGGGGGCTGGTAACCTAAATGTTCAGCGACCCAGGTCATTTTGATTGGTCCCATTGGGAAACGAAATATTCGCTGTGCACCATTCTCTAAAGTTTCGTCAGCACGAACCTCTTCAGCAACCTCCCAAGGTGGCATTAATCTTCGAAAAGACCCTTTTCGTTCAAACCAATCAAAGACTTCATTTCGAGTCGATTCAGTATGTGTTTCATATTCGTATTTCACAATATCACCTCAGGAAAATTCACTGCTCTGCAAAGCATCTTTGGCCCAGCGCATGAGATAAGGCCCGACCTTCAATTTGCGAGCAGTATTTGCGGAAGACATGTATCTGACCTTTCCAAAAATCGGTCTCTCAGGACCCCAGGCACGATCGTGTCGTCCAAGGACCCAGAATATTCCAGTGTACGAGTTGGGGTCTCTGCCATCTAACGCCCACTTGTCATTAAGTCGAATCATCCATTCTGCGGCGATTTCGGGAGAAGGTGCCCATTCGAGGATTCGTTTACCCCAAAGCATTCGCAGATAGTTGTGAATGATACCCAATCGAGTCAATTGTCGCTGTGCTGCGTTCCACAATTCATCATTCGTTTCAGCCGCTTCTAACTGTTCGAAGGTGTATTCAGGGCGGGGATCTTTACGGTGTAAATCCAAGGATTTCTTTGCCCAATCAGGGATGGATTCGATTGATGTATGATCTTCTCTGTAGTATGCAAAGTTGAATCCCAACTCTCGCCAAGTAATGATTTGATCTAAAAAGGTCTCAACAGGTTCTGGCAACCCCCACCAGCCGCTTCGTGAACCTCTGCGAGTGTTGTCGATAAATGAGGGATTCCAATTTTCTCGTTGCAGTATACGAAATACCACTTCCGAGGTAGAAATATGTCCAAAATGGAACCAAGGGGACAATCCACTAACAGCGGGTTTGATGAAATCGTTGCGATTTGTATGGTATCGATCCAATCCTTCTTCAATAAACCGATTCAATCGAATTTGTGCATTAGAGTGTCCACCATTAAATGAGGTCACTGCGGGAACTTTATGATCAATTTTGAGTGCCTTCAGAGCACTTTCACCAATGGAACCTCCCTGAGATACACGCCACAACCATTCGTAAGGTGTCAGCTCTACTCCACTGGCTTTTACAATGGCCTGAAATTCTTCATCAGGAATCCACAAATCATGTTTCTGAGGAATGGGGTTTTCATCAGCAATCATTGCCCAATGTTCGGCGAAATGGTCGTGCATATGTCGGCGAAATGAATGGGCAGTGGGGAAGGCCTTTTGCCCAATCGACATTGGGAGTATACCATTGCCATCGATGGCAACAAATTGTATG
>PATG01000021.1 GCA_002713555.1 Planctomycetaceae bacterium
TGTAAGGGCTGTAATCGAACTTGATGTGACTGGAAATAATGACACTGCTGTGGGGGGTCAACAGATGATTACATTGCCCGATGCATGGGATGGTGATGACCTTGCATTGGTATTGGTCCATGAATGGCATCTTCCCGGAGACGATTCGGATTCCGTCGATTCTGCAGATGAAGATGGAAGTCTATTGTCGGGCTTCCTAGCTCCTCTTGGCCTCATTGCAATGGGGGCTGCAGCATTGACACGTCGTGATTGAATCCGTCCAATCCTTCAAGAACCCCCGTGACAACCTGCAATGCTCACGGGGACACTGAATTGAGCCAAGCTACCGCAGTAGCAAATAATTATTGAAGGGATTACATGGAATCTACACTGACGCTAGAACATATTCCTCCGGGGCAGTTTCCCGATTGGTTGTTCGACCAACTGTGTGAGCAAGTAGTTGATCCACGCTTGGCCCCTGTTCTCATCATCCATTCCTCAGACGCCGCTAGGACTGAAACCCTGCATCGACTTGAATCCGCAAACATCGGACCCATCGATCGCTCTCGTCACCATACGCTCTCATCTTTATGGAAATCACTGCATGCTGATTTGCGACTACCACGCCTTTTGTCGCTGAATGCCAAAGGCCATCGCTTGCTACATGTAGAGTGCGAATTGGCTGCGAAAAGAGGCGAATTCCCACTCCTTCATCCAACCACCGAGCATCGATGGGGCGAAGGACGTACTCGGGCCCTGGCGAGATTGGTACAGACCTTCGACGTCGAAGATGTGCGAAGTTGGGAGGGTCCCGGACTTGCAGGATTCTACAACTGTCTAAAACGGATGGGTCGTGAATTGAATGGTCTTCATCCATTGATTCACAGGCGCACACTCATCGATGAATTAGAGCGTAAGGAATCAGCGCCCTTTACGCTGATGGGAGTTGCCGGAATCGTCTTGATGAATCAACTACCAACCTTGTCCAAGAGCGACCGCCGCTTGCTTTTGATTCTAAATCGGTTCACAGATATCCATCAATTGTGCCAACATGGTGATGCCTCCATTGGAAACCATCGGCTGGGCCTCCATGGAGCGATCTTAGAAGACGTTCATCCTTGCACAGAGGATCGGATTCCAAATTGGTTGAAAGCTCACCAGATTTGGAAACCAGCTTCGATTGAACATGCTGTGACCCGATTGTTGGTTCCGACCCGTGGCTTGGATATCGCCGCAACAGCAGAATTGCTGAGAGATTGGACTCTCTCATCAGCCCCAAATTCCAGTGTGGTAATCATTGATCCAGGCAAAGCAGATCGACTTGGGCGTTGGCATCGCGCATTGGCAGAGATTGGGTTGCGACCCCCTGCTCCTCCATTGACACTCAAGACCTCCTCGACAATTCATTGGTTGGGGGAACTCCTCTCAATTGGATTGGGTTCAGAGGCGTGGTCAATGTCTCGAATCCGCGCCATCGGTTCGCAGCGAAGTTTGCGTTTTGTCGATGAATGGTTGCACACAGAAATGCACCCAAGTGTTCCGAAATGGGCGCCTAAATTGGATCCACAACGAATCGAATCTCTTGCTCGTACTTGGCATATTTTGGGAGGATATGGTGCGTTGTCACGTTGGCTTCATGCGCTGGCGTCCCCAGTCTATCCTGCGCCATGGCAGGAGGTGGAAGAGGCAGGAATGAAAGCCGAATGTACTCAATGGTGGTTCTTGAGTCTCTTGAGCCGATTATCACCATTGCTCACTTCTGGAGAGCGTGCGCTGCTGGATGAATCAGACCTTCATATCGGCTGCCATACCGGGAAAAAACTCCCCCTTCCTCCCGCTCCCTCGGACGGTGAATTATGCCTAAACCAATTGTTGATTCACTTGGATGAATCATCCATGATTCGGGAACTGAGTCCTCTGAAATTGTTGGTGGAAGAGAAAGAAAAATTTAGAAAATCACAGGAGATTTTAGGCCACCCGCGCTCATTACTCGGCCCGCAATGGGTTGAAGGTTTGTTGGGATTAATCGAGGATTTACCTTCACCACCTGCATTTGATTCAGGTGATAATATCCGCATTCTAACTCCTACGGAAGCGCTCGGAACCTCATCTGATATCGTGATCCTCACACATCTCACAGCATCGAATTGGTCATTACGTGCGGACACTTTACCATGGCTGAGCGAAGCGGACTGCAAGTTGTTGAATTTGGGCCGTTCAGATGCACCCCTTCGCGATGCTAGGCATGCTTTGCATCATCTCGTCCATGCCTCATCAACCGTGATTTTGGTTGATCCAACAGGTCTTGATGAAAACACTCAACCTGCCGCCCCGCTCGCTGAATGGTTGTCCACATATTCTGGTGCTGATGCCTCTGATTTGGTCTCAAAGCCGGCGTTTTTACAGGATTGGTCAACAGCTACGAGCGATCGAACTCGCGGGCATCACCTCTCATGGTTTCCAAATACGGTCAGCATGGTAGAGGTCGGCGACTCGACTCGCGCGGAATTGCAAATTTCAGGGCGAGGGTTCCGAGAAGACAGACAAAGAGTGGGGCAACAATTTCTCAAATCTCAACTGCCGACCTCGCCTCCATTGAATCCGCTTGCGATTACCATTCCAATGGATGGTGAATTGATGGCTGACCGGTTGCGTCGTCAACCGAGAGAAATTCAACCCGGTGATGATTACATTGGCATGGACATGCACGCTCGTTTCGTTGGACTCGGCGATATGAAGATAGTACCTGGACGCGGAGGAGCGGGGGGTGAAATCAAGCCGAGGAATGCNGAAGGTTGGCCGGTTTTAGGTGGAAAAGCAGGCCGAAATCAACTACTTGCGATTGATCCAAGACCCCTGCGTCCTCGTCAAACTTCGTTACCGGTATTCGATGAAAGAAATGGACAATCTGAAAAGGCGAAGCACAAGCGAAAAACTTGGTCCGCCAGTCGATTACAGCAATGGCAAAAATGCCCTCGACAAGGGTGGTTGGAACGTCGTCTGAATGCAGGCCTTATGGAACAACAAGAAGAGGATCTAGATGCTAGAATCCGGGGCGATTTGATTCACAAATCACTTGGAAGTTTGTTCGAAAACGTATTCACAATGGTTGAAGGTGAAGTTCGCGACTCTACAGAAGCAACCTCTTTGGCGAACAGTGGGCAATCGATGGAAAATATGTTTAGTTACATTCTCGATTATGTTGCAGAACATGCACCTTGGTTGGAGAGAGACGATGCTACAGCTGCACAGCGTCGATACGATTTGATTGGACTTTCGAAGCAAATTTGGCTGGACTGGCTTGCTTCTTCCGATTCGGGCAGCCTCTCCCCCTCAGGTCGTCTAGGGAACATGTTGCAAGCAGAAATGAGATTGTACAACTCCGTCCCAATTTCATTGGAATGGTCACTAGATCGAATGGAAATCTCGCACCCTGATGGCCGAAAGATGTCGTTGACAGGTTACATCGATCGAGTTGATGTGCTTCACAATCCTGGATTGCAAGCCGGCGATGAATCTGTGGCACCTCTCGATTGGAATTCATCATCTGAGTGGAAGCCAAAACGTCTCATTGTCATTCGTGATATCAAATCAGTTGATGGTCCATCGAAGGATCACGTTGGCGACCGCCATCGTAAGGCGCTGTTTGATGAATTGCAATTGGGACTATACGCTCGTTGCTGGGAAATCGCAAACCCAGGAGACCTAGTGGTTGGTGTCGGTATTTCTGAGGTCGGAATGAAGACTAGCCACAGTATCGAAATCAGTCCCGCATTTGTAGATTTATTTGAGGATAATGGGATTGGTAAATTGACGACATTTACACACCAAACTCATCGTTTTCCTAATGAAGATTCAGAAGCAGAAAGTGATCCGTTTAGAGCTTGGATGGCCGAGCGTCTAACCACTGCATTTGACGTTGCTGAAGGTGCCGAATCTGGTTTGGTTCACGCCACTCCGGAAGAGAGTACTTGCACATGGTGTCGTGTCAAGGAAGCCTGCGGTTTCGCACCGATTGTTGGAGGTGACTCTTCATGGAATTAAATGTGGGTCAGCGTTTGGCACTTGCCATCGACATGCACCTTATTTTAGATGCAGGCGCTGGAACCGGAAAGACACAGAGTATTGTTGGCCGTACCATTGAGCACTATCTTTCGATTGATCAACGTGCAACCCGGTTATTACCCCCGGGTCCACGTCCATTGCCACTTTCTGGGGGATCTTTGCGAATCGGCCTCTCTGAACGTGAAGATTTGACGGCGTGGCGCGGCTTGTTGCCTAGCGAAGTCGTCGTACTCACGTTCACAACTCGGGCCGCTGAAGAAATGCGTCATAGATTATGGGAGGAATTGAATCGCTTGCGTCCCGGACCCACACGAGATACTGGTGGTAGCCGCCGTGATTCAAGAATCACGAATGAGGGGTTAATCGATCAATTGACCGCGATGCTTGAAGATGCACCCATTGGTACCATTGATTCATTTTTCTCCCGTCTCATCGCACCTTGGCGTGCAGATTTGTCCCAACGCCCTACAGAAGATGTCATCAGTGATGCAGAGCGACATGTGTTGCTTGAGCAGGCCCTTGAGGGACTTTGGCGCCTGCGTTCACCCGCGGATGCGGTTGCTGCTGGAGTCTCAGGAGAGCGCGCCTCTTTGTTGATTGAATCGCGAGATCGCCTTGCGAGGCGATTTGGAAGTCGCCGCGATGTGCGAATCGTTCTTTCATCACTTCTTTCAAATCGCATTTTCGTCGACAGTGCTGCGAGGAGATTGGAATCACAAGGGTCTGTGAGTGAATCAGATGTACGACAATTGATTGAATCGATTCTCGCGCCTTCCGATATTCAATTTGATGCCTTTGTTTCAGATATTCATCAGGCTTGCTTGGCCTGGGTCGACCTTGTAAGAACGCACGGTAATGAACTCGATGTGGCCAACGCATTGGTCGGCGGTACGCGTTTCCAAACCCTGGTTGAGATGGTGGATGTGGGCCCACCTGCTACACGCTGGGAACGTTGGATTTGGTTACACGGGTTGTGTATGGTTACCTGCACCCCCTCTTCTCATCAATCGTCCGAGGTCAGTGCATTTAGCCGAGGTAACTTGACGAATTCCCACGAATGGCCTCGTGGCATCGCCACTTGGGGCAATGTATCAGATGCTAATTCAAAG
This sequence comes from Planctomycetaceae bacterium, assembly GCA_002713555.1. Next base: position 5,154 of record PATG01000021.1, read on the forward strand.
GAGTTAGCCAAACAATTGGGTGGCTCCATCGCCGATATTTGGAACCGTACAGAAGGGCGTACATTTAGGCTCCTAGCGCGCGCAATTTTCCTCCTTGACAACTCCACCTTCCCGATTCCACAGATGCCCACAGGGTTGAGTCTTTTACCCAATATAATTCAATCACCATTGCCACATTCACCACCAGATTCTCAGTTGGCGATTGGGATTGAAGAGGAGGTTAGCCACTTCCAAGACATGCTGATTTGCCACCGGGCATTACTCGATATTTTGCATGAACTCAAGGTTCGAAAAAGAGTGCATGAATTCGATGATATCGCCTCACTGGCCGCCGATTTATTGTTGGCACGATGCCCGAGAATCATGCGTGCAGAGTATCCGATTGAAGTAGTTCAGATATTGGACAGATTGCCTGAAGAATCTTGGAGAGACGATCACATTCTTGAGGCTCTTTCATTGCTGGAAAGGTTTGTTGAAAATCCAATATCTGCTGGTCTAGATTCTACCGAAGCAAAACGCCTCTATGCTGATTTGCAAAGTCGGTATGCGCGGTTGCGTAATATTCGTGCACGATACCGGGCATTCATCATCGATGAAGCACAGGATAACTCTGCACAACAATGGCGCCTTCTCGGTCGCCTTTGGGGAGAAAGAAACCTTCCCGAAGGACATGAAGTCCCCAATACTCCGTGGCAACCCACAGTCTGCTGTGTCGGTGACAGGAAGCAAAGCATTTACGCATTTAGACAGGCTCAGGTTTCAGGTTTCGTCGATTTTGGAAATGCACTTCGAGATATCAATTCTCTTGAATTTCATAGCGAACCAGCATTAACTCGTAAACCAGAGTTACGCAGACAAAACGCTGCAAGGGATCCCAGATATAGCGCAGATGGCGGATTCGCCACAGCCACTGATTTACCCGAATCTAGAAGTAAAGCCGATGCTGCATGGCAGCGCTTTGATGAACCAGAAAAAGGGAGTACAAAACAGGTCGATGCCCTCTCTCGATCCCAAGGCCATGTGGAATTGGTTGTCAATTATCGAACTGCTGCCGGTTTACTCAACCAAATGAATGAATGGTGGGATGACCTATTTTCGTCAAATCATGATCGATTCCCTGGTGACTGGTATGCTCGGCCACAGGCATTGATTCCCGCACGATCNAAAGCCGAAGGTCGCTTCGAGTGGCTTCTCCCTGCCAGTGTACCTCATTCAGGCCATCCCGACGATGACTTGACCCAACCTCTTGATCCATTTAGCACAGGAACGTCCAGCGAGATGGAGAATGCTCTGATTACTGCACGAATTCGAGCGTTAATCGATGGCCAATCTACCAGAGTCGGTGAAGTGATTCAACCTGAGCAATCAGCAATATCACCAGGGGACATTCTAGTGTTACTACCCAGTCGAACACATCTTGGAGATTTGATGGCACGCCTAGAAGCTGCTGGAATCCCTGCGAGTGCAGACAAGGAGGGGGGTCTTCTCATGCGTCCAGTGATTCGCCCACTCTTGGGGCTTGTACAATGGATTGCACGACCCAGTAGCCGCCATGCAGCTGCAACCGTGGCACGCTCTTGCCTCGTAGGACTAAATGATGCAGAACTGCAAACCTTCTTGCTCGGAGCAAAGGAAGATGAGAATCTGATTGAACGACTTTCGACCCTTCTTCCAGAGGGTCCTCATCGGGCATTGATTGAAAATTGGTTACAAGCCTCGCGGCGTGCCTCCTTGATAGAATCTCTCAGTGATACTCTGAATCATAGCGATTTACTGGTCGCTCATCCTCGCCCTTCGGAGCGTAATGATGCCGAGCAGTTCCTTCATTTGGTAGAATCACAATCAAATGAGGTCGGCGGGGACCCGATTCTACTCGCTGATCGAGTATCCCATCTTGCTGATGTTGCTGGGAATGATTTGACATCCTCGGGGTATTCGAATTCAGATTCAGTACAGATAATGACCATTCATGGTTCCAAGGGGTTACAACGAAANTGTGTGATTGTTGGAGGCCTTTTCAGCGAAGGTCAGGGCAATATCAACCATGATTTACGGCAAAGGGTGATTGCGACACCGAGTTTATTTGCCTCTAATCCACGTCCATGGAAATCTCATTCCAATCTTGACAGTGGAATCTGGACGTTGGCAAGATCACTACAGGAAGCACAGATTCAAGCGGAAGCGAGGCGTTTGTTTTACGTCGCTTGTACTCGAGTCAAGGACATCCTCATTCTGGCTGGTGCACCAAATGACTCCGTCCGAAGTGGCAATCAAATTTCGATTAAACCACGTTCTGTCCCAATGCCCACATTTGGCCATATGTGGCTGGATGCAATGGGTTGGCAGCCCAGTGATGACGGCCGTCACGAAATTTCCACCCAGTCGATGCCCTTTGCGATACATAGCCATGTTTCTGAACTCTCAGGTTCAAGCTCCAGTGTGAGTCCATTGGTCAAAATGTCGCGTTTGCATGAGGTTGCTGAAATAGCTCAAGAGGAACTACAATCTGGCCAACTAGTGCATGCCCCAACAAGAACACGAAGTAGCAAAATATCACCCCATCAACTGGACAAGGCGTTGTCCTGTCCTCGTTGCTATTTGCACTTGTTGAAATTGGGCTTATCTCCAAGTGAACTTCAAACCAATGTAAATTCGAATTCAACGCCAACTACAGAGAAACTGGGTTTGCCTCCAGCCAACGTCATCGGTTCAATTTTCCATCGTGTCGTCGAAATCGGTTTGCAAACACCAAACATCGACTTTGAATTGAGCTCACCATTACCGATTCAATGGACTCAAAATAGCCCTGATAGGCTCACAGATGACGATGTGCTTGAATCCGTACTCAAGGAATTGATGCCACCTGACGTGGATGCGGATAATCTGAAATCTCTACTCAAACAAATGTCAGAGGCGGTAAAGCGAGGTCCTCTAGGCACTCTCACATCTGGGGGCCAATGGAACAATGAGCGTGTAGAAGGCCTACGTACAGAGTGGCCATTTAGTTTGCAAATCCCGATCCGACTCGAAGCAAACGAGCAATTGTGGACCCCTAATGGCCCTCAAGAGGTCTCTAACATTGAACAATTCAATTTCTCTGTTTCAGGTATTGCTGATTTGGTGCTGTGTACGCAGAAGGATGATGGGAAAGGCGCCATACGAGCCGTGGATCTGAAAACTACGGGTGCAGCACATCTGTATGCAGGTTGGGCACATCCATTGTTGGAAGCCACCGGGGAATCTCGACATCCTGCGGAACAATCGATGTTGGACGAATACAGGATGCAATTGGCGCTGTATACTGTCGCATTAATTCGTCAAGAAGAGGCGAGGGAGCGCCTCGGAATTCCACATCGTGAAGTTCTCCCACCAGCCATTCTCTGTGCAACAACTGGCCGTATGATTGTCATGACNGAAGCNGAAATGCAATCATCGATTACAGAACTTGAATCATTGCTTTCTACACTTGGTGAATTGGCGCTTGAAGAAGATCTTGAACATGAGTGTGATTGCTCCATGAGCCTAAGCAACATTCNCCTATTCTCTCGACCTGATTCCGAATCCGAATAAGAGCAGTACTTTTGCATTCAATCGAACTCGCACAACCATGACGAGCATCGATATTGAAGCCATCCATGCCTGGGTTGACGAACAATGGGAATCACATGCGTTGGATAGTCTGTCAGAATTCATCGAAATNCCCGCTCTCTCTCCAGCATTCGATGATGATTGGGCATCCAATGGTTTTCTTGATGATACAATCGAACTTTTTCTCAAATGGTTGGGCTCCTTACCGATGAAAGGGATGACTTGCAATGTCCATCGAATGGATGGTAGAACCCCAGTACTGACAGTGACCATTGAGGGTACGGGAGAGGGCGAGGTTCTGTTTTACAGTCACCTCGACAAACAACCTCCCTTCACTGGATGGTCAGAGGGCAAAGGTCCATGGATTCCTGTTCGTGAAGATCCTTGGCTATATGGCCGGGGTAGTGTGGACGACGGTTATGGTGGTTATCTGAGCATACTCTCGATATTGGCGCTACAACAACACAACATCGTTCATCCGAAAGCCACTTTCTTGATCGAAACCTGTGAGGAATCTGGCTCGTTTGATTTACCTGCATATTTGGACGAACTCTCAGAGCTTNTGGGCACTCCAGATTTAGTAGTCGTAATGGATTCAGGGGCAGGTGATTATGAGCGATTGTGGGTTACTACAAGCCTGCGAGGTTTGGTTGGAGGGACCCTCAAAGTGGGCGTGAGTAAGGAAGGAGTGCATTCTGGAATGGCTGGTGGGATCATACCCTCGTCATTTCGAATCGCACGTTCGATTATCAGTCGAATCGAAGATGAAAAGACAGGTCAAATTCTGCTTCCAGAATTGAGTATCGGTATCTCAAAAGAAATCGAAAACGAAGCTCAAGGAATTGCGGATGTTCTCGGTGAAAATGTTTGGACCGACTTCCCCACGCTGGACGGGGTTGAGCCCCAAACACCAGGGCTTTCAGAAATTATTCTTTCAGGAAACTGGCGCCCATCATTATCGGTGACAGGAGTGGACGGAATGCCTTCATTGAAAGACGCTGGAAACGTATTGAGAACACATACTTCACTCAAACTCAGCATGCGAATTCCTCCAGGAGTCGATGCTGATTTAGCACAGGCAGCCATGGCCTCAGCGCTAGAGGCAGATGCACCTCATGGTGCCCATGTATCATTTTCTACAGATGCAGCGGCAAATGGTTTCTCAGCACCAGCAATGACTCCATCGTTCCGTGAAGCACTAAATGAAGCGAGCCTCGCAACATTTGGAAATCCGATGCAGGTGTTCTTTGAGGGCGGAACAATCCCATTCCTTGCCATGATGCAAGAGAAGTACCCGCAAGCAAACTTCCTCGTAACTGGCAGTCTTGGCCCAGGCGGAAATGCACACGGACCTGATGAAAAATTGCACATTCCTGCGACAAAAGCAGTCACCACTTGCCTAGCCGCNGCAATCGCCTCACTCAATGCTTGAATGGAGTTTTTCGGGAACACGTAGTGTTCCCTACTTTCTACGCTCTTTGGGGAGCGGGTTATAAGACAGGGCAATCGGTGCGATGTGCCGAGGGATACAATGTCTGACACTGATGGTGATTCCGGAACAGTCACGCCCGAGCTGCGCATTCGACAGTTGGAAGACCGTCTGAGCGACGAAACTGAGCGATTGGTGAAACTCTACGATGCATATGAACAGCAAGAGCGCGATATCGTTGGACTGCGCGCCGAAATCGAAGTTCTAGAGAAGGAAGTCATCGACAAAGAAATTGATCGAGAAGGACTCGAACAACTCCTTTCAGAAAAGGACAACCGTGTCCGTGATCTTGAGCTTGACCATGCGAAAGCGGCCAAGCGTATTGAACACCTAGAGCCCGAACTTGAGAAAATGGAAGAAAAGTATACTCGAGAAAAGGATCGATTGGCTCGCGTTTTCGAGATTGCAGAAGAATTGGATGGCGATCTTCGCCTTGCAGTTGCCGAGATGAAGGCACGTGATGACTGGTATGTCAACCACATGCAAATCTTTGAAGATTTGAACAACGCTATCAAGACTCGATACGATATGATAGAGAATGCAGTNGAGGCNGAGCGTAAATCATCNCACATGCAGCGAGCCCTNAAGGACAAACTCGATGAAATCCTCAGCGAGTCGGCTACTGGCGAAGAGGAGTGAACTGAATGGGCGTGTTCGCCCGTGGTGGCACATTGCCTACCTTGACTTGGCTTTTCATGGGAATTGCAATTGAAGTCATTGCAATAACCGTCGATGATTTGGATGGAATGGGCCATGTCTTCGGAATGATATGCTTTATTTTCACCGCGATTGTCGCTAATTTCTACCGGGATCCAGACCGCCCGATTCCCAAGAATCAAGGCGTCATAGTCTCACCCGCAGATGGACATGTCATGTTCGTTGTTCGAGAGAGGGCCATTGGCCGAAGGCCANCTAAAGACGAATCTTCAATCCATGACGAATTGACCGGCGATTGGCATGAAAAACCTTGTAAAAAACCGTTGAGTTTCTCTAATGAACAGCGATGGGAAGCGGTACCTGATGACGAAGAATCAGATACAGATGCGTGGCGAATTGCTGTCTTCATGTCTCCCTTCGATGTCCATGTGAATCGTGCTCCTGTGGCCAGTACAATCATGCGTATGGAACACCGTACAGGCAAGGGTTTGCGCAGAGGCCCATTTATCCCTGCATATCGAAAGGAATCAGCATGGAATGAGCGAGTCAGAACTGTGTTTGAGCGTAACGATGGTTTGCGAGTTGAATCTACACAGATTAGTGGGCTATTGGCTCGGNCCATTGCACCTTGGTCCGGTGAAGGTGATGAAATGCGTCGTGGTCAGAGATATGGNATGATTCGACTTGGTAGCCGTGTAGATGTTCGTGTTCCTGCAATCAAGTTTACACCGAATGTAATCGGTGCTCATGCCGAAAACCCAGAGTTTCCCAAGGGTGAGTTTGTACAAGCAGGAAGCAGCATCTTGTTTACTCCGGCTTAGTTCCATCCGCTTTGCGAATACACTTTGCTGGCAAACCACCCCAAACTTCGCCTGGAGGCACCACCGTGTGCTTTGGCAATACTGCTCGAGATGCAATGACCGCTTTGTCACCAATCACACAGCCTGGATTGACTTGAGCGTTGGTTCCAATGACACACCGTGAACCGATCTTTACGGGAGCCAAGTGGATCCCATCTTTCTCAAACAGATGTCCATTGATGACAGCCCCACCTCCAATGATCGTCTTTGGCCCTACTTCGACCATGTAGCAATCATTGACAATCGGTGATACAATCTGAGCACCTTTACCAATTTTCATCCCCATCATTTTGAAGTAAATATCACCAATAAAGGAGGGAACCATCCATTGTAAAGAGGGCATGGCAAGTCTGTGGAAAAGACCCATGAATGCCCAACGAATGGTCANCCAACTCTGAGTCGGTGCTTGTGCNGGNNCNGCNTTNGGTCGTAACAGTAGCCCGAAGATTCCNAGNATNAACAAATCAAGGATACACCATACCAACAGNCCCATGCCAATGGCAGCACCTTGTGCCACCAGTTGTTGCCAGCCATCATACACCACACCAGCCTCTTGGAACATCCAAATTCCAGGTATAGCGGCCAGTCCCCAAATCAAGAATCCACAGGGCATGGCTAGTGTCGACAAGACCGCCTGAACGATGCCGAAATTTTTCATCGGCTTNCCCATTTNATCACGACTCCATNCCTTGTGCTTCATTGCGCGCATCTTCTTCCTGCGCAACGCGAATACCTTCTTCGAGATCAACACGACTGGTCAGATAAGTTCC
>PATG01000022.1 GCA_002713555.1 Planctomycetaceae bacterium
CAATGGGTTTCGCATGGCCAGTTATGTACCACCACCAACTGCCTTCATCCCTGAACCTAGCACGACTTGTCTAGTCGTTGTGGGCATCCTATGCGGTATATGGTATCGCCAACATGCCACCCTATTGACTGCCCTGCTGACTCTGACCCTGTTTCACGCTATTTCAATCCCTGCAACAGCGGATACGTTTGGAAGTGGCTTGGATGAATTCAGTATCGAATTCGTCACTGTTGGTGACATCGGAAACGCTCCCGACACCACTGGAGATCCTAATCCAGATTCGCCTGGATCTGTGTCCTATAGCTATCGCATTGGCAAGTATGAGATATCCGAAGATATGATTGCCAAAGTGGATAACTTGGGGGGTCCCAGCATCCAAGGAAGCAGCCGAGGTCCAGACAAACCAGTCTCCTTGATTACCTGGCTTGAAGCCGCTTCTTTTGTGAATTGGTTAAACACGAGCACTGGGAACTCAGTGGCCTATAAGTTTAATGGCAACGACTTCGAGTTGTGGCAAGCAGGAGATACAGGGTTTGACGCTACGAATCCCTATCGCAACAGCCTTGCAAAGTATTTTCTTCCCAGCGCTGACGAATGGTACAAAGCTGCTTTTTACGACCCCACAACTAACACCTATTATGACTATGCAACAGGAAGTAACACCACTCCTGAAAATGTTCCCTTTGGCACACTTCCGAATACAGCCGTGTATGGGCAGCCATTTTCATCAACGCCACCCGCTGATATCACACAAGCAGGTGGCCTCAGTCCTTATGGAACGATGGCCCAAAGTGGAAACATCTATGAAATGGAAGAAACCGATTTCGACATGGTCAACGACGCGGTTGACTCGCCTCGTGGTGCACGTGGAGGGGTCTGGTTCTGGTCAGCTTTGGCGACTGGCCATCTGACAAAATCATTCCGCAATAGCATCAATCCCGACGGCAAGGACGGTATTCTCGGATTTCGAGTTGCCGCGAAAGCATTAATCCCAGACTTCAATTTTGATGGTAGCGTCGATCAAGATGACTTGGCCGTCTGGATTACCGCCTATGGTGCCACAGCGACTGGGGATGCCAATGAAGACGGGACTTCAGACGGTGCTGATTTCCTTGCCTGGCAGCAACACGCCAACGGAAACATGAATCCACTTGCGTCGTCTTTAGCCTCTATTCCAGAACCGCCCAATGTGGTTCTAGGCATTATCGCTGCCGTATCTAGTGCTGTCTTTACCCGACCACAAAAAAAATCAGTCTCGTCCAATCATTCCAATTATTAAAACCTGCTTAGAGAGAAGATTGCTACTGAGAAAAAAGGGGTGTTCCTTACAACTGATACGGCCTTTGTCGTACTCATGCATCCGTTTTTTCTTTGTCAGCTTTGGCTCTTATTAATTTTTTGCGAGTTTGTCTCATGAACATGCACAAATTTTCTTCACTTCTTGCGATTGCTCTATGCTTTATTGGATTAGCAAGTAGTGTTTCTGCCACAAGTATCACCAATTGGATTCATATCGGTGACCCGGGAAATCTTGAAGATACAATTTTGGCCAAAGATGGAACGAGTGGCTATGGAGCTGTTGATTACAGCTTCCGAATCAGCGAACATGAAATTACCAATGCCCAATATACTGAGTTTCTTAATGCTGTTGCCGTAACAGACACCAATTCACTTTATTGGGGTGTTATGAATTCACACCTGTGGGGTGGCATCACTCGAAGCGGCAGTAGTGGAAACTATTCTTATGCAGTCAAACCCAATATGGGAAACAGGCCCGTTAACTATGTTTCTTGGTTTGATGCAGCGCGCTATACCAACTGGCTCCACAACGGCCAACCCACCACGGGCGTGCAAGATAGCACAACCACCGAAGATGGAGCTTATACCTTCATAGGACTTGAAACCGTAAGCCCTCGTAGACCTGATGCTCTCTACTTTTTGCCCAACGAGCATGAATGGCACAAGGCAGCATTTTATGAACCAGGCGCAGTAACTCATGATGGCGATGAGTGGTACCAATTCACCACGAGAAGTGATTTCCATCCGACACCCGCCCTCGTCGACACGAATGGAATCGTGACGAACCCTGGCATCAATGTGATAAACTACGACGATGGAGCTATATGGAACGGTACAGGTACCATTGTAAATGTAACGAATGTTGGAGATACGGGTTCGCAATCGTACTATGGCGTGAAGGACATGGGAGGTAATGTCTTTGAGTGGGTCGAGGCCGATCCAACCAAACCCGATCCATTTGAGGCCGGCCTTTATGTAGTTCGCGGTGGTTCTTTCGCGAATACTGCAGGTCATGTTAGATCGAATGAAAGGAATAATGGGCCCATATTAGATGAGTTTGGAAACGTCATTCCTGAAGCAGGACATATCCATAATGTGGCTTCCAGGTTTAACGGATTTCGTATCGCCACCTTAACCATTCCGGAACCATCGTCTGTTATCCTTGTATCCCTGGCTGCTTTCCTCTTTCCACTATCAGCCGGACGTTTTAAATAGTACTGACACCTACCAAAAAGCGAGTTCCTTTATTTAGCCAATGGTAGCTTGCGCAGGATTTTTTCTATGGTGAGAACCCAGCTAAAAAAGTGGAATGCATTGGGTTTGGTGCCCATGGCTTACAGGGCGAAATGGTTGCTGGCGATTTCCAGTGCGCTCCTTGTGTTAAGACCTGTATACGTACGTGCGCACGAAGTAGGAAATGTGGAACCATTGTTGTGGGTTGGCTACTCGGCTCCCTTCGGAAACTCTGGTGCGACAACTTATACGGATGTTTGGGCGGAAGGTAACCTTGGGTTTATTGGATCACTCGAATCAGGAGTTGCTATTCTTGATGTTTCCGGACCAGGGAATCCTATTCCTTTGGGAACGTTCGTACCTGCAATTCCTCAGCAGTTTTACGATGTCAAAGCGTATGGCGACCATGGGTACTTTTCTAGCCTCAATGGAGGAGGTACGTTCGTAGTAGATGTCCAAAGTCCGGCCGCAGCATCTACAGTCGCAAAAATTGACTCCAGCATGGGTGGCCATGACAATGTTCGAAACTCGGTAATCCGTGACGACTACTTGTATCAGATCAATGACAACTCTGCTTCGATTCACGTCTTTGACATAAGCACTCCGAGCCTGCCAACGTATGTGCGGACAGTAAATACAGCCGATTCCGTAGGTATCTACGATGCAACCGTGATTGGCGACCGCATGTACGCCTCCGGTTTAGGGGGGACCGCTGGAGAAGGTGCCGTATATGTTTATGATATCAGTAACCAAAGCATTGGACCTCCAGTACTGCTTAGCCAAATTCCAACTGGCGCGAATAGTTCGTCGGCCTGGCCAACCAGTAATGCTGACTACCTGGCGGTCACACACCGCGAAAATGGCGGTGCGTTAGGGATTTGGGATATTTCGAATCTTAGTCAACCTTTTCTGACTACTTCGGCAGATGCCTCGGACTTGGGGCTGACCAGCTTGAGCTCGAGTGAAGTTGTTGTCTACGACGACATTGTCTATACCGCCTGGTGGCAAGCCGGAATTCAAGTAATCGATTTAGACAACGATATAATCAACAATGGCGTCCAACTAATCGGTCAATTGGATACCTCCACGGCCAGTCCATTTGCTGGCTTTGTGGGAAATCAGAGCGTCTTCCCTTTTCTTGGTCATGACAAGGTTCTACTGGGTGATACAAAGTTGGGATTCCTTATAGTCAGTGCCGAATACGTCGTGCCACAAACGCCAAACTTCGGTGATTTCAATGGCGATGGTGAATACGATGGGTTGGATTTTCTTATCTGGCAACGAGGGTTCAATCTATTTTTTGGAGCACTAGGTTCCGAATGAAATGCCGATGCCGATGGAGACGTGGACAACGATGACCTGTTAGCTTGGCAATCAAATTACAATACCACCCCCGCATTTTTAGCCAAATCTAGCGGCCATATACCCGAACCTGCAAGTATAATGTTAGTGGCGGCTACTTGCTTGCACTACGCAATACTGCATCGCTTTCGTTAAATTTTTTTTCAAAACCTTAGCATCGAATCCAACGATCTCTTTGGAAACTAAAACTTTTCTTTTCTCATAAAATATCCACTTCTTTTCGGAGATACACTTATGATTTTTGTGCGAATTCTGATTCTTACTTTGATACTTGTTGGTGCAACGACACCCGTAAGTGCTCAAGTATTAACCTGGGATTTTTTGATTGACGAGCAGCAGGTCAAAAACAATTCTGATGAACCTGATGGATCTACAAATAGTCCAGCAACAGGCACGGGGTATTTTGAGTACAATACTGCTACCAATGTAATTTCTTACTCCGTCTCTTGGAGCAATTTATTTGGAGCATTAACCAAGCTTCACGTGCATGGGCCGGCGACTGCCAACACAAGCAATCCCCAGCATCTTATTGAGATCTTTGGCCCACCGGATATTCCTAATACGGTTGACCTGCACACGGATGTCTGGACCGACAGCCATCCACTCTTGGCTCTTCAACAACCGGGTATTAATCCTATGACTGGTCAACCCTACGATCTGCTAACTCCCGAGACTATCCTGTCGATTATGGAAAGCGGAGAGGCCTATATCAACGTCCATACGACCACTTTTGGGACGGGGGAAATACGGGGAAATCTGGGATTACCCGAGACCATTCCTGAACCCAATTCCCTGTACCTGCTTCTAATGGGTAGCGCTTATTTGTGCTTTAGACATAAATAGCTTCACTCGTATTGGACCTACAGAAACTTGACGCCCCTGTAACGTCCGTCTAGCCTAAGGTCTACAGGGCTAGACAATGTCTGGACGGAACAGCAAGTGGCTTTGCGACACGACCATTTAAGAATTCGTCGTCTCAGATTGCAATTACACACGTCCTCTGAGACGGGTCGCGTTTAACTTCTTCGCTGCCCTCTTAGCAATTCTTTCAGTCCATCTCTACGATGCACATTGCTGTATCGCTTTATCGTTTCGTAAATGCAGAGGAATTCTGCCATGTTCCGCAGTTTTGTATTTCTTACTTTTCTACTGTCCTGCTTGCAAACAAGAATAGCATTCGCTGATGTGCCTCTGGGAGGATTTATTCCTCTTGTGGGCATTGGCATGACCAATGAATTTCAAACAATCAATGTGATCGATTTAGGAGGCATACCGTTTATTGCGGAGCCGAGTACTTCAATCGACCCCGCTTTCCCTTTACTAGGTACGGGAGGCAATGCTTACTTTGATTTAGCACTACTCGACTCAGGAGCTGCTACCCACATTATCACCCAGGAAGCCTTCAATGGGTTTGACCTGGCCGGCAATAATATGCAAGGAACCAATATTCAGCCTGTAGGTGGTGCAACGGGAGTCATCATCACAGAAATAAACGACGCCGGCGGAATTTATGCTGCGGGTCTAGGTGATCGCACGGCGGCCGGAACTCTTCTGGACATGGACACTACTAAGCTTCGGGGACAGACAAGTGTTGCAACATTGACTGCTCCTGCAGAGTGGACCTTGCCAAATATTCTCGGACTNCCCATGGCAGCCCAGCATGCGATCGCAATTCAGAACAGTGATCCGCAAATCTTTCAACACGATGGGCGGACTGCACGGACACCTCAGGTCGAATTTCGAGATCTGGGTTCTGGAGGAGATGGCATCTTGCGTCGCGCGCCTCTTAAATTGCGCCCTGGTATTGGTTTTATCCAAGGGCCTCAATATGTTTTTAATCTCGATTTTAATGACATTCTTGGTGGTGGAAATATTGCAGTTCACGACAACCCGGCTTCTCCATCCGTTGTCATCGACACCAATGGCAATGGCGGAGGCTTGTTTATAGATGTCGATTTTGCGAATGGCTCTGAATCTCTTGAAGACCGAGAACTGCTGTTCGACACGGGTGCCGACTTAACCGTAGTCAGTCAAATAACAGCAGCTCGACTCGGATTTGACCCTATTTTGGACACTCCTGATTTTGTACTTGAAGTTGAAGGCTCCGGTGGTATTTCAACCGGTATTCCTGGTTTTTACCTGGATGAACTCAACATCGATACCATAGGTGGATCGTTTACTATGCAAAATGTCCCCATCGCAGTTCTGGATGTTACGAATCCCAACAACCCGGGAAATATTATTGATGGCATCTTAGGCATGCATCTTTTTACAGGTCGCGATCTGGTCATTGATGCCAATGCATCCGTGGGGCAGGCGGGGGCAGGGCCGAGCCTCTACATCAGCGATCCTGTCACCGAGACACACGACTGGGCAAGTCCTGCTGCGTCGGCCAATTGGGCTACCACCACAAGTTGGTCTGCCGCGGGTACACCCAGTATTATGTGGCAGGCCAATGTAACCAACGTGTCGGGTAGTTCACAGATTGCCAGTGTGACCTCAGATTCGACTATCTTTCAACTTACTGTCTCAGGAAATGCTTCGAATGCCATGAGTGTTGATATTCAAGTGGGCGCAACTCTCACAACATTTGGCGAAACTAGAATCGAAGCGGGAGGGCAAATTCGCCTGAATGGCAGTGGTGCAAAAATTGACGCACAGTTCATCAATATCGAAGATGGAACATTGACCGGTTCGGGGGATATCTTCGTTGGCACTGGACCCATTCACGGCGCTGTCCGTAATCTCTCTGGTCGTATTGAACCGGGTGCCCCTATTGGCAAAATGAACATCGTNGGCGATTTATCGAATCTGGAAAACGGGACAATCGCCTTCGACTTAGGTGGCACCATTGCAGAAACGGGGCATGACCAAATTGCTACCGAGCGATTTGCCTTTTTAGCTGGCACCCTGGAGGTACTATTTGATGGTTCTTACATACCCTCAATCGGCGACATGTTCACTCTGATTACCTCCACGGAAGGAGTTGTTGGACNGTTTGATAATCTCACACTACCCCATGCATTTAGCTGGAATATTGATTATCTGCCCAACAGTGTCNTGCTCGAAGTCCTTGGCCTAGCGGGCGACTTTAATGGCGACGGATCCGCTCTAGGTGATGATCTGACGACTTGGCAATCCGGTTATGGCAGCACATACAATGGAGTTNACTTTTTAACCTGGCAGCAGAACTACCNAGGGGTGCTTAATGCCGGAGCGACTATTGCCGTTCCTGAGCCCGGATCGTGGATACTGATGCTGTGTGTGCTACTTTGCGCAACACCATTTGGCCGTCAGATTGGTAGCTGCACAGACCGTGCTATTGGCCAATCCGCTCCGTTACATACGTTTCAGCACTAACACAAATCGGTTCATCTACTGCAAACGCAGGTTACAACCANTTNATATTCCTTCGATCTAGCAACAAGACGCACGAGATCTCGGTTCATCCCATTGTCTTCGTTATGATCGGTATAACCTGAACACGTCGACTGCGACTAGGTGCCGAGCAAGCACGAATATCTTGCTAGAAGCAATGGCAACAGTCTGNAAAACAAGAACTTCTATTTGGCCCGGATTAAGAAGAGGAGGATTTGCCCAGGACGACAAAAGCCTGCCGGTGCAGTTCGTAGATCGCCATTTTTACTTTTTTGAACTCGGCCCGTGATTCCAATAAATTGACGAGTTCAATCCAAACCTTCTCAGGTAGATCTGAATCTTGCGCAGCCTGCTGGACTTCTGATAAAATATCTGCGATNCGAGGATTTTTGGGCGTGTAAATTAACAATAAAACGTGGGTCCGAATCGCCAGGTCTGCCAAGGCGGCATGCCGCTTGTCAAATTGCTCCAACAATTGACGGCTCAATTTTGGNCCCGCATCTGTCAATAAAAAAGCAACTAGCGCTTTCTCGCGGCCCTTCTCGGGCAAGTCCTTGGGCAAATCTGGTAATTCGACTTGGATGAGCCTGGCTGCGTACTGTGCTTGCTCCAATTCTTCGGCATAGCGATCCGGCCCTTGTCCTTTGGCAAGCCGAGCGGCAGCAAAACTCCACTTACTTGCCATCCGCCAGGTGGCNAGAGCATTTCGAGCCATCATGTTTCGGGCTGGAATGTTCTGATCCTGAGCACCACCAGGAATCTGTGCTAGATGCTGAGGTTGTCGTATCACAGACGAATCGTCCACCCATTCGAGCGGTTCTTTTTCAATCTCTCGTTCCGATTCCACGTCAGCTAGCAACCCCGCCTCTACCTTCACTTCTTCTGTTTGGGGTTTCTCTGCTGGCCCTATCTCTAAAGCCAATTCCACTGGTTCAATCTCTACTGCTAATGGTGTGTCAGNCAAAGTTTCNACAGGNAAATCCTTCGAGGGCANCGGGTCAACACCCTCCTGGCTCCTAGCTTGGGTGTCCAAGNCATTCGAATTATTAGGTGCGGTTGTTCGTACCNCAGACGAACGTTGTGTTCGGGATTGGCTGGACTCATAGCGGATCTCTTCCCAGCAACCGGTGCAGTTTAAGATCATCAGGGCAGCAAGAATAGCAGCATTAGCCATCCACGCTGAGTGGAGAAATTCAATATNAGAATCGAGTTTTGGCATCGTGCATTCGAGCAGAGAGACAAATCGGCGTGATCTATGCTATACTACGGGACCGGTTTCCGTGTTCTATACACACCAATATAGCCTGTTGATGCGTTTTTCTGCAGCGCCTACTATGAATCAATCCATCCGTTGTCAACGAGCCACCACTAACGTCGGTTTTCAGTGGAGAATAGATAAGTTGTTGTCTGTGGCATGGAGTCCTTTGAGACTCAAAGATCAATNGTTTTGAGACTCAAAGANCAATAGTAATGTCCAAGCCAAACGTAAATCCAGCCCATCCAAACATGTCGCGCCGCTCATTCCTGGGACTGACACTCAAGGGGACTGCGCTGAGTGGGCTGGGAGCACTTGGTTACGCGTATTGGGTTGAACCGCATTGGATTGACATTGTTCACCGNCCACTACCCATTGCCCACTTGCCNAATCAGTTGGNAGGCCGCCGCTTGGTGCAGATTAGCGATTTGCACGTTGGTGAAAGCTTAGACAAAAGTTTCATCTCCAATGCCTTGGCCAGTATTGCCCACTTGCAGCCTGATTTGTTAGTCATTACTGGTGATTTCATGACTTGTTATGACACTGAGCAGATTAGCAATGTTGTGGACACTCTACAGCATTTGCCTGAAGTTCCCTTGGGAACTTATGCAATTCTCGGCAACCACGATTACGGGAGGATGTGGCGAAAATCTTTTATAGCTCAAGAACTGACCCAACAAGTTGAAAGCACCGGAATTCGCATGCTGCGAAACGAAGTTGTTGATGTGGCTGGCTTGCAAATTGCTGGTTTCGACGATATCTGGTCTGGACTATCTCAACCGTGGCGTACTTTGCGACAACTGCAACCCTCACGTGCAGGACTCGTGTTGTGCCATAATCCTGATGGTGCCGATTTTCCNATTTGGAAAGACTACCAAGGCTGGATTCTGGCGGGACACACTCATGGNGGACAATGCAGGGCTCCTTGGCTTGACCCNCCTTATATCCCGGTCCAGAATTTGCGCTACACATCTGGTGAATTTTTACTCTCAGGCAATCGCCGGATGTACATAAATCGTGGTTTGGGCTATACGACTCGCTTGCGATTCAATTGTCGGCCCGAAATCACCGTCTTCACTCTTGAGCAAGACCAACAGAACGAGCCCTCTGCTCTGGAAACTGTTTAAGTTACATCCGGAACGCCACAGAGGGCGTTCCCTACAAGGTTTTTGGATNAGCTCTTTGTTTTGCATTGTTCTCTTCTGATCCTATTTTACAGCCAAGGCGCCAACTAATGAATTTACAGAAGGAAACAAAGCGAACGAAGGATGGGGGCAAAGGCCTTGGATTGTCGCAGTAGAAGCTGATAAAACATCTGGCAGTCCGGTTGTTTTATCTGATTTGTTGCGAGGCAGCTACAAGATCCGGGCTAGCCATAGATGACGTGTCGGCGTAACTTGACCCCATGGTTGCTCCTTCAGATGCATCGGNCCAATCACCAAAAATTTTGCTGTCCACGACTCTCCTGGGAAGTGCGCTCGTTTGGCTCGCTTTTCCACCCGTTGGTTGGAGCGGTTTGGTATGGATTGCACCCGTCCTCTGGTTGCGNTGGATTGCTGCGGACTTGTTGCCCGGGCGCCACCCCTATCGGGTGCTCTGGTTGTCGGGCTGCGCTTTCTGGTTACTCACGGTACATTGGGTCCGATTGCCTCATCCGCTCAATTATTTGGGTTGGGTGGCACTGGCCAGTTACCTGGGAATTTATCTGCCAGCATGGATCGCCTTGTCTCGCATCGGAATGCATCAGTTCCAACTGCCTCTCTGGCTGGTTGCGCCCATCGCATGGACGGGCCTCGATTGGCTACGCAGCCATCTATTCACAGGCTTCATGATGGGGTCTTTAGCGCATACACAGTATCAGTTTCCATTGATGATTCAGATTGTTGATGTTTTTGGCGAGTACGGTGTAACTTTTTTAATCGTACTGGTTGCCGCATGTGCCACCCAATGCTTGTTAAGCTTTCAAANCAAGCCGTTCCAAATTCAACTTCATTTCCTCATCCCGGCTGTGATTGCTTTGGGAGCAACTCTTTATTATGGAAACATCAAAATAGCATCTCAGCATTCGTTGATTTCCTCTCTAAAGAAAAGTCCGAGAATTGCCCTGATCCAGGGCAATACGTTGGCCGATTGGAAAAATGATCGCGAAAAACAACTTGGCATCATGAAGGAGCACGAGAAACTCTCACAATCCGCCTTACAGCAATCCGTTGACCGTCCCCTGGATCTAATCATTTGGCCAGAAACGGCCTTTCGGTATCCATTCATCACTTTCGAGGACGACGTTCGACCACCTGATACGTCTCCAGCTGGAAAGTTGGTTGAACTCGTACACCGATTAAACACATCCATTCTNGTTGGTATCGATCATGTCCACATATCTCCGGATGAAGATAGAACTCCCATCAATTACTTTTTTAACTCCGCAGTTTTCGTCGATCGCCAGGGTGAAATTCGTGGTTTGTACAATAAAATGCATCGCGTGGTGCTCGGGGAGTACGTCCCTTTTTCGGACTGGTTTCCTGTACTGAATCGTATGACTTCAATTACAGGTAGCATCCATCCCGGCCAAAATCCTGTCGCCATGCAACAGGATGATGTAACTTACGCTATCAACATTTGCTACGAATCAACGGTCCCTCACTTGATCCGTCGACAGGTTCTCCAACTTAGCGAACAGGGTCAAACTCCTGACGTCCTGGTAAATATCACGAACGACGCCTGGTTCTGGGGNTCCAGTGAGCTCGATATGCATTTGGCTTGTGGTGTGTTTCGAGCCATTGAAATGCAAACACCACTGGTAATAGCTGCCAATGGCGGTCTTTCTGCGCATATCGATTCGCTGGGCAAATTACAGCAAAGCACACCCCGCCANCAGACGGCCTTATTACTAGTTGATCTTTTGCTCCCTTCCCGTTCAGGAATTTACCCCAGCTTTTACGCTGCCCACGGAGACTGGTGGTTTGCGGGTCCCTGTGTGGTATGCTGTGTGGTTTTAGCTATCGCAGGCTGGCGCAGTCGTAGCAACCTGTCACGAGAGAGCGCTGCAACCTAGTTTGTGAACCTGATTTCCTAGCATGCCTGTTATTCTGCAACTTCAAAATGCCTATAAACGCTATGGCGAGCAAGAACTGCTTGATGGGAGCAGCTGTGCACTTGCCGATGATCAAAAAGTTGGTCTGATTGGTCGCAATGGTGCTGGCAAGAGTACACTCTGCCGAGTTCTCCTGGGAGAAGAAGAATTGGACGCTGGCGAAGTTGTCCGCAGTCGTAAACTGCGCCTGGGCTACTTGCGCCAACACGATCCGTTTCTCGATGGCGAAACAGTACTTGGTTTTCTTGAGCGCGACAGTGGCCAGCCCGAATGGCGATGTGGTGAAATAGCCTGGCAGTTCCAACTGCCCGACACAATGCTCGACCAACCCGTGCGTGAACTTTCTGGTGGTTGGCAAACTCGCGTGAAACTGGCCGCCCTCTTGCTGCATGATCCCAATTTGCTCATTTTGGACGAACCAACCAACTTTCTTGACCTGCGCACCCAAATGCTGCTCGAAGAATTTCTGCGCAGTTTTCGTGGGGGCTGTTTAATCGTATCTNATGATCGATCTTTTTTGCAGCGCACCTGCAATCACACTTTNGAGATTTCCCNCGGCCAAATGACCATGTTTCCTGGTGATGTGGAAAGCTATCTAGAAAACCTTGCTGAGCGACGTGAGCACGACCAACGTGTCAATGCAACTACGTTAANCAAGCGTAAACAACTCGAATCCTTTATTAACAAGAATCGAGCGAATGCCAATACGGCGAGTCAGGCACGCAGCAAAGCCAAGCAACTCGAGCGACTTAAATTAGTCGCTGTGCAAGGAGAGGAAGCGCGCGTCCAGTTTGGATTTCCAGCCGTTGACCCACGTCAAGGCACCGCACTGCGAACCGAGCAATTGGCAATCGGGTATTCGGACCATCAGGTTGCCAGCAATATTCAAATCGAAGTCGAACATGGCACACGTGTGGGCATCGTCGGAGACAATGGCCAAGGAAAAACTACCTTTTTAAGAACCATTTGTGATTCGATCCAACCTCTAGACGGTTCTCTTAAATGGGGCTTCGGTTGTCAGGTCGGTGTTTATGCCCAGCATGTATACAGCACACTCCATGAAGATCAAACGGTTGATGATTATTTGCATTATCAGGCGGCCGAAGGCACAACTATTCAACAAGTGAAAGATGTAGCGGGCAGCTTTTTATTTAGTGGCGATATGGTCGACAAACGTATTCGCGTGCTGAGTGGGGGTGAGCGGGCCCGTCTGGTGCTTGCTGGTTTATTGCTGCAGAAGCACAACGTGCTTATCCTTGATGAACCAGGCAATCATCTCGACGTCGAAACGGTTGAGGCACTGGCAGATGCCTTGTGCCGNTATCAGGGCACAGTGCTCTTCACGAGCCACGACCGACACTTCATGCACCGTGTAGCGACCGCTGTCATCGAAGTCCGCAATGCACGCGTCATGAGTTACCCAGCCAGTTACGACGACTACGTCTACCGAGTCCAGAAAGAGTTGGAAGAAGGTCTGCGTGCNGAGCATACAGTCCGGGGAGCACCCGAAACGAGAAACACGACCAAAGGGAAAAGAATGGGGGGTCGTGAAGAGCGCGAACTGCAAAAAAAGCTCAAGGCAACAGAACGCAAGATTGCCAAACTCGACGACGACAGGAAATCGCTGAATGAGCAATTACTCCAGAGAAACGATGCCAAAGACGCGCAGGAATTGCACCAACAATTATTATCNATCAATGGCAACGTCGAAGAACTCGAACAGCAATGGATGGAGCTTTACGAAAAACTGGAAGGGTAGCCCGGATATTTCACCAAAGCCCACATATTTCGTTCAGGAATCAGTCGTCGAGGTACAAGTTGAACGTTTCGTCAGCCACGATCTTTCCGTCTAGTTCCAACGTCAAGCGCCAGTCACCCAGCTTATCGGCAATCGGTTCCCAAATAGTGTCACCGAGAAAAAACTTCCAGTCGTTCTGCTTGACATAGACGGTCCCTTCAAATGGCGAGCGTCTGTTCCCATCTTCATCCAGAATGCCAGGATGATCGATGCAATAGGTTAGCAATTCATTCTTGGCTCCTCGAATATCGACCACCAGGCCAAACTCAACCCCCACCTCTGCGCGAATGCGATGGGCTGCTTCTTGAAAGCGGGGCAATGNCTTAGATTCGGCATCCCAATGTGTATAGATACCGCAACTGCGCATGCGAACATCGATTTTACGTTTCGCCATTATCGTTTCTACTTGCNGATCGTATCGGTCGTTCCAAGCATCCGTTGGGTTTGGGGAGCCGTTTACGCCTNGCACTCCAAGAAGCTTCGTCANAGGGTGCCAGGCCTAACTCTAGCGGAACTCACGCTCTAGCGCTAAGTCCTCAAGAATTGCCTGCAACACTCTTGGAAAAACTAAAATCAATACCAGCCCTCTAAATTCACGGCCACATCGGAAGCCGNATTTCGCCGACAGTTTCTGTGTAGGATCACTCCAACAGATCACGTTGTTTGAGCCATNCTTTAAGTTGCAGGGGCCAATTGTCTACCGGACGATCACCACGGAAAAATCCAAAGCCATGGCCACCCCGATCGTAAATATGCAGCTCTGCTTCGACACCCTGTTTGATCAGCGCTTCGTAAAAACGCAAGCTATTTGCTACCGGCACTCCCAGGTCGTTACTGGCATGAACCAAAAAAGCTGGGCCCGTTTGGTGGGTCACCCGATTTTCATTCGAATGCTTCTGAACTAATTCCGGAGACGGGTCTTTGCCAAGAAGATTCTTGCGCGAACCACTGTGTGTAATACTTTGATCCATGGAAATCACCGGGTACACAAGCACCATAAAGTGGGCACGGCAACTCGCTTGCGAAACGGGGTCTTCCGCTTCTGGGTTGCCTTCGTCGTACTGTGTGCCTGCCGTGGACGCCAGGTGGCCACCTGCTGAAAAACCGACAATGCCAATCTGTTGGGGATTTAGATTCCATTGCTCGGCATGGCTGTGGAATATGCGCATTGCACGCTGCGCGTCAAGCAGAGGTATGGGTTGCTTNAANGGGGCATGTCGATATTTGAGCACACNCGCCACAACACCTTGCTCCACAAACCACTGGGCCAATGCATGCCCCTCTTTATGCAGAGACAGACCACCGTAGCCGCCTCCTGGACAAATCACGACTCCCGTGCCCGATCGTCGTTTCTCTGGCGGCAGGTAAACTGCCAGCGTTGGTTTGCTGACCTGCTTTATCCAGATATCAAAATACTCTCCTTGCTCTCGTCTCTCACGCTCTTCTTCAATCTGGATTCCCTCTGAACCGGGTGCCGTACCTGGCCAAAGATCAAGAACCTGTGGAGATCCTGTTGAGCCCTGCGTGCTATTGATAACTGTTTTATTCTCAGCCATTACTTCTTGCAGTCCTGATGCCTGGTAAAGGAACAAAGCACACAATAACAGCAGACATTTGAGATTACTATCACGATGCGATCCCAGTAACCTGCTTACCGGTACGCAGCTGGCCGGTCGCCAGCTTGCTATTACCCTGTCAGCCAATGCCCTATTATCTCGACACACCCGAAGAGATTGTTGTTGGCCGCATACGGAGGACGAAGTAACAGACAAATCCTCGCTTGAATATGTATTGCGTTCACCTGGCATGTTAAAACTCTCTTACTACGAATTATTCTTTCGCCAAACACCCACGACAGCAGGCGCATAAGTACGCACCTGCCAGCCTGGGCCACGCTTTTCTTGCTGCACGCCTTCTGGAAAAAGCGAAAAGTCAAAATGTTGGTCTGCTTCAACAACAAAGATGCTTTTTACGGGACAGCTTTCCTTGAGATTAGCAATCAGTTGCAACATCTCCTGTTGACGATCCCTATAAAAAGCATAAGGCGGACTGCAAAAGACGAGCCAAGGAATATCCAGCGGTGGCAGATTTTTTGTGGAGTCGTTTTGCTTGGATAAATCTGAAACCGTTTGCATCTCCTCCACTAAAGACAGGTCTCTTTTGGACCACAAAAAAGCACTCGTTGTCAGCAGGCTTGTTTGGGCTTCGAGTTTGAGTGTGGCAATATTTTCAGCCACCACCCGAGCNGTTGGCACGTGTTTTTCAATGAAGGTNGCACTCNGTGCGCCACGACTGATTGCTTCTAAACCCAGAGCTCCTGTTCCAGCAAACAGGTCAATAACATGGCAACCTTTGCATTCTGTGGTGATCAAATTAAAAATTGCTTCGCGAACACGGTCTTTCATCGGGCGGGTTTGAGGATCGCCATGGTAAATCAACTTGCTGCCGCGAAAGTGACCTCCGATGATCCGCAGCTCAACTGGTGCAGGCTGTTTTTCGAGGGTCGGTTTACGTCGTGCCATAGGAGAGGGTCTTTCAGTCACATTTCGTATTTCATTGCACTCCAACCACTGCTATTCCCAGACACGCCTGCGATAGCACACTTCACCCGGCGCTGCAGAACCGGTTCGGTATATGCTATCTTGTGCTTCACTGAGTCCTGCTGAGAAGTAACTAGCGGTGGGGCTATTCTGCAAAGAGAGTATTGTGCACAGAAAGGCTTGTGAATACACCCATGAAAAAAATGCCCGTCTTATTCACTCTGGTTTTTTCCCTATTTGCCAGTCCCGGACTTTGTCAAGAATCGATTGAAGAGCTATCCAAAAAATTTGACTACCAGCTTCAAGATTGGGGCGCCCTGGCCAACCAGGTTATAGAACAGCAAAAAAATGGCCTCGGTCAAGATAGGGCCTTGCATCAACAGGTCGAAGAATTGCTTGACAATATCGTTGCAACGGGGCTTTCTATCTACCGCCAAGACCCAAAAAACTACCCTCGTGTCAACAAAACCCTACAAAGTCTGGCTAGCTTCTTCGTAATCGGCGACACAAATGGCGACGGGGGAGATCAATATGAAAAAGCGCTGCCCATCATTCAGGCAATGCTCGAAGCGGGGGCAGGCAATCAAACACCTGAGTTCTGGGTCTGGGGAGGTGTCAGCGCATTTTGTACAAACCAATTCGACCTTGCCGAAAAGTACCTCCATCAAGCAGCACAAACGGGCCTTATGCAAAACTTACCCCAGCGAAAATCAAGCGATCCCTCGATCGCTGTTCGGCAAAATGCAGCCGGCTACCTGCAGTCTCTACCCACGCTGCGAATAGCTTGGGAAAAAGAAAAAGCCCTCCGTAACACAGAAGCTAAGGCAGACAATTTGCCACGAGTAAAATTTGTGACCATTCATGGCGATATCATTATTGAATTGTTTGAAAACGAAGCCCCGGAAGCTGTGGCAAGTTTTCTGACTTTGATAAAACAAGGGTATTACGATGGCATTGTGTTCCATCGTGTGTTACCTCAGTTCATGGCCCAAGGCGGTGACCCCACAGGAAGTGGCAGTGGAGGCCCTGGTTACAATATTCGCTGCGAATGCCACGGCAGCAATTATCGCAAGCATTTCCGTGGCAGCTTGAGCATGGCACATGCTGGGAAAAACACAGGAGGCTCCCAGTTTTTTTTGACCTATGTTCCAACCAGTTATCTGGATGGTCGGCATACTGTATTCGGCAGGGTCCTGGAGGGAATCAACGCGGCCGCCCGACTCCGCAGACGCGATCCGTCTGCAGCAGGNCCACATCCCACGCCCGATAAGATTCTTAAAGCCGAAGTGCTACGTGATCGAGGACATGNTTATGAATTCGTAAAGCTCCCGGCACGCTAACCAAATGCGGGTTTCGGTAAAATTACTCATACAAAAAGTATGAAAANCCCTTCTATACGGCCCGTTTTAGACATCACCCACTCATGGGGGGGTTCTTGACAGCACCTTCTCAGAAGCAGTATCCTAGTATTCTGATTTTTGATACTGGAGGGTCTTGGTATTTTGCTTGCCAATACTGAATTGGTACTTTGGCGTTGTTTTTCGAGACCGTATTCGGCGGACAGCTTTTGATTCTGCCGAGGTCCCAAACCCGAATGCAAAACCCTTTTTGAGCGGCTCTTTTTCTACCAGTCGTTTAACACCTAACAGTTTTGAAATACAAGAGTTCTGTCAACGACTCCGATCATTTGTGACGGCGTTTTTTGACCAAGCTGTGGACCCTGGCCTGCTGCTGCGCGTGGCGGTTGAGTGGACTCAAAACGACCTGGCACCAAGTGGATTTGCCGCGACCGAGTGCGGAATACACATCAAGCTGGCTCGAAAAGCCTGATCCAAGAATCGATGCAATTAAAATCCCTTAAAATTTTCTGCGATGTGGTCCGCCGGCGAAGCTTTTCGCGCGGTGCCGGAGACAATGGGATTTCGCAATCGAGCGCCAGCCAGGTCGTTCACCAATTGGAGCAGCATCTGGGAGTGCAGTTATTGGATCGTTCCAAACGACCCTTTGTGCTGACTCCGGCCGGTGAACGATACTACGCCGGGTGCCGGCAGGTCGTGCGTCAACTCACCAGGCTGGAAGATGATGTACGTACATTTCGCGAAGACCACGATGGCCAACTGGTAGTCGCCTCCATTTACTCCGCTGGCCTGGCACATATGAGTGCTTTTCTGCGACGGTTCTCTGCGGAGCATCCAGCCGCGAAAGTCCGCTTGGAATATTTGCACCCCGACCGAGTCAGCACCGCAGTCGAGCAAGGCGATGTTGATCTGGGGTTGGTTAGCTACCCAGAAGAATCACGCGTACTTCAAGCTTTACCCTGGCGCAATGAGCCCCTGGCAATTATCTGCCATCCCGAGCACCCGTTGGCCGGCAAAGAAACCGTATCCTGGAAAGAATTGGATGGTGAGTCCTTTGTCGCTTTTGAATCGGATTTGCGTATTCGTGCAGAAATTGATCGCGCACTGATGGTTCATCATGTCAACGTCCATGTGGCGCTGGAGTTTGACAATATAGAAACCATGAAACGCGCTATCGAAATCAACGAAGGAATCAGCATTTTGCCCGAGCCAACCGTGGCGGGGGAAATCGCAGCAGGACGATTGGCTTTGGTCCGTTTTGAGACCGATGCTCCTGAGCGTCCACTAGGAATTATCCACCGCCGAGATCGTGTGCCGGCCCGCATCGGCCTTCAGTTCGTAAAAATGTTACAGGAAGATCTCGAGTTTCAAGCAGGTCAAAATTTAATTGGAAACAGCACTATGGAAAACAAATCTTATCCCGCCGCATTGCCTCCTAAACAGGGCCTCTACGACCCAGCGTACGAGCACGATGCGTGTGGCGTAGGTTTTGTGGCGCACATCAAAGGTGAACGCAGTCATCAAATCCTGCTCGACGCCGAAGAAATACTGCGCAACATGGACCACCGAGGCGCATGCGGTTGCGAAGCGAATACGGGCGATGGAGCAGGTATGCTGACAGCTCTGCCCCACGAGTTTTTGCAAAAAGTCGTGCGTGCTGATTTGGGTGTGGAGTTGCCAGAACCTGGAAGTTTCGCCGCCGGCAATGTGTTTTTGCCACAAATTGAATCCGAACGGAAGCAGTGCCAGGATGTTTTTGCCGAGTTGGTTGCATCCGAAGGACAACAATTGCTGGGTTGGCGAACCGTACCCACTGACAAGGAGTCCGCTGACATTGGTCCCACCGCAGCTGCAGGTGAGCCTGTCATCCAGCAACCTATTGTTGCCGCCGCTAGCGGTCTTTCGGACGAAGAATTTGAACGCAAACTCTACCAGATTCGAAAACAGGCCAGCCACCGGTTACGCAACGACGCGTCACTTACCCAGGCCAAGATGTTTTATGTCTGCTCACTTTCAACCAAAGTGATCATCTACAAGGGCATGCTCAGCACGGAACAGCTGATCAATTATTTTCCGGATCTTTCTGATCCTGATTACACGAGCCATCTCGCGATGGTGCACTCTCGGTTTTCTACCAATACCTTCCCGTCATGGGATCGTGCTCAGCCTCTTCGATTTATGAGCCACAACGGCGAAATCAATACACTGCGGGGCAATAAAAACTGGATGCGCGCACGAGAAGGTGTCGCAGCCAGCGAACTCTATAGAGACCAATTGCAAAAGCTTTTTCCCGTCGTTGAACCGGATTGCAGCGACTCGGGAACTTTTGATAACGTGCTCGAATTCCTCCTCATGAATGGTCGTACCCTGCAAGAAGCCGTCATGATGATGGTACCCGAAGCATGGCAAAATCATGAAACCATGTCTGAAGAAAAACGGGCCTTTTATGAGTACAATTCCTGCCTGATGGAACCTTGGGACGGTCCGGCGTCCGTCGCTTTTACGGATGGCAAATATATCGGTGCCGTACTCGATCGCAATGGCTTACGACCTTCGCGCTATTATATTACGCATGACGATCGAGTCATCATGGGTAGCGAGGCGGGTGTTCTACCCACGGTAGACCCTGAGAATGTGAAAGCCAAAGGCCGTCTCCAACCGGGGCGCATGTTCCTGGTTGATTTCGAGCAGGGACGGCTCATTCCGGACGAAGAGCTCAAAAGCGATTTTGCTGCGCGTAGACCCTATGGCCAGTGGCTTCAGCAACAACGCATCGACATCAATGAACTCGAACCCAATAAGGAGCCACACGGCTTCGATAGCCATACTCTCTTAGAGCGCATGCAGGCCTTCGGTTTTACGGTCGAAACCATGCAATTCATGCTGCTGCCAATGATCAAGGTCGAGAAAGACCCGATCGGCTCGATGGGCAATGATTCTTGCCTAGCATGTTTGAGCGACAAACCGCGAATGCTGTACGACTATTTTCGCCAGCTCTTTGCTCAGGTCACCAATCCGGCAATTGATTCGATCCGCGAAGAAGTCATCATGTCGCTGGAATGCTACATCGGCCCTGAACAAAACCTGCTGGAAACATCGGACAAGCATGCCCATCGATTGCGCATGCCACATCCCATTCTATCGAACGAACAATTGGCGGCGGTGAAGCATATGGACCACCGCGGTTGGAAAACCAAGACGATCGACATGACCTGGCCGCGCAGCGAAGGCAAGCGCGGTATGCTCAAAGCACTCGACCGTGTTTGCGAAGAAGCCGAAGCTGCCGTAGACAACGGTTATTCTCTGATTGTACTCTCCGACCGGGCCGTCTCGGCTGAGCGTGTTCCACTGAGCGCGCTGCTCGCCACGGGCTGTGCTCACCATCACCTTATCAAACAAACCAAGCGCACCCGCGTCGGCATCATCGTCGAAACGGGCGAAGCACGAGAAGTCCATCACCATTGTCTGCTGGTCGGCTACGGTGCTGATGGTATCAATCCTTATTTGGCATTCGAGGCACTCTGGCAAGCACGCCGAGACGGTTTGCTTGACTCGGGCGAACCCTCCTTGACGTCCCACGAATCCGGCGAAGGTCATTCCCACCAATCGGTCGACCTCGGCACAAATGGCGAAATGATCAGCCCCGTCACCGTCGAAGACCACGCGCTCGTGGCCAAGTACCGCAAGGGTGTCGCCAAGGGGATGCTCAAAGTCATGGCGAAGATTGGCATCTCGACACTGCATAGTTACAAAGGGGCACAGATTTTTGAGGCCATTGGGTTGCGCAACGACATTATCGATAAGGCTTTTGTTGGAACCGCAAGCCGGATTCAAGGAGTCGATTTTGAAGTGCTCGCCGAAGAATCCTTGCGCAGGCACGCACTTGGTTACCCCGAAAAGCAAACCGCTCTGCTTCCTGTCCTTACCAACCCAGGCGAATTCCATTGGCGCGCCGATGGCGAACGGCATATGTGGGACCCCCAGTCGATCGCCGATATCCAGGTTGCCGCACGAGCTGGCGACAAGGATGCCTACCAGCGTTTTGCAGACCATATTAACCACGATGCACAAACGCGTTGTCAGTTGCGTGGACTGCTGACTTTTAAAGAAGGAACGAATAAGGGTCCAATACCCTTGGAAGAGGTACAGGAAGCCAAAGAGATCGTGAAGCGTTTTTGCACCGGAGCTATGTCATTTGGTTCCATTTCGCCGGAGGCGCACGAGTCTCTTGCGATTGCCATGAATCGTTTGGGTGGCAAAAGCAATACGGGTGAGGGGGGTGAAGATCCAGCTCGATTTGATCCGCTCCCCAGTGGTGATTCCAAGCGATCTGCAATCAAACAAGTCGCGTCAGGACGATTTGGTGTGACCATCAACTACCTGACCAATGCGGACGAATTGCAAATAAAAATATCGCAGGGTGCAAAACCGGGCGAAGGGGGCGAGCTGCCTGGGCGTAAAGTCGATGACAATATTGCCCGCATCCGCTATTCGACTCCCGGTGTAGGCCTTATCAGCCCTCCTCCCCATCATGACATTTATTCTATTGAGGATCTCAAACAGCTGATCCACGATTTGAAGAATGCGAACCGGTCTGCACGGGTCAGTGTCAAACTGGTCGCTGAAGTCGGGGTCGGCACTATTGCTGCGGGTGTGGCTAAAGGGTTTGCTGACCACATACTCATCTCTGGCGATGGGGGGGGGACCGGCGCTTCGCCTCTGACCAGTATCAAACACGCCGGCTTGCCGTGGGAACTTGGTATTGCCGAAACCCACCAAACTCTTGTCATGAACGATCTGCGCAGTCGCGTAGTTTTGCAAACCGATGGTGGATTGAAGACCGGCCGAGATGTGGTGATTGCTGCAATGCTTGGCGCTGAGGAGTTCGGTTTTTCGACCGCACCCTTAATCACACTGGGTTGTATCATGATGCGAAAATGTCATCTCAATACATGCCCGGTAGGTATTGCCACACAAGACCCTGAACTTCGCAAGAAATTCTCGGGAGACCCCGAACATGTCGTTAATTATTTGTTCATGGTTGCCGAAGAAGCACGCGGGATTATGGCCGAACTTGGTTTTCGAACCATTGACGAAATGGTTGGTCGAGTTGACTGCTTGGAAACCAATGCTGCAATCCAACATTGGAAAGCTGACGGACTTGATCTTACCAGCTTGCTATCACCCATTGAATCGCCCTACCCGGATGCGGGTGCCTATTGCACACAGGATCAAGATCATGGGCTCGACCAATCGCTCGATATCACTACCTTGCTTGATCTTGCCAAACCGGCTTTAGAAAATGGTGAAAAGGTACGAGCCGAACTTCCCATCATCAATACGGATCGCACTGTGGGCACGATTCTCTCAAATGAGATCTGCAAAAAGTATGGTGCAGACTGCCTGCCTGACGATACGATTCACTTCAAATTCAATGGTTCGGCGGGACAAAGCCTGGGTGCTTTTCTGGCACGGGGTGTCACAATTGAACTTGAAGGCGACGCAAACGATTACATTGGAAAAGGTCTCTCGGGTGGCCGCTTGATCATATATCCGCCCAAGAATTCAACGTTTGCCTCCGAAGAAAATATTATCGTCGGCAATGTTTGTCTCTACGGTGCCACAGGTGGCCAGGCCTTTTATCGGGGACTAGCAGCCGAGCGGTTTGCAGTACGCAATAGTGGAGCCCAAACGGTCATTGAAGGCGTCGGGGACCACGGTTGCGAGTACATGACCGGCGGGCGCGTGGTTGTCCTTGGTCCTACAGGACGCAATTTTGCTGCCGGCATGAGTGGCGGCATCGCTTATATCTGGGACCCCCAAGATAATTTCCTGCAGAACTGCAATCTGGGTATGGTCGAACTCGAAAAGGTTGTCCAGGAAGACGACATTGCCGAATTGCGAGAACTCATTGAACTGCACCAGAACTACACCGAATCTATTGTCGCCGCAGACATCCTCGACCGTTGGGACGAAACCTTGTCCCAATTTGTGAAAGTGATGCCCACCGATTACAAGCGCGTTCTCGAAGAACAAAAAGCAAAGGATCAGCAGCCGGCAGTCGTATAAACTGTTGTCTCACCCTGAAACATATAGACCGAGACAAGGAAGGTAGCCAAAAGGATCACAACCGATAGTTTCCTCAAGGATGCCTCCGCATAAGAAACCATTTCGTAGACAAACAAGCTTATCTTGGGACTCTGCGTGAACATTAACCCGCAAACTAAGAACACTATTTCTGAACAAAAAAATGGGCAAACCTACCGGATTTAAAGAATTCACTCGACAAACGGTTCCCTATCGCGATCCTGTTGAGCGCGCGAATGACTTTCTGGAAATCTATACCGATCCTCCAGAAGAGCAATTGCGGACCCAGGGTGCGCGCTGCATGGACTGCGGGGTACCCTTCTGCCAGTCCAATACGGGATGTCCAATCGACAATCTCATTCCTGAATGGAACGATCTTGTTTACCGTGGACGTTGGAGGGAGGCCCTCGATCGCTTGCATAAGACGAATAATTTCCCCGAGTTCACAGGACGTGCATGTCCAGCACCCTGCGAAGGTGCATGCGTCTTGGGGATCACCGATCCGGCAGTGACGATTAAGAATATCGAAAACGCAATCATTGACCGCGGGTTTGCCGAAGGTTGGGTGACAGCACAACCGCCTTCGGAGCGAACTGGCAAAAAAATTGCTATCGTCGGTAGTGGCCCAGCGGGTCTTGCCGCAGCAGCACAGCTCAATAAAGCAGGCCATACTGTCACCGTCTACGAGCGAGCTGACCGCATTGGCGGACTGCTGATGTACGGTATTCCTAATATGAAGCTCGACAAAGGTGTGGTTGAACGTCGCATTAATTTATTGCGTGAAGAAGGCATCCAATTCGTCACCAATGCGCACGTTGGGCTGGAAGAAGATTTCGAGCCCGGCCATATGACTCAAATTATGCAGGAACGCGGCTGCTCAGTTCAGTTCATCGACCCTCAGGAACTGCAAGACGACAACGACGCGGTCCTGTTGGCTACAGGAGCAACCAAACCTTTTGATCCTACGGGCCGCTGCCCGGGGCGCGACCTGAATGGTATTTATCTGGCCATGGATTTTCTGACTCGCAATACCAAGAGTCTAATGGATGGAGACATGCACCAAGGCAAACAGGCCGCAGGTGAATATATTTCTGCTCAGGGAAAGAACGTGATCGTGATTGGTGGCGGTGACACGGGAGCCGACTGCATTGGCACATCGCTCCGGCATGGGGCTTCAAGCATTGTCAACTTCGAACTGTTGGATATTCCTCCTGAATCACGAGCAACCAACAATCCCTGGCCCCAATGGCCACGAGTCTACCGAGTGGATTATTCGCATGCCGAAACGGCAGCTGCGCATGGTGACGATCCGCGACAATACAATGTACTCACCAAAGAATTTGTCAACGATGGGCAAGGGAATCTCCAGGGGGTGAAGACCGTGAGCGTCGATTGGTCGAAACCTGGCGACAAAGGGCCCTTTACCGAAGTGCCCGGAAGCGAGAAGGTCTGGCCCGCCGAATTGGTTTTTCTGGCAACCGGATTTGTTGGCCCCGAGTTGCAGGTTGGCGAAATGCTGGGTTTAGAAACGCAGAATCCTCGTGGCAATTGGCAAACCTTTGCAGCCGAACATGGCCAATTCGCTACCAACATCGAAGGCGTATTTGCTGCGGGCGACTGCCGTCGAGGCCAAAGTCTTGTTGTCTGGGCTATCAATGAAGGTCGCGGTGCGGCCAGGGCCATCGACGAGTACCTCATGGAGACCACTTCGCTATCAGCGCCGGGCCTGAACCTGCCACAACAAGTGGTGTAAGGGTAAGGTAGCTTCGATCTGCATAGATCTTCAGTGATGGCTGCCAGGCCAGGGAATATCTATTCTGAAGACTTTTTTTGCCCTCGACTTGCTGCTATCCTACGCACAACTCATGCTGCAGCAATTAAATCACGGAGTCTTCAATGCAGGCTCGTAATACACGTATTGGACTGATTCTGTTCTTTATGTACTTGCTCCTTTATGGAGGATTCGTCCTGGCCAATACCTTTTGGCCAGACTCGATGGAAGCCACACCGCTGGCTGGTGTCAATGTGGCCATA
Organism: Planctomycetaceae bacterium; assembly: GCA_002713555.1. The sequence continues at coordinate 25,439 of PATG01000022.1, forward strand.
CTCAGTGGATTTGGATTGATAATTGCCGCCTTTATTTTGGCACTCTTATACGGTTTGCTCTGCAAATCGACCGTGACTCAACCAAGGGAGGATGATTCGTGATCTACGAACCTTCCTCCAGTGCTGTCGTCATCTTTCTACTCTTCGTCGGCCTCACGCTTGGGCTTAGCTTTTACCTGGGTCGTAAAGCCCAATCCTCTGCAGGTTATTTTGCGGCACATGGCCAAATCCCCTGGTTCGTAAACGGAGTTGCCTTTGCAGGAGACTATCTTTCGGCAGCCTCCTTTCTGGGTATCTGTGGGATGATTGCCTTTTTTGGCTACGACGGATTTCTTTATTCCATTGGTTATCTGGCTGGCTGGATTGTAGCCCTGTTCATCGTGGCGGAGCCGATGAAGCGATTGGGGAAATTTACGTTTGCCGACGCGCTCAACTCCCGTTTTGATTCTCCTGGCATCAAGTTCGCTGCGGGAGTTAGCACACTGGCGGTGAGTGTCTTTTATCTCATTCCGCAAATGGTCGGAGCAGGCGTGTTGGTACAGCCGCTGCTGGGACTCCCGCATTGGGCTGGTGTGATGATCGTGGGTGCGGTCGTAATATTCATTGTTGTTACTGCCGGCATGGTTTCGACCACCTGGGTCCAATTTCTCAAGGGATCCCTGCTGGTCCTCTTCAGCGGCGTGCTAACCATGATGATTCTCCAACGTGGGTTTGAAGTTGATTCCAACACACCTCAGCCGCAAACGGTGACCGAAACTAGCGATGGGAGCCTCTGGATCAATGGCTTGCCCTTTGGCGAATCACCAGGACAAGCATCCTTAAAGCCCGTGGGTAGCATTTCTCGTTTACCTGATGGTGAAACGAGTACGGGCCCTGTTGGTCCACTCGAATTTTTCAGTACCTTGCAAGAAAGCGAAGTCGTACTCTGGTCCGAATCAAAATCGACTTCCGATGATGGTAGCGTCACGACGACTTACACGCCAAAACCAACACCTGGCAGTCAGGTCCTCCGCCCGGGAGAACATCCTAAATTCGAAGGCATTCGTAGTGAGCAGTTTTCTGACAAACTCAACTTTCTATCTCTGATGCTCGCTCTATTCTGCGGTACAGCCTCCTTGCCACACATTCTTATTCGTTACTACACGGTCAAAGACGAAGCGGCCGCACGCAAGAGTACCATTGTGGGCATAGGCTGCATTGGCTTCTTCTATGTTTTAACGCTCTACATGGGCCTGGGGGCAATGACCAGCGGGGCCATGGATGTAACCAACAGCAATATGGCAGCCCCACTGCTCGCACGCAGCATGAGTGAATTGCTGTTTGCCGTGATCTCGGCAATTGCATTTACCACCGTTCTTGGTACGGTCAGTGGTTTGATTCTCACCTCGGCAGGTGCGGTCGCCCATGATTTGGTTGGATGCCTAACCAAAAAACCGCTGGCAGATCACGAACAGGTTCGCATTGCCAAGATCGCCTCGGTGGTAGTCGGTGCAATTGCAATCGTGCTAGGCATACGTTTCCAGGAACTTAATGTCAGCTACTTGGTAGGCTGGGCATTCAGCGTAGCGGCATCCGCAAACTTACCATCCCTCGTAATGGTCCTCTTCTGGAAAGGAGTCACGAGACAAGGCATTATCGCAGCCATCATCGTGGGAATGGTCTCGTCCCTGGGATGGATATTGCTCAGCGCCGACACGTACTCTGCCGTGTATGGATTGCCTGCTGAAAATGCCCTGGTGCCTTTTAGCCAACCAGGCATTGTAACGATCCCATTAGGGTTTTTGACATTGATGGTAGTTTCATTGCTAACCCGCAAGAATTAAATACAGAAACACTATGCCACATTTAGCAGTCATTTTTGATGTTGATGGAGTGTTAGTCGATTCGTATCAGGCGCACCTGCAAAGTTGGCAACAAATGCTTTCTGAGCAGGACGTCCAATTTACGGAAGACCAATTTCGCGCCACCTTCGGGCGCACCTCTGGCGACATCCTCAAAGAACTCCGTGGAAGCTCGACATCAGCAAGCGAATTGCAGGCTTTCGACGATCGCAAGGAAGCCCTGTACCGTGAGATCATTCGCGAGAATTTCCCGGCCATCGACGGGGCTCGAGAATTGATAGACTCACTCGCAGCAGCTGGTATCGCTTTGGCCGTAGGTTCATCGGGACCACCTGAGAATATCAAACTCACGCTGGATTGCCTGGGCTGCAGCGAAAAGTTTGCCGTGCAGGTGACTCGTGTCGATGTGACACGTGGCAAACCAGATCCACAAGTTTTTCAGATTGCCGGTCAGAGGCTAGGTGTGCAGCCAGCGCTATGCTGCGTGGTAGAAGACGCGCCAGCAGGAATTGAAGCAGCCAATCAGGCTGAGATGATCAGCATTGGCCTCACAGGAACTGCAACACGTAAAGAACTTGATCATGCTGATCTAGTCATCGATAGCCTGCGGGAGCTTACACCTGAGGTAGTCACTCGGCTTCTTACAAAAATCATCTAGCGCGGATATTTCATGCGTTCGGGTATCGAAGCGCAGCTTTGGTTGGGGAGGTGGTGACAAGCGTTTTTCCGGTCCACAGGGAAGGCAACAAACGTTTTTTCAGATATCGCCGTTTTTTTGAATAAATGCGACACTGGCCGAGGGTCTCTACAATAGATCCCCAGGGCAGACACTGATTCACAACTTGAACGGCGGTTAGCTGGTGGCGAAGAAGAACGAGTAGTACCATGAATTTCGCGATAACAATCGGCTAACTATTGGACATGGGCTCATCCTTATAAACTGTAAATATATCAATAATACTTAATATTATTCAATTACGGAATTCGCCGTTTTCGACGCTCGTTCACTATAATTTGATTGCAGTAAATCATTATTTAGAAATCACTTGGAACTTTCAGGGAACCCTTAGCGTTGTGCGAGCAGGCATTATGAGATGGGAAATGGGCCTTATTCTTATCAACGCGTCCTCTGAAATTCAATTTCCTCTCTCCTCACTGCTACAAAATTTTCTTCACCGCCCCTCTGCGTCTGGGCTGACTCTGCGTTTAACATACTAGCCATGACCCTCTCCCGCACACGTCTAGCCCCTTCGCCCACCGGCGCGCTGCATTTGGGCAATGCGCGGACCTTTCTGGTGAACTGGGCCCTGGCACGCCAGCAAGGCTGGCAAATCGTCTTGCGGATCGAAGATCTTGATGGGCCACGCGTAAAAGCGGGCTCGATAGAACAGACCATTCAATTATTGGAATGGTTGGGACTCGACTGGGACGAAGGACCTTATTACCAATTGCAAGACCTGTCGCCCTACGAGGGGGCCCTGTCCCAACTGGCAGAGCTGGGAGACATTTATGCATGCGCATGCACACGTCGTGAAATCGAAGCTGCCAGCCTTTCGGCTCCCCATGCATCGGATCATGAATTACGCTATCCGGGTACGTGTCGTCCCTTGCACCCTGAGCCCTGCAGCAGCAGCGATTTGTCAAACGAGGGTGTCGCCTGGAGACTCCGCGTACCGGAGGGATTTATAGAATTTAAGGACACGTTCTCCGGTCTGCAAAGCCATAATGTTCAGCAGACTGTGGGTGATTTTCTCGTACGTACAAAAACTAAATTATCCAGCTACCAGTTGGCTGTCGTGGTTGATGACTCGCGCCAAGGGATTGACCAGGTCGTACGAGGCGATGATTTAATATCATCGACACCCCGCCAATTGCTCCTCTACAAACGATTGCAACTCGGCCCCCTGCCAACCTACACACATTTACCAATGGTGATTGGCAAAGATGGGAGGCGGTTGGCAAAACGACACGGTGATAGTCGGCTCGTGCACTACCTCGAGCAAGGGGTCCACACCGAGCGCATCGTGGGTCTACTCGCAGAATGGTGCGGCCTGGGCCCTCGGCAGGAAATGACACCTGATGAGTTTTGCAATAACTTTCAACTAGGCAATCTACCTAAAGCACCGACAATTTTTACCGCAGACGATGACCAATGGCTACTTTCCTAAGCACATTGCTGGCAAACCTTCTCGTTGGAGGGAGCTGCATTGACACTTGAGCAGCGGGACCGACGGTTGGCATCCGTACGTCAATTTGGCACTTTTACGCAAGCCTAGTCGACTGCCGTTCAGGAAGGCCTTGAATACTTTTGGCATCAAGAGTGCTATCTAGCCTATCGCAAAAAATGGGGCGTCACCTGTGTTTGGGCCGATCCGGTGGAACCTTTCGAACTCCACGAACCCCTCCTCTGGAAATTCATTGGGCAGTTTCACAAAACGTGCTTCTGGCAAATGGGGCGCTCCACAGCGGAAATTCTTACGCGATGCAATTTCTGGATTAACAAATTGGGCTGCGACACTAGGATCAATCTGTCCGACTATAATTTTGAAGGCCGAAAAAAAGAGCGCCTGTGTCATGCAACAAATTCGCTTGCCAAAAATAATTATACCTTGCAAGAAGGTACCTACGCGCGGAATATAAACCTGGAAGAGGTGAGACACCTTTCTGAAACCTGGCAATCCACTCGGCAAACCCGTCGCCTGATACATTTTTTTAATCGGCCTTTGGTTCTGACTGACGAACCCGATGTGCGCAAGTTCTTTCTCTTCAATCCGGCTGGCGAAATCGTCGCCTTTGTGTTTTTCGACCCAATTTATCGCGATGGTCTTATCCTGGGATATTCGCCCGCAGTAAAACGCCGCTTACCGGACGCACCTCTACGTGCATAAGAGGGCATCATGAAGTTTGGCATGGAACTTTTACAGCAGGAGGGACGCGAGTGCGTCATGCTGGGACTCTCTCCCCGGGCAGGAATCCAAGATGTGAATTTCGCGCGAATCCGTTGGTGCATTTAAGCTGGATCCGTGGACTCAATGCCTGGTGGGTGAATCGTTTTTTCTACAATCTCAGAGGCCATGCCGATTTCAAAAAACGCTTTTACGGCTTGGAAGAGCAAACCTATTATGCGTCGGATTGTTTATTGAACGATTTTCGGGTGATAGCATCATTGCGCTTGGCGGAGGCTCTTTAAGATGATTTCTCTAAAAAATCCTGCATCTTTGCCAAGGTTTCGGGGCTGACGTGATGCTCGATGCCTTCGCTATCGGCTGCGGCCGTAGTTTCACTGACTCCGATCGCGAGGAAAAATTCGTAGACCACCTGGTGACGCTTGCGCGAGGCACGCGCCAGCCGTTGGCCACTGCTGGTAAGCTCAATAGGGGCGTAGGGTTTGGTGGTGACATACCCGTCACGTTGCAATCTGCCAATCGTGCGATTGACCGTAACGTGGCTTACCTGAAACTGAGCTGCCAGGTCAACGGCCCGACAGGTTCCCTGGGCGTCTATCTGGTCGGCAATGGCCTCAGCATAGTCCTCCGCCAACTCCGTAGCATGGTCAGACCGGGTCCGTGAATGTCGATTTTGCTGCCTGGTCCGTGCCATCTCTGTTTCCCATGGGTAATTTCTCAGCGGGTAACGCCTCAGAAGCTTCTATCGTAAATTGGATCACCTGCCAGACAAGGGCCCAAACAAAATGCGATCCTCAATAAAAACAGCCGAATACCCCCCTTTGCACAAGATGTAGCCTCTGCTACAATACTGAAAGTGTAGCATTGGCTACATTTTTCTAGGCATCACTCTTTGGGTGACATTATGTCGAATAACAATGCATTTTTCGGTCGGTCCACACGCGGTTTCACACTCGTCGAACTATTGGTCGTCATTGCCATCATGGGAGTGCTGATCGGACTCTTGCTACCGGCCGTGCAGGCAGCGCGTGAAGCGGCGCGGCGCATGAGTTGTGGCAACAATCTTAGCCAGCAGATCAAAGCCATGCATAGCTACCACGCGGCCATGAAGCGTTTTCCTTCAGGCTACGAATCCTTCTCAACCCGCAATGGGACAGCTCCCGCTTGGGCACAAATTGATTCACAAACGTGGGATGCATGTCCTGGTTGGGGTTGGGGAGCGCAGTTGCTAAGTTATCTTGAGCAATCCAATGTGGCACTAAGCGTTGATTTTTCTAAACCTATCTGGAATCCAGAACACGCGCCTTTGATCAATACTTCGTTCGAATTGTTTCTTTGCCCGTCGGCCAGCGGTGAAAAAGAGCCTTTTGTCATACGCAATGAAACGGGCAATCCATTGATCCTCAATGGGAATGAAATTGTTGTGGGACGTTCGAACTATGTAGCCAGTCATGGCCAGGAATCATGCTGGGGAGAATGCGGGGGTGCGAGTGAGCAAGAGATCTTTTTTGACATTTTCAAAGGTCGTCCTGATGGAGTCAAAACCGTAGAACACCACGGAGACGTATCTCAAATTGCCGATGGGCCTTTCTATCGCAATTCGAGAACGGCGACAAAACACGTTACGGATGGACTCTCAAATACTATTTTTTTAGGCGAGCATTCCTCTGCCTTAAGTGAAAAAACCTGGGTGGGTGTGATTCCTGGTGCCTACACGCATCCGTTATTTTCATCGCTCGATAATGGCCCCGATTCTGCTGCCACTTTGGTTTTGGTCCATGCCGGTCCATCGGGTGGCGAAGTCGATATTGCCCAAAATCCGATCATTCATCCGGTTAACTTTCCGGCCTATCATGTTGGCCAAATGTTCTCCGAACATCCGGGTGGTGGTCAGGTGGGTCTGGGAGACGGTTCCGTGCGGTTTATTTCGAGTGACATTAATCTTCTTCTGTTTGCCAAACTATCGAGTATGGACGAAGACGATTTAATCGAAGAATTTTAGAACCCGGCAGGGAACGCCCGCTGTGGCGTTTGCGAGCGTGAGCAAGCCAGTTGAAAAAAATAATCCTAGCAATGTGTTTTTGACAAGGATCACACATCGCTATGCCTAAGATTCTGTGGCAGTTATCATTTGTGGGTGCAACTATTTCATATTCTGCAGCATGAAAAGAAATCTATGCCTAGGAACCGTCTGCTTTTGGTTTGCCTGCTCATAGTCTGCTTGCTCGTTGGCTGTGGGGGTTATGAAGAGATCAGCCCCCGCGCCTATCAGTATGCGCAAGCTTTGTATTCGATTTGCAATCGGCAGGACGATGCCAAACTCATGGATTTTGTAAAGCAACTCGATACGGCAATCGAGCAAGGGCAACTCACCAGCCAGGAGGCCACCTGGCTGAATGAAATTGTCATGAAGGCCAAAGCTGGCGAGTGGTCCAGTGCAACGCAGGAAGCGCGTCAGTTGATGGAAGATCAAATACGCCGGCCCTAAACGATCTTTCGAAATATGCGGGCTAGTAATGAGGGGGCTTTTCGTGAGGTAAATCTTCGCCCGGGTTGCGCTCAAGCAATTCCTCCGTCAATTTTCGATAATTCGACAACTCACGCCCAAGCCGTTCGATCTCCGTTTGCTGGGCCAGCACGACTTCGTTGAGTTCTTCAAGCGTACGCTGCTGAAAAGAAAGTTTCTCTTCCAGTTCAGTCACTTGGGATGCCAGGGTGCTCAAGTCTTTTTCGGGTTTCATGATCACCTTCTCCTAAATACGGCCGATTGACGCCAACCCTCGCCTAGGCAGATAATATAACCTGCATTCACAATCTTTGCTGCAACATGAGGTACTAATTCAATGGAAACTCAAACTCCAGCTGAACTGATCAAAAAGAAATGCCTCCCGTGTGAAGGAGGTGTGGACCCTTGTCCGCTTGACCTGGCTGAGCAGCAGCTCCAGCAACTTACAGGCTGGTATTTAACACACGATGGCCAGCGCATACGTAAAGACTGGCAGGTGAAAAACTTTATGGCAGGGATGGCATTTTTTGGCCTCTGTGCCGAAGTTGCCGAAGAAGATGGACATCACCCCGATCTGCATATCGAAGGCTATCGGAATGTGTCGGTCGAACTTTGGACGCATGCCATTGGTGGTCTATCTGAAAACGATTTTATTCTTGCTGCAAAAATAGACCAGCTTCCCATCGCTCTAGCATAGCAAGAAAGTAACAAGCGATGCGCGAACAATTCGATTGCCTCATGGTACGGCGTGATAATGGGGAGAAAGTTTCTGCTGCCGTCGAAACCCTTGGCCCCGATGATTTGCCTCCTGGCGACGTGCTGATCCAAGTAGACGTGTCCACTCTTAATTACAAAGATGCACTCGCTTGCCAGGCGCATCCGGGGGTGGTCCGCAAGCTTCCTCATGTACCAGGGATCGATGCGGCGGGTAGCGTCGTCGCCAGTGATTCTGCTCATTTCCAGCCAGGAGATGCGGTGCTTGTTACTGGGTACGAACTGGGAACGACGCATTGGGGCGGGTATGCCGAGTATCTGCGGGTCCCTGCAGAATGGGTGGTGTCCATGCCTGCCGGGCTGACACCCACCACCGCGATGACCTACGGAACCGCCGGCTTTACAGCTGCGCAATGCGTGTCGGCACTCCAACACCATGGCATTGGTCCCGACAGGGGCGAAGTCGTGGTTACCGGGGCGACAGGTGGGGTAGGCTCTATAGCGGTTGCATTGCTGGCCAGGCTGGGCTATCAGGTAACAGCCATCACAGGCAAACCCCAACAATCGACGATGCTTCAGCAGTTGGGCGCATCGCAAATACTTCCTCGTGAATCGGTCTGCGATTCCTCAGAAAAACCACTCCTGCCTACCCGTTGGGCTGCCGCTATTGATACTGTCGGTGGTAATACGCTGGCGACATTACTGCGAAGTACATCACACCGTGGTTGTGTTGCTGCCTGTGGTTTAGCATCCGGACACGGCTTACCCCTTACCGTTTATCCATTCATCCTGCGTGGAGTCACTCTGGTAGGAATTGATTCAGCCCAGTGTCCACACGACAATCGCTTACAAATCTGGAAACGGCTTGGCTCAGACTGGCGTCTTGATAATCTAGAACCTTTCACAAAAAAAATATCGCTTGACGAAGTACCGCGACAGGCGGCCGCAATGCTAGACGGGCAGACGTTTGGCCGTACTTTGGTCGAACCCAGGGCCTAGCCCGGATATTTCATCCGGGCTAACTTCCGGTGCCAGGAAATCCCCTCATGGCAAAATACGACGTGGCGATTATCGGTGCAGGTGCCGCCGGATTCTTGGCTGCAATACGGGCGGCCCGGCGAGGATTGGCCGTGGTCCTGCTCGAAAAAAACCGCAAACCGGGCGTGAAAATTCTCATGTCGGGTGGCACACGGTGCAATCTTACTCATTCAACCGACCGACAAGGCATTGTCGGAGCCTTTGGACGGCAAGGTTCTTTTTTACATTCGGCACTCGCTGCACTTGGTCCGGATGAATTAGTAACACTCTTTGAAACAGAGGGTGTACCGACAAAGGTAGAATCGACGGGCAAGATTTTTCCTGTCAGCAATCGGGCAGTCGATGTCGTAGTAGCACTCCAGCGCATGCTCCAAAACAGTGGAGCTGAATTACTTCTCGAAGAACCCGTACGCGAAATCAAACACTCTGGAAATGGCTTTCAGGTGGACACTACCCAGGAATCTTTTCAAATCAACAAAATCGTACTTACCACCGGCGGACAATCGTATCCTGGCTGTGGAACAACGGGCGATGGCTATGCCTGGGCCAAACAATTCGGTCACAGAATCGTGCCTCCTCGTCCCGCACTTGTGCCCCTGCTTTCAGATGCCGCTTGGGTCCAGGCGCTTCGCGGTGTGACGGTACCGGATGTCCTGGTGCGGATCGTGGATGGAGACCAGCCGCAGTTCAAACCGTTAGCCGAACGACGTGGCTCATTTTTATTTACCCACTTTGGGTTGTCGGGACCGGTGATTATGGATGTCAGCAGGGCTATCACAGCACGACCCGACGCGAACAACTGGCAGGTCGTCTGTAATTTTTTGCCAGCACTCCATGAACAACAGTTGAGCCAACAAATTTCTGCCGGCAAACAGACCGTGCTGGCCGTTTTGACGCAATGGCTGCCCAAGCGTTTGGCTGTCGCTCTGTTGGCTGAGTCCCATCTCCCTGACAATCAACGTGTCGCCCAACTGTCTAAAAAAAGCCGCCATCTCTTGTTGAACTCGCTCCAGCGAATGCCCATCCCAATCCGTGGATCACAAGGATTTAAGAAAGCTGAAGTTACTGCCGGAGGAATCGATTTGCGGGAGGTCGACTCCAAAACAATGCAAAGCAAAATCTGTCCCAAGCTGTATCTCGCTGGTGAAATCCTTGATCTGGATGGTCCCATCGGTGGCTATAATTTTCAGGCAGCGTTCAGCACCGGTTGGTTAGCCGGAGAATCCGTCTAACAGGCGCATTTCAATTGCAAGTACTGGCACTTGGAAATGATACACTTGCAGCAGATGTTGCCAGACCGCCTGCTAAGCCATCAATGGAGCACGCCCTGCTGCACGCCGTGCATCGGCAACTTCACCCGCATGGAAACTCACGTGGGTTACCATGGCAGAAAAACAAGCTCCTACGGCAGCAAAAAAATCGCCAAATTCTTCGGGTGCGTGACTTGGCTTATCAAAATCGTCTTCGCTAAGTGAGTCAAGATGTTCCAGAATGGCCGTGACCTAGCCCCCTTCACCGAGTCCATGCATTGATAGAGGATCAACGTTTTGGATGCTATGCCCCGCAAGACTTATGCAGCAGAACAAATC